>JANODF010000568.1:0-16693 GCA_031412555.1 Archangium sp. | reverse complement strand
CATGGTCAGCTGCAACGTGATCACGCCCCAGCTCTTCTGGTTCCGGAAGATCCGCACCTCGGCGGCGTGGAGCTTCGGCCTCGCGTTCTTCGTGAACATCGGCATGTGGTTCGAGCGCTTCGTCATCACCGTGACCTCGCTCCACCGCGACGCGCTGGTCTCGAGCTGGGACTACTTCGTGCCGGTCACCGAGGTGTTCTACCTGGTGGGCACGTTCGGTCTGTTCTTCACCCTGTTCCTCCTCTTCGTTCGCTTCTTCCCGGTCATCGCGATGGCCGAAGTGAAGATGGTGATGCCGCAGGCCGACCCGCACTGGGAAGGCTACAGCCACGAAGGTGAGCACCACGCCGCCCCCGCTGCAGCTTCGGGAGGTCACTCATGAGCACCAAGAATCTGTGGGGCGTGCTGGCTCAGTATGAGAACCCGCACACCGTGACCAAGGGCTGCGAGGCCGTTCGTGACGCCGGCTACAGTGCGTGGGACGCCTGCGTTCCGTTTCCCGTGCACGGGCTGGATCGGGCGATGGGTTTGAAGCCCTCGAAGCTGCCGTGGATCGTTCTGGCCGTGGGCATCGCGGGCAGCAGCTTCGCGTTGTTCTTCGAGACGTGGGCGATGGGCTACGCGTACCCGTTCATCGTGGGTGGCAAGCCGCTGTTCTCGCTGCCTGCCTTCGTGCCCGTCTGGTACGAGCTGACCGTTCTGTCGAGCTGCGTGACCGCGTTCTTCGCGAACTGGATTCTCAACGGTCTGCCGCGCCCGAATCATCCGGCGTTCGCCAGCAAGGCGTTCGAGCGCGTGACCGACGACAAGTTCTTCATCATGGTCGAGGCGACTGATCCCAAGTTCGACCTCGAGAAGACGAAGGCGCTGCTCACCAGCACGGGCGCGACCCTCGTCGAGGAGTTGGAGCCGTGAAGACTATCTCTCTGGTCGCTTCGCCTATGCGCATCTTCCGCTTCGCTTCAGCTGCGCTTGTCCAGCGTTCCGCTGGACCGGCTTC
This sequence comes from Archangium sp., assembly GCA_031412555.1. Taxonomy (GTDB): domain Bacteria; phylum Myxococcota; class Myxococcia; order Myxococcales; family Myxococcaceae; genus Archangium_A. The sequence goes on along the minus strand of JANODF010000568.1, from coordinate 15,693 downwards.
GCTCGGGCTGGTTGCCGCGTTCATCCTCCTCGGCGGTTGCCGTGGCTGGGACACCGAAGAGCGGCCGATTCACCTCATCAAGAACATGGACACCCAGGAGAAGGGCAAGGCGTACCGCCGCGACTCCACTGGGCTGTTCGCTGATGGCCGCATGTCGCGGTTGCCTGTCGAAGGCACCATCGCGCAAGGCACGCTGGTCGAAGACTTTCAGTTCGACGAAGGCATCGACGAGGCGGCTGAGCCGACCCCCACCAAGGCCTTCCCGGCGAGCATCAAGAGCGCGATGGACCAGAATGTCGCGCGGGGTCAGAACCGGTACCAGATCTACTGCGCGCCGTGCCACGGCACTGCGTTGGACGGCAAGGGCCCGGTCGCCGGTCTCGCGCTCGATGGTGGGCCGCGTCTCCAGGTGCCGCCCCCCAGCATGCACTCGGAGCGCGTCGCCAAGGACCTGCCCGTCGGCGGCATCTACTCAGCCATTCGCAACGGCGTGAACAACGGCAACATGGGCTCCTACGCGGCGCAGATTCTGCCCGAAGACCGCTGGGCCATCGTCGCGTACATCAAGAGCGAGCAGATGAAGAAGGACCCCTCGGTCGAGCTCGAGCCGGGTGGCCTCAAGGCCGTAGGACCCGTTACCGTCGCAGACGCGAAGATTGGCGAGGCGCTCTACAAGGGCAAGGCGTGCGTCGGCTGCCACTCCCTCGACGGCTCGAAGCTCGTCGGCCCGACGTTCAAGGGCATCTGGGGCCGCAACGAGGCGACCAGCGGTGGCGCCGTGACGGTCGACCTCGCCTACGTGACGGAGTCGATCCGGAACCCCATGGCGAAGATCGTCGAGGGGTACCCGCCTGCGATGCCGCCGTATCCGCTCACCGATCTCGAGATCGAGAGCATCGCGCTGTTCATGCAAGCTCAGAAGTGATCAGAGGCCGACCGTGAGCCACGAAATCAAGAAGCCGGAAGACATTCAGATTCCCCCGTCGAGCTTCCTCGCGAAGCTGCCCATTCTGGGCGGCATCATGGCGGTCGCTGGCCTGGGCGCCACGTTGGGCTCGGCCTTCGGCGAGCACAAAGCGCGCGCGATGTTCAGCTACCTCTGGGCGTTCGAGACGGTGCTGGCGGTCGCGCTCGGCGGCCTGGGTTGGCTGCTGATCGATCACACCGTTCGCTCCGGTTGGGGCGTGGTGGTGCGCCGCTTCGTCGAGACCACCTCGGCGACCTTGCCGGTGTTCATCCTGCTCTGGCTGCCGATCGGCTTCCTGGGTTTCCACGAGCTGTTCCCGTGGAGCCACGAGAGCGACCCGATCCTCCTGAAGAAGGCGTGGTTCCTGAGCCCGGGCTTCTGGTACGGCCGCTCGTTCTTCTACCTCGTGGTCTGGGCTGCGCTGGGCTGGTGGCTCTACAGCACGTCGATCAAGCAAGACTCGTTGTCGGGTGATGAGAACGCGCCCCAGCGCGAGAAGCTGATCCACACCATCCGCAAGGTGTGCGCGGCCGGCCTGCCCCTCTACGGCGTGACGTTGTCGTTCGGTGCGATCGACTGGCTGATGTCGCTCCAGCCGCACTGGTACTCGACCATCTTCGGCGTCTACTACTTCACCGCCGGCATCCTCGCGTTCTTCGCCTTCGTCACGCTGATGTCGATGGCGGCGCAGAGCTCAGGCGCGCTCAAGACGGCGATCAACACCGAGCACTTCCACGACCTCGGCAAGTTCATGTTCGGCTACACGATCTTCTGGGCGTACATCGCGTTCAGCCAGTTCGTGCTGATCTGGTACGCGAACATTCCGGAAGAGACCGAGTTCTACATGGTCCGCATGGAAGGCGGCTGGCAGTACATCTCGTACGGTCTGCCCATCGCGCACTTCTTCGTGCCGTTCCTCTTCATGCTGTCGCGTCAGATCAAGCGCAACCGCTCGTTCCTGGCCTTCGGCGCGATCTGGACGCTCGTCATGCACTGCGTCGACATCTACTGGCTGGTGATGCCGAACTACGGCGCGCACGGCGGTGGGCACCACGAGCCGCACCTTGCTCCGAGCTACCTCGACTTCACGGCGCTGCTGGGCATGACCGGCGTGTTCCTCGCGGTCTACGGCGTGCTCTTGAACCGGAACAAAGTCGTCGCCATCAACGACCCCCGGCTCCCCGAGTCGCTGGCGCACGAGAACTACTGAGCACGAGCTGAACGGTTCGGGTTCGCTCCCTCACGGTGAGCGAACTCGAGCCCGCCTCCGACCCCTTCTGAGCAGGAAAGAAGGACATCTCCTTCAAGTACCGCGACTTCGGAGGCTCTTTTCGCCGTGGAAAGGGTCACCCGATCTCAGCGAGGCCTTTCGCCTGGCTGAGATGAAGGGAAGGTCTCCAGTCACTCGCAAATCTTCGCGCGCGAAAACGGCCAAGCCCTAAACGCGTCGGCGGCGGAGCAGCGTCGACGCGAGCAACACCAGCGGCAACACCGGCGCGACTGAGCAGGAACGGTCGGCCGGAGTGGTCGCCACGACCTCGGTGACCTCGCTCGCATTGCCCGCAGCATCGACGCGGAGGGCCTGCAGCCGCGTCTCTCCAGCACGCAGCCCCACGACGCTGACGGAGCCAGCAAGGCTCGCAGCGACGACCGTGGTGGGTTGCCAGGTCTGGCCTTCGTCCAGCACCACCAGGAACGAGTCGGCGTCTGCCGAGGTGATGGTGGTCAGCGAACTCATCTGCCCGACCTTGCCCGTGCTGCTCACCGCGACCTGAGGTGCGCCGGGCGGCGTGGTGTCGACATCGGAGGTCACGTTGAAGGTGACCAGCTTGTCTCCGAACTGACGCACTTCGTAAGCGCCGGGAGCGAGTGCAGCGCGAGGCGTGAGCTGAACGACGCCCTGACCAAAGAGCCCCCGGATCGAGACCGTTGTGACCGCGACCTCGGTGCCCTGCGGGCCGACGACCTGCACGAAGTTGTTGTCTCCGAAGACCCAAATCTTCGTGTTGCTCGGGACCACCGCGGCATTGCGGGGAAACACTTCGGGTGGCGGCGGGGCGATCGGCACGGCCCACGTGACGGTGGTGAACCCCAGGACACTCCAGACCAAGGCCAGGCGGACGTTCATGCGACCGAGGCTAGCGTGAAGCCTCGCAAGCGACACCGTGGCCTGCGAGGCGACAGGTCGCGGGCGCCAACCACCGTGATCGACACGCGCGCGAGGTTGGCCTGCGCCGTGCTCTGCGCGCCGTCATGAAAACACTCCTCTGCGTCGCTGTGCTCACCGTCGCTTCGTCCGCTGCTGCTCAGACGTGCGACTTCACGCTGTGTCCTTCCGGCTGGGAATACCGGCCGAGCACCTTCTCTTCCGACGAAGGCACCTGCCATCACTGCGATTGGTTCGGGTACTGCTCGCACACCATCAATCAATGTCCCAAGGGCAGCACGCTCAATCAGAAGACCGGCCTGTGCGCGTGGGACCTCTGTGGTGGCGACGGCTGCGGTGGTGAGCTTCCGTTGTGCGACGCGCCCGCGCGGTACACGGGCTCGAACGTCGATTGGATCGGCGTGTACGGCGTGTGCACCACCGGCCCGAACTTCCCGACGTGGGCGATCGCGCATGAGCTGCGGCGTTGCCGGGAAGACTTCGAGCTCGATACGAAGCGAGGCGTCTGCGTGAAGACGTGCGCGCTTGCCGATCTGATCCTCGCCAAGCCGTTCCTCCTCAACGAGAAGGGTACCGTCGTGACGTCCGTGCGGGTGGGCCAGCCCTACTCCGTGTGCGTGCAGGTTCAGAACATCGGGGGTGGAGATGCGGGCACCTTCAAGGTTGCTGGTGGTGGGTTGGCCGTGCCGTTCAATCCGACCGTCGTGGTCTCGAGCCTGGCCGCAGGCGACGTCACCGACGTCTGTGTGAACTATCCGACGACGCCCTCGGCGGGTGCGTACCGGGTCGGTGTCACGGCAGACAGCACGGGGCTGGTGACGGAGAGCGACGAGACCAACAACGAGCTGATTGTGAATGTCACCGTCACTCCCTGACCGACAGTCACGAGGAGCGCAAAATGAATTGCCCGAATTTGTGGGTCAGCCACAAATTCGGGTCATTCATTTTTCAAGGCTCGCCCCTCTCCGGAAACCAGAGCCAGGGAGCGTCGAGGGGCTGGCATCAAGTGGCACCAAGTGGCCCCTCGACTGCTCTCGGGGTGAACGGTACGAAGCACTCCGGTCCTTCTGCCCGGAGTCCCCATGAAGAAGTCGTACCTCGTACCCCTGGTGCTCGCGCTGTTCGCAGCGACGACAGCCCAGGCGGAGAGCCGTTCCGCGCGTCTGCTCAGCGACGCCCCCAGGCTGATCGCCGGCGCCACGCCGCGACTGCTCGACGCCGCGCTCGCTGCTGCCGACGTGAAGGAGCTCACCAACGCGCCCATCGAGTTCGGTGAACACTTCGCCAAGACCGCCGCGGTGGGCATGGCGTCATCGGTCACCGGCGTGCTCATCGGCGCAGGCTTGGGCGTGTTGTCGAACAACCTCATCGCCGCCGCCATCCCCGTGCTGCTGGCGAACTTGTTTCTGCCTCCCATCGTCACCGTGCTGGTCGCGATGCTCATCGGCAACTGGGACTCGCCCGGCCGCTTCAGCTTCTGGCTGCCACTCGCGGGCGCGTTCGTGGCCAACGCCGCCGCCTACGTGCTGGCGAGCCTGCTCTTCGTGGTGCCGTGGACCAACCCGGCCGCGTTGCTCATCTACTCGCTCATCGACGGCCTGCTCATGAGCGGCGCCAGCGTGGGCCTCATGCACGCGACGCAGAAGAAGCAGCCGGTCGTGGTGACCTCGTTCATTCCGGGCATCACGGACACCACGATGGTTCCGCTGATGAAGGTGAGCCTGTGAGAGCGCTCCTCGTGGCGTTGACGGTGTCGTCCTCCTTCGCGCTCGCGCAGAACTGCCCCACGCGCGCCAGCTGGCCCACCACCGAGTGGCCGCAGAACCTGGCCACGGGCAAGACTGCCGAGATCAAGGCGTTGGAAGACTTCGCCTTCACGCTCATCGGCAAAGACTCCGAGCGGCTGGGCTACCGCACCGAAGGCCTGGTCATCATCAAGAACGGCGCCATCGTCTATGAGCGCTACGCGCGCGGCTTCGACGAAACCAAGCGGCACCTGTCGTGGAGCGTGGCCAAGAGCATCTCCAGCGCGCTGGTCGGCGTGGCGGTGAAGCAAGGCGTGCTCAACCTCGATGACGGCGTCTGCCAACTGCTCCCCGACTTCGAAGGCACGCCTCAGTGCGCCATCACGGTGAAAGACGCGATCACCTTCGGCACCGCGCTGGGCTGGCAGGAAGAATACGAAGACCAGAGCTACCAGGTGTCTTCCGTCATCTCGATGCTCTTCGGCTCGGGCCACAAGGATCAGCTCAAGCACATCCTCACGCACAAGCTGGTCGCTGAGCCCGGCAAACGCTGGAGCTACTCCACCGGCGACGCTGAGCTCGCTTCGGCGCTCGCCAAGAGCGCGCTCTCCAAAGGCCACGGCAAGGACGCCTTCTGGAAGCTGCTCTTCGACCCCATCGGCATGCAGCGCGCGACGTTCGAAGAAGACGCCAAAGGCACCCCGCTGGGGGGCTCGATGGCGTGGGCCACGCCGCGCGACTTCGCGAAGTTCGGCTACCTCTTCCTGAACGATGGCTGCTGGAACGGCGAGCGCATCCTGCCCGAGGGTTGGGTTGCGGCCAGCACCACGCCTTCCGACGTGTTCGTGGCCACCGCGCCTGAGAACGAGAAGACGCCGTCGGGTTATTCGTGGTGGCTCAACCGCCCGGTGCCTTCGCAGAACAAGCCGGCCCCGTGGCCCGACGTTCCCAATGACACCTACGCGGCGCTCGGCCACTGGGGCCAGCGCATCATCGTGGTGCCCTCCGAAGACGTGATCGTGGTGCGCGTCGGCGACGACCGCGACGGGAGCATGGACGTGAACGAGCTCACCAAGCTCAGCCTGGCGGTGACGCGATGAAGAACGTGCTTTCACTGCTCGCCTTCGCGCTGCTCGCCGGTTGCGCCGACGAGAACGGCACGCCGCGCACCTACGACAACAACGACCTCGAGCTGGCGGTGGGCAACTCCGCGCGCATGGGTTGCAGCTGCATGTTCGTCATGGAGATGGATGAGGCGTACTGCCGCGCCTGGGTGAAAGCCTCGCCGGATGTGGCGAAGGTCTCCTTCGATGTGGCGAACAAGCGCGTACAGTCTTCTGCATTCATCAGCTGGGCCGCCACGGCCCGGTTCGTGGATGAAAAGAAGGGCTGCATCCTCGAGTGACCGAGAGGCGGAGCGAATGAGCAGTGACAGTGCAGTCACTCAGCGCGCCTTCCTCACGGGGGCGCGGCTCAAGATCAGCAGGCTCCAGCTCGACGGCGATCTCGACAAGCTCTACCGCCAGGTGGCGGAGATCTCCGCGCAGGCACTCAACGTGGACCGGGTCGGCATCTGGTTCTTCGACCCGAGCTTCACCTCGTTGTCCTGCAAGATGCTGCACGACGTGAAAGGTGACGGCGCGCCGCCACCGCTCCTGATGTCGAAACACCCCGCATACCTCACCGCCATCCGCGAGCACCGCTTCGTGGCCGTCGACGACGCGCGCACCGAGTCGCCCACCAAAGAGCTGCTGGACTACCTCGAGACGTGGAACGTGACCTCGATGCTGGATGCCGCCGTGTACCGGAACGGTGCGGTGGTGGGCATCGTGTGCCACGAACACGTGGGCCCGAGGCGGGTGTGGAAACGCGAGGAGTGCCAGTTCGCGGCCACGGTGGCGGATCTGCTCTCGTACTTCATCGAGGTGAACGATCGGCTCGCGGCCGAAGCGCTCACCCACGCGCTCGAGCTCAAGCTCAAAGACGCGCACCGGCTCGACGCGCTCGGTCGCATGGCGGCGGGCGTGGCACACGATCTCAACAACCTGCTGGGGGTGATCACCAGCGGCCTGCTGGTGCTGCAGCGCGGTGGTGGCCTCGACGTGATCGCTCCGATGGAGGAGTCGGCCCGGCACGCCGCTTCCCTCGTCGCGCAGCTGATGTCTCTGGGCCGCAAACAAACCCCCACCGCGGCGATCCAGCCGCTCGACCCGGTGCTCGCGGATCTCCAACGGCTGCTGGCCGCGCAGACGAAGCCGGGCTGGCAGGTGGTGTTCGACGCCGAGAAGGGCCTTCAGGTCTGGGCTGAGGCGGCGCAGCTCCACCAGGTGCTGTTCAACCTGGTGACCAATGGGCTGCAGGCGATGCCGGGGGGCGGGGTGGTGGTGGTGCGCGCGCGCAAGCGGCCTGGCGCGGTGCAGTTCGAGGTGATCGACAGCGGGGAAGGCATCCCCGAGGCGAACCTGGAGAAGCTGTTCGACCCGTTCTTCACCACGCGGCGTGAGGGCCACGGCATTGGGCTCGCGGTGGTGCAGCAGTTGGTCAACCTGCACGGGGGCGACGTGACGGTCAGCTCGACGCTCGGCGACGGAACCACGTTCAAGGTGTGGTGGCCGTCGGAGGTTCCGGGGTAATCGCTGGTTCATGAAGAACCAGTGGTGGTCGTCGGTGTTGCGGTGCCCTCGGTGCGGTGGCGCGTTGGATATCGGGAAGTATCTCGCTCGATGCCAGGTGTGTGGCCCGTACCCCGTGCTCGGTGATGTGCCGGTCTTGGTGGCGGATCCTTCGGGGTACTGCGCGCGGTTTCACGACGCGATCCTCGCGGCGCTGGCCGAGCACGATCTCGCCGAGCGTGAAGGCGTGGCGGTGGTGCAGGCTTTTGCCGAGGGGCGCGCGGAGGCCCGAGAGGCCTTTGGTGACGACTGGACCTCGCATGAAGCTTCGGGTGGTGACGCGCCGGTGCCGGTGAAGGGCGCGGCGACGAAGGCGTTGAGTGCGTTGCTCAAGGTGGCGCGTGAAGACGGTCCTGCGAGCTGGTTCGAGCGGCGTCTGAAGCCGGTGAAGCTGGCGCTCGAGGTGGGCTGTGGCGCGGGTGAACGCTCTGAGGTGCTGGCGCAGCATGCCGAGCGGTTGCTGGTGGGCGATTTGTCATTGCGCGCGGTGTTCAGGGCCAGAGCGCGTGCGGCGCGGCATGAGTCGGAGGTCGCAGGTGTGGTGATGGATGCGGTGGCCTTGCCGATTCGCAAGGGCACGCTGGATTTGTTGATCGCCGAGCACGTGGTGGATCTGCTCGACGAGCCGTTCGAGTTCCTCACGCAGGCGAGGAAGGCGCTGGGCAAGAAGGGCGAGTTGCTCATCACCACGCCGGAGCCGTCGTTGGGTTTTGGTGAAGACGACGCGCTGGAGAAGCTGGCCGAGCGGGCGAAGTTCAAGGTCGCCGAGCGTCGTGATGGGTTGCCCTGGTTGCGGGTGAACTCGGCGCGGTTCGTCGAGTGCTATCTGGTGCAGGCGCTGGCGCTCCACTGAAGAACTCCCTCTCCTTGCGACGCAGCGGGGAGAGGGTCGGCGTGAGGGGCCCAGTTACGCCAGCGCGATTTCGAAACCGGTGCGCCCGGGCTGCCACTCGGTGCGCCCCACCTTCGCCGGAGTCACCCCGAACAAAGTGAACCCGAGCTTCTGCACCCGGAAACCCTTCAGCGCCGCCGAGAGCGGATCGTTCTCATCGAGCTCGAACGTGAAGAAGTGAAACCCTTGCGGTTGCAGCCGCGAGTAGGCGTGCTCGAGCAGTGCCTTGAACACCTCAGGTGACTGCCCCTTCACGAACACGTTGGTCAGATACGCGTAGCGGAACTCACCACCCGGCTCTGGCAACTTCGGCCACCGCGCGATCGACGCGGCCAGATTGAACCCGCGCTTCACCCACTTCATCGAGCCCTCGTAGGCGTGCACGCGGTACCGCTTCACGGGCGAGGGATCCCAAATCGTGGTGACGCCGATCACCCCAGACGAATCCTCAGCGAGCAGGGTGTTCTCGAGCGTGAACCCCGGCCATCGCGCGAGGCGATGTTCGAACTCACCTTGATCGAAGCGGTACCCGAACGCGCGCTGCCGGTGTTCGGTGGCGAGCAGCTCCACGATGCGTGGAACATCAGCCTGCGTTGCCGCCCGCACCTTCACCGACGATGAAGGACTGCGCCGCCGCGTGAGCTGCACCGACACCGCATCGAACGCGTGGAGCCGCTGGTAGTACGGCTGATTCACCCGCTTCGCCTTGCGCTTCGTCAGCGCATTCATCGCCGCGCGATTCGAAGTGAGGATCGCCGTGTAATACGCCGTGCAGCCGGTTCGTTCGCAGAGCACGTCGAAGAAGTCGCCGAAGAACTTCGCGAAGGTGCGCCCGCGATCGAAACGGATGCGCAAGTCGCCCAGGTACCCCACGCGCGCGGGAGCGCCATCGAGCCAGCCCTCCCGAACGAGCGCGGTGGCCATGCCCACCAGCCCGCCTTCGCCGTCGTCACCGACGTACGTGAAGGGTTCCACCCGCTGCATGGCGTAGAGCGAGAAGAAGTCGGGTTCGCGCTGGGTGGAGAGCACCAGCTCCCCGCGCATGGGCACGGCGCTGAACAGGTCGAGGCAACCCTGGTTGTCAGCCGGCGTGGTCAGGCGGGGAATCACGTCAGAAGGCACGGGCGCAACTGTACCGACAATCTCCCTCTCCCCGAGGGGGAGAGGGTCGGGGAGAGGGCTTGCCCATCACTTTCCGCCTATGTTCCGCGGCGTGACGTCTCGCGGGAACGCCCACCGCACCATCTCCAGCAAGCTCCTCCGCATGCGTGGCTTCTTCCGGCCGAGCCGCGGGCTGCAAGCGCGCGTGCGCCGGGTCACTTCACTCACCAAACTCGAACTCGACGCCATGTGGACGCTCTTCGAGAGCGCCTATGCCGGAGCCCGCCGCGAAGCCTTCGAACGCGATCTCTCCGAGAAGCACCACGTCATCGTGCTGAAAGACGTGGACCACCGGCTCCAGGGTTTCTCCACGTTGCTCCGCCTCGAGGTCGAAGGCGCGTGCGTCGTCTTCTCAGGCGACACCATCGTGGCGCCGGGCTTCTGGGGGCAGACCGCGCTCCAGCGGGCCTTCATCTGGTACCTGATGACCCAGCGTCACGCGCAGCCCGGGCGGCCGGTGTACTGGTTCCTGATCACCAAGGGCTACCGCACCTACCTGCTCATCTCGCGCTACTTCCCCAACCACTGGCCGCGGCATGACGCGCCGTTGCCTCTCGAGGAGTCGGCCCTGCTCGACACCTTGTGTAAGGCGAAGTTCGGCACCGCCTGGGATGCGGCTGCGGGGGTGTTGCGGTACGCGGGCAACGACGCCGTGCGGTTGACCGCCTCACTCGCCGACGTGCCGAAACGGCTCGAGTCGGATCCCGACGTGAAGTTCTTCCTGCAGACGAACCCGCGCTGGGCCGAAGGTGATGAGCTGTGCTGCCTCGCGCGCGCCGATGACGAGTTCGTGGAGAAGACCACCCGCATCTTTCTGTAGAGGAGCCTGAGTGAAGGTCACCGCTCTCAACCTCGCCTGGGCGCTGACCCGACGTGCTTCCGTCGCGCGGTTCCACGCAGCCCTGCGTGAGCCGCAGCGGGCCCAGGAGCGCTGGCTCAAAGACCTCCTGCGCGACAACGCGGGCACCGCGTACGGGCGGGCCCACGGGTACGCCACCATCACCTCGGTGCAGCAGTTCCGCGAGCGCGTGCCGGTGGAGTCGTACGAGACGCTCGCGCCCTGGGTGGAGCGCATCGAAGGGGGTGAACGCGAGGTGCTCACCCGCGAGCCGGTGTTGATGCTCGAGCGCACCTCCGGGAGCGTGGCTGGGCCCAAACACATTCCGTACACCCGCGGGCTGTTGGGTGACTTCGGCGCGGCCACCGGCCCGTGGCTCGACGACCTTTCTCTCTCGTTCCCCCGGCTCTTCACCTCGCGGCAGTACTGGAGCCTCTCGCCCGCCTCGCGCGATCCCGAAGTGACGCGGGGTGGTCTGCGCATCGGTCTGGAGGACGACACCGAGTACTTCGACCCAGCCACCCGTTTCGCGATGAAGCGGTTGTTCGCGGTGGATGGTTCGGTGGGGCGGCTGCGGGAAGTCGAGGTCTGGCGGCAACGCACGCTGGAACAACTGATCGCCGCCGAAGATCTCGGCTTCATCTCGGTGTGGAATCCGTCGTTCTTCACGCTGCTGATGCAGGACCTGGTCACGCGCTGGGCGAGCTACGCGTATCCGCTCCCGAAGAAGCGCCGCACGGAGATCGAGGATCGATTGGAGAAGGCAGGCGCTTTCGTCGGAGAAGCGATCTGGCCGAAGCTGCAGCTCATCAGTTGTTGGACCGACGCGTGGGCGGCGCAGGCGCTGCCGGGCTTGCGGCACTTCTTTCCGAAGACTCCGATTCAAGGGAAGGGTCTGCTCGCGACCGAAGGCGTCGTCTCGTTTCCGCTCTGGGGCGTAGAGGCACCGGTCGCCGCGGTCACCAGCCACTTCCTCGAGTTCAAGTCACTCGATGATGGCGGGGTGTTTGGGGTGCACCAGCTGAGGAAGGGCGCGGCGTATTCGCCGCTGCTCACCACGCGCGGTGGTTTCGCCCGGTATCGTTTGCCGGATCAGGTGCGCTGCGTCGGCTTTCATGAACGCGCGCCGCTGCTGCGCTTCGAGGGGCGGCTCGATCGCGGCAGTGATCTTCGCGGCGAGAAGTTGAACGCCACGTTCGCTGAACGCGCGGTGCACGACGCGTTGAAGGAACACCCGGCTCGGTTTGCGCTGCTTGCTCCGGAGTTGTGTGAGGTGCCTCGCTACGTGGTGTACGTCGAAGGCGCGGGAGAACCGGAACGGCTCGCGGCCGATCTCGAGCAGCGGCTGGGTGAAGGCATGCACTACCGGTACGCGCGTGAGCTGGGGCAGTTGGGGCCCGTCGTCGCTCAAGTGGTCGTGAATGGTGAGGCTCGCGTTCTCGATGAGCTGACCCGCCGCGGCCAACGGCTGGGCGACATCAAGCCGACCGGTTTTGATCCGCGGCCCATCTGGGGTGACGTTTTTCGGAAGTGAAAGCAGTGGCCCCTCACCCCGCTTTCGCAGGGAGAAGGAGCGACGTATGAACCTGCGCATGGCTGAGAAGCTCGTCTTCGAGTCTTCCATCGAGGGACTGTTCGTTCGCGGCTTCGGCAGCGAAGTGACCGCCCCGCTCAAGGCAGAGCTCAAGACCCTCGGGCTGGATCTCGATCGCAAGCTGCCGCCCGCGGTCACCCGGCAGGTCTGGTACGCCACCATCGAGGCGCTCGTTCGCCACCTCTACCCGGGCCGCACTCGCGACGAAGCCCACCGCGACATCGGTCAGAAGATGATGGCGGGCATCGAGCATACGTTCTTCGGCCGCACGATGGCGCCCGCGGTGAAGATGCTCGGCCCTCGCCGGATACTCATGCGCGTGCCCGCGAACATGAAGAGCGCGAACAACTTCTCCATCGGGGTGATGACTCAGCTCACCCCGACCTCGATGCAGCTGGTGGTCGATGACGTGGGCGACGCACCGCACATCTTCCGCGGATCACTCGAGCGCATGGTGGCCTGGGCCGGTGGGAAGAACGTGGAGGTCGCCGTCGACGCTCCGTCCCTCCCGGTCGCGACGTACGTGGTGAGCTGGGTGGAATGACGATGGAACTGATCACCATGCGCGCCCCCGACGGCGCGAGCTCGGAGGCGCGGCTCTTCAAGGCGAAACAGCCGGGGCCCGGTCTCCTCGTGTTGCCGGCGATGGGCGTCAACGCGCGCGCCTACGACCGGCTCGCCGAAGGGCTGCTCGAGGCGGGCGTGACCACGATGGTGGTCGAGCTTCGCGGTGGTGACACGTCTTCGATTCGCGCGAAGAAGGGCGTCGACTACGGCTACGCCGAGTTGCTCGAAGACATGACGCAGCACCTCGAGCTGCTGCGGACGCACGTGACGGGTCCGGTCAGTCTGCTCGGCCACTCGCTGGGCGGTCAGCTGGCGACGGTGGGCCTCGCGCGTTGGTTCGTGCCCGGCGCGAAGTTGATCGTGATCGCCGCAGGCACCGTGCATCACCGCGCGTGGAGCGGCCTTCGTCAGCTCGGCGTCTTCGCCGGCACGCAACTCGCGCAGGTCGTCGCGCGCGGCCTGGGCTTCTACCCGGGGCATCGGCTGGGCTTCGGCGGCTTGCAGGGCAAGAGCTTGATCATCGACTGGTCGAACGCTTCGCGCACGGGCGCGTTCACCAGCCAGCGTGACGGCGTGCTCGAACATCGGCTGCATGAGCTGGCGCCCGAGGTGCTCGCGATTCATGTGCAGGGCGACACCATGGCGCCGCGCGCGACGACCGAGGCGCTGCTGCGCAAGGTGAAGCGCGCGAAGGTGCAGTGGCTGAACGTGATGCCGCCGGCCCAACCGAAGAAGATGAACCCGCACTTCCGCTGGCTCAAAGATCCTGCCGCCGCCGTGGCCGCCATCGCACCCTTCCTCGTGAAGCCATGATTCGCCCCACCACCGAAGACGATCTCCCCGCGCTCTACGTGCACCAGCGCGATCCCGAAGCGTGCCGCATGGCGGCCTTCACCCCACGCGAGCTGCCCGCCTTCCTCGAGCACTGGCGAAACAAGATCCTCGCTGTGCCGACCGTGAAGGCCTGCACCATCGTCACGAACGGCCGCGTCGCGGGCTACGTCTCGAGCTGGAGGCCCGACGAGACCGAACGCCTCGTCGCCTATTGGATCGGCCGTGAGTTCTGGGGGCGCGGCATCGCGAGTGCCTCGCTGGCGCAGTTCCTCAAGTACGTCGACCTCACGAGGCCGCTGACCGCATACGTGGCCACGAGCAACGTCGGCTCGGCGCGCGTGCTGGAGAAGTGTGGTTTCGAGCTGGTGAAGGACTCGCTGGTGACGGGCGAAGACGGCGTGGCCGAGGTCCGTTACCTGCTCCGGTAGTCGTCACTTCTTGTCGGGCGGGAGGCCCAGCGTGGCGGCGAACAGGCCTGAAAGAAGGCACAAGGTGCCCACCAGCAGCCCGACCCCGTCTGCCTGAAGATCCAGCACCGCGACCGCTGCGATGAAGAGCGCGGCGCCCCCGCTCATGCCCAGGACGAGCGTCGTCCCCATCCCAATGGACTTCGCGCCCGCAGGCAGGTCGACCGTGCGTTCCGTCTCCAGAAAACCGACGGTGGTGAAGCGCTCGGAGATCGCCTCCGCCAGGGTGAGCGCTTCGGTCAGCAGCGCCTGAGTCACCCCGCTCGAACTCGGAACGTGCAGCCGCGAGCCGTTGAACGCCGCGTCGGGATGACGCTGAAAGACCTCGATGATCGCGCGACGCACCGGCTGCTCGGCGAGCAGCTTCTGCAGCGTGGGGGCGTACCCGGCCAGCGCGGTGGCCTGCATCTGGTCGTCGAACTCGGCGTCGCCCGTCTCCACCGCGTCGGGATGGTTGAGGTCGCCCGGCCGCATCACCAGCTGAGCGATGGGCAGCGCCGCGGCCAGCTCCACCACGCAGCCCGTGAAGGGCGGTTCGCCCTGCAGGGTGACGGTCATCCCTCGCGCGAGGCCGCTCACGCCATCCCCGAGCTCCTGCACTCCGGACAGCTCGAGGCGGCGGGCGAGGTCGGTGCGCGTGCTCATTTGCCGAAGAGAAACCGCAGCTCGTCCATCTGGCTGTCGATCACGTCGGGCAGAGAGCGCGCCACGCTGTCGAGCCGGATCAACGCGTTCACGTTCGCGTCTTTCGGAGCCGCTGCACGCAGCCGAGCGGCGAACGCCCGGTTCACCACGGAGGTTGCTTCGTAGTTCTCCGAAAGACCAGCGAGCGACCAGTCGGGCGTGCCACCGTCTTGGGCCACCAGGTACTGACTCAGCAGGTACATCGACGTCGCTCGCGTGATGGTCTCGAGCTCGGTTTGAAACGGCAGGTGAAAGCGCACCATCGGCCGCAGCTTGCTCAACACCGGGCAGCCGCTCGTCACCATGTACACGCCCAGCAACGAGCTGAGCGCTTCCTGCACCGAGACGTCGACCTGCTCGTAGACCCGCTCGGGTACGGTGACCCGGGCCGAGACGCGCTCGTAGGAGAAGATGTCGGCGAACTGCGCGACCACGTCAGAGAGGTTCACTGCGGCCGGGCAGGACCGTGAGTCTTCTTCCTTCAGCGGGCAGTTGGGGCACTTCTGGAAAGACAACTTCGCCCACGCGGGCGGAGGCACCGGCGCGGGCGAGGTGTTCTGCAGGGTTTTGGGATCGAGGGTGATGGTGAAGGTCGAGGTCTTCTCGGCGTGCGAGAACTCGTAGCGAATGATGAATGGTTGATCTGACATTCGGCCCTCACCCCGACCCTCTCCCAAAGGGAGAGGGAGTTCTCGAGTCTACCGTTTGACTGAGTAGACGAACGTCGCCTTGGGCGCCCGCAGCCAACGCTCGGCGATGGTGGTGCGCAGGTTCGCCCACTCGTCCTTCGCGTCGACGAAGCTGGCCTTCATCGCCTCGGCGTCCTTCTTGTCGGCCTTGCCCTTGGCCGCCAGCACGCGCTTGCCCAGGTCGTTGACCGCGGGGCGCCACTTGGCGAGGTCCACTTCGAAGCAGCCCACGTCCGCACCGTTGGCGGCCTTCTCTTCGGCCTTCCAGGTGATGGCGCCGGCCTTCAGCATCGAGCCGAGCTGAATCGAAGCGAGCTGGCTGTAGGGCTTGGGCCGCTGTGCGCCGTCGTACATGCCGCGGCTGATGTGCCCGAAGCCCCACACGATGTCGCGCAGGGTGGCGTGTTGGGCCTCTT
>JANODF010000567.1:0-8112 GCA_031412555.1 Archangium sp. | reverse complement strand
CGCTCGATGTTTTCGATCACCACGATGGCGTCGTCGACCACCAGGCCCGTCGCCAGCGTCAGGCCGAACAAGGTGAGCGTGTTGATGGAGAACCCCATCAACTTCACGAACGCGAAGGTGCCGATGAGCGAGACCGGGATCACCACCGCGGGAATCAGCGTGGCTCTCCAGCCCTGGAGGAACGCGAGGATCACGATCACCACCAGCGCCATCGCCTCGAGCAAGGTGATCAACACCTCCTCGATCGACTGCTCCACGGCGGTGGTGCTGTCGAAGGCCACTTCGTAGTGCAGCCCGCGGGGAAACTGTTTCTCCAGGCGCTTCAGCTCGGCCTTCACACCTTCGGCCACGTCGAGCGCGTTGGCGGTGGGCAACTGGGTGATGCCCAGGCCCGAAGTCTCGCGCCCGTTGTACCGGAGCATCTGCGCCTCATCTTCCGCGCCCAGCTCGACCCGCGCGACGTCACGCAGCCGCACCAACGCTCCGGGACCAGGGCCTGCTTTGAGCACCACGTCTTCGAACTCGCGCGGCTCCGAGAGGCGGCCCTTCGCCACCACGTTCAACTGGAGCACCTGCCCCGCCGGCGCCGGGGGACGCCCGATCTGACCCGCGGCGACCTGAACGTTCTGCTCACGCAACGCCGCCACCACGTCGAGTGGCGTCAACGATCGCGCCGCCAACTTCGCGGGATCGATCCACACCCGCATGGAGAACCGCCGCGCCCCGAACACCTCGACGCTGCCCACGCCCTTGATGCGCTTGAGCGCGTCGCGCATGTAGATGTCGGCGTAGTTCGAGATGAACTGCGTGTTGTATTGCCCGCTGTCATCGAAGATCGCGACCGCCAGCACGAAGCTGCCCGCGGTCTTGGTGATCGAGATGCCGTTCTGCCGCACCTCGTTGGGCAACAACGCCGTCGCCGTCTGCACGCGGTTCTGCACGTCGACCGCGGCCACGTCGACGTTGCGGCGCGGGTCGAACACCACGCTGATGTTCGACACCCCGTCGGAGCCGCTGCTCGAGGTGATGTACTTCATGCCCTCCACGCCGTTGATCTGCTGCTCGAGGGGCGTGGTGACGGCCGACTCCACCACCTCGGCGCTGGCGCCCGTGTAGATCGACGTCACGTTGACCTGAGGCAACGAGAGGCTGGGGTACTGCGAGACCGGCAACGTGGGGATCGCGAGCCCGCCCACCAGCACGAACAACATGGCCAGCACGCTCGAGAAGACCGGGCGCTCGATGAAGAAGCGACTCATGGCGTCTTCGCCGCCAACTGAACCGAGGATCCGTCGTGCACCATCTGCACGCCAGAGACGACCACGCGTTGGCCCGACTCCAGCCCCTTCACCACCACGTACTCACCGCCTTGCAGCGCCCCCAGGGTCACGGGAACACGCTTCGCCTTGGTGCCGTCGACCACGAAGGTGAACGGTTGACCGGCTTCGCGCACCACCGCGGCTGCAGGCACCGAGATGCCGGGCGTCTGCGTCCACACCACCCGGGCGCGCACCAACTGATCGGCGCGAAGTGCGGTGTTCGAGGCGAACGCGCCCTTGATCAACACCAGCTGCGATTGGGGATCGGCCCGGGGCGAGACGAACACCACGGCGCTCTCTGCGAGCACCTGGCCTGCGTCGTCGAGCAGCCGCACCCGGCTCGCTGCGGACAGCGACCGCACCTTCTCCACCGGAACCCAGACCTCGGCCTCCAGCCCCGCATCCTGCGTGAGCGAGGTGAGCGGCATCGCGGGCGTCACGAAGTCACCGACCTTCACCGGCAGGTGCCCCACCACGCCGTCGAACGGCGCCACGATCGCGTAGAAGCCGACCCGCGCACGCTGAGCGGCGATGAGTGAGTCGGTGGCGCGCAGACTCGCTTCGGCCTGGTCGGCCTGGGCGCGCGCTTGATCCGCGTTCTCCTGGCTGACGATGCCGTCACCGCGCAAGGTGGTGCTGCGTTCGAGCCGCTGCCTGGCGAACGAGGAGGAGACCGCCAACGACTCGCGGGTGGCCATCAGGTTCTGCAAGGCCGCCTGCTCCGCGCTCGCGTCGATCTGCAGCAACACCGCGCCCGCCTTCACCGTCGTGCCGGGCGTCACGCTGATCGCTCTGACGTACCCCGAGACCTGAGGATGAAGGTTCACCGCGCGGCGCGAAGCCAACGAAGCGAGGTAGTCGCTCGTCTCTTCGAGCGGGCGCGTCTCGAGGGTCACCACCGAGACGGAGACCGGAGGCGGCTCGGGCGGCGGCCCTTCACCGGCACTGGTGCAGCCGAGAATGAACAAGGAGCTGAAGAGAATCCGCATCATGGAGAGCACTCCGAAAGGGCGAAGAGAGCGACCACGCGGGCCCGCAGCAGGTCGTAGTCTTTGAGGGCGAGCGTGAGGCGCTGAGCACGCACGGATGAAGCAGCGGTGACGAGCTCGAGGCTGGTGCCGATGCCGGCGTCCCACGCCTTGCGCGTGAGGGTCTCGGTGAGCACCGCCTGGGTGAGCGCTTCTTCGGCCTGAGTGCGGCTGTCGGTGGCCACCTCGATTCCGCGGCGCGCGCGCTCGAGCTCGACCCGGGCCTGGCGCACGGCGGCGACGTGACGCGCTTCGGCCTGCTTCTCTTGCGCCTTCGCGTCGCGCAGCTGCCCGTAGCGGATGCCGCCGTCGAAGATCGGCACGGTGAGCACGGCCTGCAGGTTCCAGATCGGGATCGCCTGACCCGAGAGGAAGAACGCCTGGGCGCTCGAGCGCACTGCGAGCGAAGGAAGAAATTGGGACTTCACGTCGAGCACCCCGCGCTGCGCGACCTCGACGCGGGCCAGCGCGGCCTGCACATCGGGCCGATCATCCAGCCCCGCCACCGCCCGGCACGCGGCGGGGACCCGAGCGGCGAGCCCGTCGAGTTGAAAACCCGGGGCCACGGTGACGGCTTCATCGAGGCCCAGCGCGATGCCCAGCGTCTCTCGGGCCTGACGCAGCGTCTCGTTCGCCGTCACCACCTGCGACTTTGCCAGCGCCACGTCTTGCCGAAGCCGCGCGAGATCCAGGCTCGTGGCGGCCCCTGCGGCGTGAGCGCGTTCGGAGAGATCGAGTCGCGACTGCGCGTCGGCCAGACCCGACGCGTTCAGCTCGGCCAACCGCTCAGCGGCGACCGCGCTCATCAACGACTGCGCCAGATTGACCAGCAACAACCGTCGAGCATCGGAGACCGAGAGCTTCGTCGCCTTCTCCGCGTCGATCGCCGTCGCAAGGCCATTCCAGGCGCGAACATCGATGACGGCGAGCTGCGCGACGAGACCCAGCGTCTGGTACGGCGCGGCACCGAACAGAGCCGCCGTGGTCTCTTCACCAGCCGGTGCGGGTAACAGTGAGAACGAAGCGAGCGCAGAACCCGACAGGTTGGGCAAGAGCGCCCCCAGCGCCATGCGACGACGGCCGGCCGCGCGCACCACTTCTTCAGCGGCGATCTGCACGTCAGTCGACTGCTTGCCCCACAGCTCGACCGCTTCCTCCCAGGAAACGAGTTGGCGTGGCGAGGTGTCGGCGAACGAGGGCAGCGCCAACAGCGCGACCAACCCGAAACAGCGAGCAAGACGAAGACTCAAGGAGCACCAGATGGGAGGGCGGCCGCTGCTGACGTGCAGCTCAGCGGTACATGACGAACAGCCGCGCCTTATCTAGCAATCGACCGTTGTCGTAGCTCGACGACTGCCAATTGATTGGCGGCTGGCTCACCAGTTACGGCAACAGTGGCACCGGACTGTCACCATCAGGTCGCCGCGACGGCGCTGCGGCGATCAGCTCGCAAGAAAGAAGACAGTTCGGCGCACCACTCCAAAGGCGCCGAAGCCATTGACCACCAGAGAGGGAACCGTACCCTCGGGGCTCTCGAGCCGATCGTGCACCTGCTTCGCCTTCACCAACTCGGCGACAAAGCGCTCGGCACCAGCGGGCCACTCCCCGAGTACCTCCCAGCGAACGCGTTTCTCGATTGCTTGCGCGTCGATGCGAGGTTCCTCAAAGGCGCGGACGACTCGAAACCGCCCACGCCGGGCCACTCAGCGACACCTCGGGCGATCAACTCGTCGACGACCACCTTCGATGTCCGGACCCACTCAGGCTGCGCCTGCATCGGACAGCCTCAACAGAGCGGGCCGATCGATCTTCCCGGTCGCGTTGCGCGGGATCGTGTCGACCACGATCCACGCTCTCGGAATCTTGTAGGCCGCCAGGCGCTCACGAGCCCAGACGGTGGTGGAGGACGCATCGAAGGCCGTGGCCACGACCACAGCAACCGGAACCTGGCCCCACTCGGCATCAGCGCGCGCAACGACCGCGACGTCGCGGATCGACGGGTGCTCGCGCAACACCGCCTCGACCTCTGCCGGGTACACGTTCTCACCACCGGTCAAAATGAGATCCATCCGTCGCGAACGCACGCTCAGCCGGCCGCGTGAATCGAGCAGCCCGAGATCCTTGGTCTTGAGCCAGGGACCCAGACCTTTCGCCACCGTCGGTCCCCGCACTTCGATCTCGCCGACGCCGCCTTCATCGGGCTCGGTGATCCGCACCTCCACACCCGGGATCGGACGCCCCGCGGTCAACCCATCGGCCTCTTCAGGCACCTCGGTGGTGACCTGGCTGCAGGCCTCCGTGAGCCCATAGGTCTGCAGCACCGGCAGCCCAGCGGCACGAGCGCGCTGCAAGGTGCTCGAGGTCATCGGGCCACCGCCGATCAACGCCGCCTTCACTCCGGTGAACGGGCGCACACCACGCACCTCGAGTACGCGCTCGAGCATCGTGGGCACCAGGCTCACGTGGGTCACGCCTTCATCCATCGCGGCGCAGGCGCGTTCGGCATCGAAGCTCGCCTCGAGTGCGATCGACGCGCCGTAGAGCGCGCAGCGATAGAGCATCGCGAGGCCGCCGACGTGAAAGAGAGGCAAGGTGCCCAGCCAGCGTTGCGTGGGTTCACCACCGAGCCGCTCGGCGTTCGCATGCGCTGAGGCGGTGAAGTTTGCGTGGGTCAGTTCGACCAGCTTGGCGGCCCCGGTGGTGCCTGAGGTGAAGAGCGCTGCGGCGACTTCTGTGGAAATCGAAGTCCTGGCCCTCACCCCGACCCTCTCCCGAAGGGAGAGGGAGAGAGCGCCCGGCAGATCTCCGAAGGAGACTTTCGCGTCGAGGCGCTCGAGCAACGGCGCGAGTTCATGACTCGTCAGCCGCGCGTTCAACGGAACGAACACCGCACCCCGCCGCGAAGCCGCGAAGAACAGCCACGCCAACTCAGGGCAATTCCACGAACGAACCGCGACCCGGTCACCTGCGTCCACGTCGAGTGAGGCGGCGAACGCGCTCACTTCCCGATCCGCCTCGGCCCACGTCCAGGTGCGGCCCTGAAAGATCAGCGCAACAGAATCAGGACGCGCCCCGGCCGCCAGCGCCACAGGGCACTCACGACTCACGGAACACCCCACCCCGTGGCCTGCGGGAGCGTGATCTCGCCTTCGAACGGCGTGAAGGGATCGGGCTGCATTCCCTGGAACAACTCCACCGTGGAGAGCCCGTGCGCCCAGTTGGCGCTCGGCAGCACCGCCGCCAGATGCGACGCCGCCGCCCGGGCGATCGGCCCGTCCATCAGCGTGGTCACGTACGCGCTCACCCCGGAGTCGTGCGCCTGCTGCGCGACGGCCAACGACCGCACCAGCCCACCCAGCGCCGCGGGCTTGAGCACCACCACGTCAGCGGCCGCGCGCGGATCCTTCTCCAACAACCGCGGCAGCACGTTCGACAAGAGCATCGTCTCGTCGGCGGCGATCCGGCACGGGGTGAGGTGGCGCAGCCGGCGCAGCCCCTCGACGTCGTTCGGAGAAACAGGCTGCTCACACACCTCGAGCCCCAGCGCCTCCAGCCCTCGCAGGGCAGAGCGGGCCGTGGCCTCGCTCCAGCCGCCGTTGGCATCGATGCGGATCTGCACGTTGGGCCCTACGGCACGGCGCACGGCGAGCAGGCGCTGCGCTTCGATCGCGAGGGGCCGCGCCGCGACCTTGAGCTTCACCACCCGAAATCCATCACGCACCGCACGCTCGGCCGATGCAGCCAGTCCCGCCGCGTCATCGCCTTCGAGCAACGCGTTGACCACGAAGTGCGACCGCAGCACGGGCCCGAGCAACGTCGCGACCAACACACCTTTGCGCAGGGCGAGGTGTTCGAGCAACGCGCACTCTGCCGCGTGACGTGCGGCCGGAGTCGAAGCGAGCCCTTCGATGGCCTGCGCGATCTCCTCCACCGTGTCGGGCGCCTTGACGATCTCGAAGCGTTGCAGCGCCGCGAGCGCGGCTTCGGGGGTCTCCGTGCCGAACGACGCCATCGGCATCGCATCACCACGGCCGCGCACGCCATCGGCGACGAAGGCGACCTTGAAACCCACGCGTTCATCCATCGGGCCACGGGCCGTCTGAATGGGCTTTTTGAGCCAGAGCGTGAAGGGCTCGATCTCGAGCTTCATTGAGTGAGTCCTGCGGCAAAGAGGAGTCCGAAGATCAACTGCAGGCGCGCCGTGCCTGCCAGCGCCGCGTTCAACGCAGAGCCGGTCTGATGGAAGAGCAACTTCAGCGGCGGAATCGCCAGCGGAATGGCGAGCCAGCTGAGCATCACGAACGGGCTCGCCGCGCCGGAGCTCCAGAGGCCCAGCGGCAGCAGCGCGCTCACCACCAGGCAGCTCACGTACTCGGCCTTGCCGAACGACGAGCCGAACCGCACCACGAGTGTCTTCTTGCCCGCGGCCGCGTCGGTCTTTTCGTCACGCGTGTTGTTCACCGCGAGCAGCGCCACGCCGAGCAGACCGACCGGAATCGCCGCCAGCAACGCAGTCATCGGCAACGTGCGCGCCTGGACGAAGTAGGTGCCGCCCACCGCGACGAAGCCGAAGAACACCAGCACGAAGACGTCGCCGAGCCCGTTGTATGCGAGCGGGAAAGGGCCGCCCGTGTACGCGTAACCCGCGGTCAACGAGCAGAGCCCGATCACCACCAACGGCCAGCCCGCGACGGAGACCAGATACAGGCCGACGCAGAACGCGAGCGCGAAGCAGGTCATCGCGCCCATGAAGACGGCCCGGGGCGACAGCCACCCCTGCTGCGTCGCGCGAGGAGGGCCGAGCCGGTCGACGGTGTCGGCCCCGCGTTTGAAGTCGAAGTAGTCGTTCACCAGGTTGGTGCCGACCTGAATGAACAACGCGCCGATCAACGCGGCGAGGGCCGGCAGCAGCGCGAAGACGTGATCGCGATAGGCCAGGGCTGAACCCACGGCCACGGGCACGACGCCCGCCACCAACGTGCGGGGACGCGTGGCGAGGAACCAGGCTGTCAGGGTCGAAGGTCGGCTCACGGAGCCAGCCCCTCTGGCTCAGAAAGCCACTTCGGTGCGAGGAAAGATCGCAGCTCGGCCGCATAGGCCGCCGGGCACTCGAGGTGCGGCGCGTGGCCCGAGCCGGAGAAGGTGACCCGCCACCCCATCGGCAGATCCATCGCCATCTGCCGCGCGAGCCGGGTGTATTTCGCGTCTTGCGCCCCGGTCATGAGCAGGGTGGGAATTCGCAGGCCCTGCAGCATCGGCCAGAGATCGGGTTGAGCCCCCTGCCCCAGTTGCCGCAGCGCGGAGGCGAGCCCCTCGGCCGTGTGGCTCGAACGTCGCGCCCGGAGCGCCTGCTGCTCGACCACCGGGAGCGCGCGCAGACCATCGAACATCGGCAGCGACTCCCAGTGATTGACGAAGGCGTCGACGCCGTTCGCGCTGATCAACTCGGCGAGCGCCTCGTCAGCGCGTCTTCTCAGCACGCGATCGTGACGGCGGCGCAGCCCGGGTGCGCAGGACTCGAGCACGAGGCGCTCCACACGGTTCGGGGCAGCCGCGGCCACTGCGAGCGCCAGACGGGCGCCCTGCGAGTAGCCGATCAAGACGGTGCGATCCGAGAGCAGCTGGGTGATCGCGGTGACCGTGTCGTCCCAGCTCGCGCCCGGCGTCTCGCCATGCCCGGGCAACTCGACGCACGTCGCGCTGAGCAGATCGCCGAGGAGCGTCTCGAGGTGATCGAACGATCGCGGCGAACCGGTGAAGCCGTG
>JANODF010000566.1:0-17709 GCA_031412555.1 Archangium sp. | reverse complement strand
GGTGGGTCTGTTCCTTCGACTCCCCAAAAACTGGGCTGGCGCGTCGAGCCCCGGCGGAGTTTTCTTGTGGGCCCGATGTCTTCGTCTGAGCCACACCTCGTCTACGACTTTGGCGTCGAGAGCCTCTTCAAGGGGCTGGGTGACCGGCTCACGCCTGCGCTCAAGAAGAAGGTGCGCGCGGTGGGCATCGACCTCGACGCGAAGTTGCTGCCCGCGTACCCCAAGGCAGTGTGGGTTCGCACCGTCGACGTGGTGGCCGATGAGCTGAGCGGTGGTGGTGATCTCGCCGCGGCGCGACGGCAGCTGGGGCACGACATCTCCAGCGGGTTTGCGCAGGGCACGTTGGGAAAGTTGATGGCGCCCGGCGTGCGTTTGATGGGCGTGCGGCGCGTGTTGCTGCGGCTCCCCCGGCAGCTGGGCATGAGCAACAACTTCCTGCGGGTGGTGGTCACCGAGACGGGCGCGAACGCGATGCGTGTCGAGATGAACGAGGCGGTGCCTTCGGCGGAGTTCTTATGCGGGGTGATTGAGGCGATCGCCGGGTACGCGGGGGCGAAGAGCTGCACCGTCGACTTCGCGCATGAGCCGCCTTTGGTGGTGTTCTCCGTCTGCTGGAGCTGATCAGCTCTCGAGCTGGCTCCAGAAGAGTGGGCCTTCACCTTTGTGCTTCGCCGCGTACATCGCCGCGTCGGCCTTCTCGAGCAGCTCCTGCGCCGAGTGGCCGTCGTCGGGGTACACCGAGATGCCGATGCTCGGCTTGATGGTGATGTTCAGCGCGCGCACCTCGCAGGCGGTCTGCATCGTCCTGGCCAGCTTGAGCGCGAGCGCCTCGATGACGGGCAGGCTGCGCGCTTCGGTCATCAGAAACTGGAACTCGTCTCCGCTGCGGCGGCAGGCGGTGTCTTCGGCGCGAGTGATGGTCTCCAGGCGCTCACCGATGATCTGCAGGCACGCGTCGCCCACGTCGTGTCCGTGGGTGTCGTTGATGTGTTTGAAACGATCGAGGTCGATGAACATCACCGCGACCCGCCACTCGTGACGGCGGGCCTGCGACAAGGCGACGTCGAGGCGATCCTTGAAGAGGGTGAAGTTGGGCAGCCCGGTGAGCGGGTCGTGCAGCGCGTCTGACCTCGCCTTGCGCGCCTGGCGCCGGCTCTCCATCAACGCGGCGTACGTCTTGGCGAGCTCGTCGGTGAGGCTCTTGCGCTCCTCGATGCCTTCGGCGAGCGCGGCGTTCACCGACACCAGCTCGTCGGTGCTCTCCTCGATGCGCACCTCAGCGTCTTCGCTCTTCTCGAGCGCCAGCTTGATGGCGGGGGAAGAGCCGCTTTCATCGACCTCCTTCTTCAGAACGGTGTTCACCGTCGAGAGGTCGACGGCGCACGCCTCGACCATGTCCTTGGCCTGATTGGTGTGACCGCGCGCCTTGATGAGCGAGGTCGGCTCGCGGGATTGTGGGCCCTGTTTCGCCGGGGACCGATGCAGGAGTGTTTTCACAGCCAGCAATATGTGCACGGCCGGATGGGCGCGAATCAGCAGATCAGCCCAGCTCGATCGGCCCCTGGAGTTCCTGAACGGCCAGGGAGCTCAGCGCGCGCAGCTGCGGGTGAAGTCGGAGTCGGCGAGGAAACCGTCGAGCACCGCCTTCCACGAGGTCCACTTGTGTCCGCCCGGCACCTTGAACACGTGACCTTCCGGCAGCGCCGCGGCGAGCACGGCCGCCGATTCTCCCAGGCGATCTTCCGTGCCCCAGCCCAGGTACAGGTTCGGGCCGGGCTCCTTGTTCGCCGTCACGCCCTGCAACCAGCGCCACACTTCGCGCTGATACGTGTCGGAGGTGAGCGGGCCCTTCGCCGGTGCCTGCCAGGTGGCGAGCCCACCGGCCGCGCGGATCTCTTCACTCAACGAGCGGTCACCCAGGAACGGCGCCAGCAGCAGCACGCCGTTCACGTCGGCTGCGTGCTCGTGTGAGTAGAGCAGGGTGCCCATGCCGCCCATCGACATGCCCATCACCCAGGTCTGCTGGTAGCCCTTCACGCGCGCCGGGGCGACCACGTCGGCCTGCACCCGCTCGGGGAAAATGCCGCGCATGTAGTAGCCGAGCGTCGCGTCGGCGGCGACCACGTCGACCGAGAGGTTCTTCTGCCGCAGCGCTTCGATGAAGCCGTACTTCACGAAGTCGGAGGCCTTGTCGCCGGCGCCGGGCAGGAAGACCACCAGGCACTTCGCGTCACCGCCGGGTAGCTCGTCACGCAGCGAGGTCATCGGCGTCGGCGCGGGCATGAAGACGGCACAACCGGAGCAACACAGGAGCAGCGCGAGGATCCGCATGGCCGAGGTCCTACTCAGCGCGAAGTTCTCATGCGAGCCTGCTGCGTGATGAGTGACGATCTCACGCTGGCCCGCCGTGCGCTGGAGGGAGACGCCGCCTCGTTGGCCGAGGTGGATCGCCGCATCACCGCCGAGAGTTCACGCGTCGCCGCGGCGCAGCATTTTCCCGCGGATGAGCTGGGTCAGTTGCTGCGCGAGCGGTTGTTGGTGGGGCAGGCCCCGAAGTTGGAGCGTTACGACGGCACCGGTCCGCTCTCGGCGTGGCTGCGCGCCGTGGCAGTGCGCCTCTCGAGCAACGCGCGGCGAAGTGGCGCGCAAGAAGACGTGGTGTCCACCGTGCCGGAGTCGGCGCTCGCCGAGCCGAACCCTGAGCTGACGCTGTTGCGGCTGCAGTACCGCACGCAGTTCCGGGAGGCGTTCATCGCGGCGCTGGGGAAGCTCGAAGCGAAGGAGCGCACCGTGCTGCGGCTGCACACGCTCGATGGGCTGAGCCTGGCCAGCATCGGGACCATGTTTCAGCGCGATGCTTCGAACGTGTCGCGGTGGCTGGGGCGCATTCGCGAGCAGCTGCTGTCCGACACCCGCCGTGCCCTGGCGGGGCGACTGGCGTTGGAGGGCTCGGAGCTCGATTCAGTGATGCGCGTCGCTGACAGTGAGCTCACCATGAGCCTGTCGGGTCTGCTGACCTGAGAGAACGACAGCACTCATCGCGAAGTACCGATTGCCCGAATCTACCCGTATTCGTTTCACCGCAAGGAAAAGCGAGTCGCGGTGTCTGCCCTTCAGAAAGGGAAAACACACCATGCCGCTCCACCGACTCGCCTTCCTCCTCGCCGTCTTCACCACCTCGACCGCCTTCGCCCAACAGCCGCTCCGGCTGGCCGTCGGCGCGCAGAAGCACCTCACCATCCCCGGCCTGCAGCGCATCGCCGTCGGAGACCCCACCATCGCTGACATCAAGACGCTCGGCGGCAGCGAGCTGGTGATCATCGGCGCCTCCCTGGGCCGCACCACCTTGCTGGTGTGGACCGTTGGCGCGACGGCTCCCGAACATTTCGAAGTGACCGTGACCAGGCCCGGGAGCATCGCTTCGGCTCCCAGCGCGATCGACACCACCCCCGCTCCCACCTTCACGCCGACCTTGAAGCCGGGTGAGAAGGCCACGCGATCCGCACCGAACCTCCAGCGCGTCGCCATCGGAGATCCCGACATCGCCCACATCTCCACCGCAGAGGGCACCGTCACCCTCGCGGGTGTGAGCGCGGGGCAGACCACCGTGCTGCTCTGGTACGCCGACGGTCACCGGGAGCAGTGGCTCGTGACCGTGGTGAAGTAGAACCACGCGATGCAGCCGGCCTGCCCCGACGAGAACGAGCTGGTGCGTTTCGCGCGGGGCGCGTTCGACGAGGTGTCGGGAGCGAGTCTCTCTTCGCATCTCGACTCGTGCACTTCGTGCCGGAAGGCGGTGGCCGAGGCCGCCAGCGATGAGCCGCGTACGCCGTTCACCGTGCAGACCGGCGCGCGGGTGGGCCGCTACGAGGTCGACGCATTGCTCGGCTCGGGTGCGATGGGTTCGGTCTTCGCTGCGCACGATGCGTCGCTCGACCGGCGGGTGGCGATCAAGTTGCTCCACGCCACGGGCGATGCGCAGTCTCGCGCCCGATTGGAGCGCGAGGCGCAGGCGATGGCCCGGCTCAACCACCCACACGTGGTGACGGTGCACGAGCTGGGCGACTGGCCGGGTGGCCGCTTCATCGCCATGGAGTTGGTGGAAGGGCAAACACTCGACGCCTGGCTTCCCACCGCGCGACCCGAAGAGCGGCGGCGCGTGTTGCTCGATGCAGGACGCGGTCTCTTCGCCGCGCATCAGGCCGGTGTGGTGCATCGTGATTTCAAGCCGCACAACCTGCTGGTCGGTGTGGAGGGCCGGGTTCGCGTGACGGATTTCGGCTTGTCGCGGCCCAGCGAAGGAGACAGCGCTCGGGAAGAATCGGGTGGGCTCCTCGCGACCGCGCACGGGGCGCTGGTGGGAACGCCCGCGTGGATGTCACCTGAACAACTCGACGGCCGCACCGCCGAGGCGCGCAGTGATCAATTCGCCTTCTGCGTGGTGTGGGTCGAAGCGCTCACCGGCCGCCGGCCTTTTCAAGGCGAGAGCAAGGCAGCGCTGCGGGAGGCCATGCGGGGTCCAGCCGTGCTGGGCAGTGAGCTGAGCTCGGTGGAACGTGCGGCCGTGCGCCGGGGGCTCTCCGAAGATCCGGCCGCGCGCTTCGACTCGATGGAGGCGCTGCTCACCGCGTTGGTTCGCCGTCCCCGCGCGCCGTGGCTCGCAGGCGTGGGCGTGGCGGTGCTGCTCGCCGCGCTCGGAGGTGCGTGGCGCTCGACGACGAATGAGCCGCCTGCCCCGCTCGAGCTGCAGATCGGCCAGATGCGCCCGTTCGTGGTGGACTGCCTCAAGCGCATCGCGGTGGGCGACCCGAACATCGCCGACGTGAAGACGGTGGGCGAACAGGAGTTGGTGATCATCGGTGCTTCTGCCGGCGAGACCACGCTGATCCTGTGGGATTGCGATGACCATCGGGTCAGCTACACCGTTCGCGTCTCGCCCTAACGCGAGGGGCGCAGCGGCACGGTCGACACGCGCGCCTTGAACGACTTCGAGTCGTAGAACGCGAGCCGCACGCCGCCCAGCTCGATGGCCTGGCCTGAAGCGAGCGGCTGCGTCGCACCCGGGCCGACCACGTCTTCGCCGACCAGCGCGGGATCGTTCACCGGCGTCACGCTCCAGATCTTGTCCTTCAACTCGAGGCGCGCGTGAAAGCGCGAGACCGTCGGATCAGCGATGACGATTTCGTTGTCCACCGCGCGGCCGAGGCGAATGGCCGTGCCGTCGGGAACCTTGAGGCCGAAACACAACGCATCGCCGTTGGCCTGGCGGGGGGCGTGACGTTCTTCCAGCCGGGTCTCTGCGACGCTCTGTTCGGGATCACTCTCGGGCACCGCCCAACCGCCGGGCTCCCAGACCAACCAGCTGTGCGAGTAGCGCATCAAGAAGGCATCGGGTCCGAGCGCGAGCTGCCTGGTGAGAACTGACATCAGGTACGCGGGCATTGCGGGTGTTGCAGGCACGCCACGACTGTAGCCGAGAGGTCATGTGGGCGAGGGTGGGTCAGTCGAAGTGTTTGTTCATGGAACGGACAACTCCAGCTTGCCCTGCTCACCGTTGGCCAGCTTCACCGAGCGGCTGAGGCCTTCGACGGTCACCGTCCACATACCGGGCCCGGCCTTCAGCTTGAACTTGCCGTCGACCACCAGGCCGCGCGTGCGCGCGCCGTCGGGCCCCACGGCTTCGAGGCTCGCGCGCACCGCGGGCTCGTTGTTCTTGAGCACGGAGATCTCCAGCGAGGTGATGAGCAGCAGCTTGAAGACCGGCTCGTTCATGCCCTCCTTGACCTGCAAGCTCAGCGTGGCCGGGAGGTATTCGGGGTTGCTCGCGGTCAGCTCGAGCTTGCCGGCGGGCACGCGCTTGAGCGTGAAGCTGCCATCTTGTTGCACCGCTGCCGTGTCGACCTCGCCTTGCGCGTGGGTGGCCTTCACTGTCGACCACGGCGTCACCGGCTGTCCGGTCTGTGCCGCGAGCACCTGTCCCGTCACGGTGTAGCCGCGCGCGAGGGTGAGGTCTCCGAGGTCGATGCTCACTTCGGGGACTTCGATCGTCTGGGTGAGGGCGACGGAGAGTGGGTTGTCGAACCGCAGCGTCGCAGGCCCCTTCCGCGGCAGCTTCACCTCGAAGCGCCCATCGGCCGCGATGATGGGTTGGCCGTTGACCGAGAAGGCGCGCATCGGCCTGCCGCTCCAATCGAGAACGCGGCCCTTCGCGTGCGCGCGCGCAGCGAGCACCAGACGCACCGGCGTCCCTGGCTTCCCGGTCACCGGGTCCGTCGCTTCCACGCCTGTCTCAGCGAAGAGCACCATGTTCTTGCCCCGGGGAATGGTGAACAGACCGTCGTCGCCGGTGGTGGCCTCTTCGTACATGCGCATCGCCTTCGCGGTGGCCACCAGCCCCGCCGGGTCGAAGGGCTGCTTGAGCATGCGCGCCGAGATCACCTGAGGCAGCGAGGCGGAGACCGCTTGCACGCGCACGCCTCCGCGCGGTGTGCCTTCGGCGTCGACCACCACGCCACGCAACAGGCCGCCGGCTTCGATCACGAAGCGCAGCGGCTTGCCACCGGGCAGCTCGCTCAGCTGCGGCTTGCTGCCGTTGACGCTCACCTCGAAACTTCCGGGGTTGTTGAGCGCGTAACGGAAACGACCGTCGGGCCCCGTGAACGCGCCCAGGTTGTAGTTGGGGTTGCTGTCACCCTTCACCCGAAACGAGACGTAGACCTTCTCGAGTGGTTTGCCGCTCGGGTCGGCCACCTCGGCTTCGAGCACGAAAGGCGAGGCCAGCGTGAAGTCGGCTTGGCCCGGCGCGGTGAGCACCAGCGACGACTCACCGAACGCCGCGCTCTTCGCCACCACCTCGTACCGGCCGGGCAACAAGCCCTGCAGCTCGTACCCGCCGTTCACATCGGTGTTGCGGCTCACCATGCGCAGCGCGTCTTTCACCGCTTCGGAGGCGCCCGGCTGCTGCACCACGATGTTCGCGCCTGAGATGGGGTTGCCTTGGCCGTCGACCACCCGGCCGGTCACCGTGACGGCGGGTGCGACCACGGCACGCAGGCGCGTCGCTCCTTTGACCGGGAGCTTCGCGTCGCTGATCAACACCCACGGGTGATTGACGCGCAGCTGCAGCACGCCGTCGATGAGCTCGGCCACCGGCCATTGTCCTTTGGCGTCGGAGGGCACCTGCTGGGGCCGCGCCAGGTCTTGCCCGCTCAACCCGCCTTCGACGCCTGCGACCGGCTGGCCTCGAGCGTCGACGAAGGTGAGCTGCAGGCTGGCCGCGGGCTTGAGCGTGAGCTCGACGGGTTGTTCGACCGAGAGGTACGCGCTGGCCACCTTTCCCGGCGCGCGCACCAGCACCGCGGTCATCGCGGGCGGGGCGGCGATGGAGGGAAAAGCGAAGGCGCCCTTCGAGTCGGTCTTCAGGGGCAATGCGCAGGTCTCGGGGTCGGCGATCACCGTCACGCCGGGCATCAGGCGGCCGCGTTCGGTGACGATGCCGGACAACTCTTGCGGGGCGACCAGGGTGATGTCGGAGATGCTGCCTTCGAACTTGAAACCACCGCGCAGCAGGTGCCCGTTGATCATCGGAATGCGCGCGGGCACAGCGCCGGGGGCGAAGGCCAACAGCGAGTGGAAATTCGGCAGCACCGGCGGGCCGACCCATTCACCCTCGTGCTGCGTGAAGCGATGGAACTCGCCGGTCTGGTGATCGAGCAGGTAGATCGCCGCGCCTTCGCTGAGACCGGAGAGCTTGAGCCGCTTCACCAGGGTGGGCTGAAGGGAAATCTCGGCAGGTGCGTCGGCGAGTTTGATCGAGGCCCCGAGCGTACCGTCAGCGGTGGCGATGCGGGCGACGACCGCGCCTTCGGGCGAGATGGTGAAGCTGCCGTCGAGGGCGGTGGTGGTGGTCGCGAGGGGTTGGGGCGATTCGAGCCCGAGCAGCGCGCGGCGGGTGAAGGCCTCTTGGTGCGCGGGGCACAGGCACTTGCCCAGCACGTCGGGCCGGGCTGCAGCGGGGCAACCGGCGATGGGTGAGGGTTTGGCGAACAGGCGCACCACGGCGCCGGCGACGGGTTTGCCTTCGTGCAGGACTTTCGAAGACCACGGCGTGGCGAACGCGGACCACGACAGACACAGCAGCACGAAGGCGCGCATGGGGCGCGAAGCATAGTCCCCTCTCCCTTCGGGAGAGGGTCAGGGTGAGGGTGCTTTCAGGGGCTCAAGTCAGCCCCTCACCCCGACCCTCTCCCCGCTTTCGCAGGGAGAGGGAGAAAAGGGCGAGGAGCGCCGGTGCACCGCTCGTCGAGCAACCACGTGCAGGTTCAGGTTCGGGCTCGACCACCAGCGCAACGCAGACACCTGCTTCACACGCACCCGCGCACGACGTACCGCACGCACCACAATGAGCGGCATCGCGAAGCAGGTCGACACACTGGCCTCCACAAGCATCGCACGGCTGACACCGCACACCTCCGTCGTCCCAACCGCAGCCCAACCCGCGCGCCGCACAGTCGAGTTGCTCCGGCCCACCGGGACCACACCACTGCGCAACGCCGCCTGCACAAACACCATGACCATCCAACGCACCACATGGAGCAGGCAGACACCCCAGGCCCTCGCTCGCACTGCGCCAACCGCACGCGCTTCCAATCGCCGCACATTCACTCGGGCGCCACCAACCGTCCACGCACGCCCACGCCACGTCACCTTCGCAGCGCGGCGCCGCATCGACAGCGCACGGTTCGCTCAACGCCGGCAGGGGAGCACTCACGCGCTCCATCACCCACTCGGAAAACACATCCGCCCGCGGGCCCCACGTCGAACCCTCACAGCTCGCCGCACCCGCGCTCACCAGCGCCACCACCCGCGTGAACGGCGCCGTCTCGAACGCGCGCACGAACGGCCCGCCCGAATCACCGCGGCACACGCCCTGCGTTTGACTGCGACCGACCGTGAGCAACACCGGCCCCACCGAAGTCAGCGGGAAAGAACCCGCCGTCACGCCCGCCAGCGGCGAAGTACCGAAGCCGCCACCCAGGATCTCCACCGGCTGCCCGACCCAGCGCTGATCAGCCACTTCGCGATTCAGCTCGAGCGGTGTCACCAGGGCCAACTCCACGCCCAGGGTGACCAACGCCACGTCGAGTGAAGCGTGCTTCTCCACACGTACCAGCGGGAACCGTTCGTCACCCGCCACGCCACCAGGAATGAAGTCCACCTGCCCCGCGGTCACCTGCTCATTGAAACAGTGCCCCGCGGTCACCAGGTGGCGCGAAGAGATCGCCCACCCGGTGCACAACATCGCATCACCCACCATCAACCGGCCGATGGCGCGGTGTTGCGAGACGCTCAGCAGCACCGACGCCGTCCCCCCGATGAGGGAGGAAGACGCCACCTCCTGCTCCTGGCACGCGACCAGGAGCAGGGCTGCGAGCGAGACGACGCGCATGGTTCAGGGAATCGGCGCGATGGTGACCGTCACACCCGAGCGGGTCACCGAACCATCGGTCTCCAACGACACGGTGACGTTCGGCGAACACACCGTCATCTGCTGGTTGATGTCACCCGTCCACCCGTTGCCGGAGGGGCTGGTGTTCATCACCTGACCTGCGGCGTTGTAGATGAGCACGCGGTCGTACCAGGGCTCGGTGAGCCCGGTGACCGTGACGCTCGCGCAGCTCTTGCCCGCGCCCGCCGTGTCGAACGTCGTCTTGTACGCCGCCAGCACGTTGGCCGGAGACGGCGCCGCGTACCAACGGCTGGTGTTGGTCGTGGTGGCGTTGCAATACGCGCCCGCGCAGCTGGTGGGTGAACGCCAGACCGCGGGACCGGACGCCGTGGCGCCCGCGCACATGCCCGACTCGCCCGCCTTCTTGCTCCAGGCAGTCGACTCCTTCCAGGCGAACCAGGTCTGACTGGCGCTGCTGAAGCGAGCGATGGTGAGGTCGAGCACCTTCACTTCGACCTTCCAGCACTTCCACACGCAGATCTTCCGGCCGACGTAGGCGACGATGGACACCGTGCCCGAGGGGCCGGTCAGCGTGATGGGGCCTTCGTAGTCGATGCCGAACTCAGCGTGCTTGAAGCACCCCGCGTTCGCGTCGTACTCGAGCCGCGCCTTGGGACGGATGAGCGGCGTGAAGTCGAGCCGCACGATGGTGAGCGAACCCTGCACACCGGCGCGCGCCATACCGACCGAGACACCGCCGAAGACGCTGGCTTCCAGCGCGATGTACGGCCCTGCCGCGAACTCCACCCCGTAGAAGGGCGCGCGGCCGCTGGTCTTGCCCGTCTCGTCGATGAGGAACTTGCCGCTGAAGGTCATGCCCGACGAGAAGCCCGCTGACGCTTCGATGGTGAGCGGAACCGGGCCGGCCATGAAGAAGAACTCCTTCTCCCACTTCACCTGGCGGCCGGTCTTCTTCTTGTCCTTGGTCTGGTTGTTGGCCGTCTTGGTGGCCTCGTTGCGCGGCGAGGCGCTGGGCTCGGCTTCGAACAGCGGGCAGTAGGTGATGTCACCGTCCTTGGTGCACCACGTCGGGCTGAACTGCGCGTTGAGCAGCGTGTAGCCCCACACCTGGATGTTGGCGCTCGCGCTCCACGAGTTGTGCAGGCGCAGGGTGGACCAGTCGACCTGCGCGCTGAGGGTCAGCACGCGCAGGTTCTGCTTGAGCACCATGCCGTCGACGCTGGCGGTCGCCTTGCGGTACTGCGCCACCGCCACGCCCTGGCGTTTGTCGACCGAGGCCAGCGAGCTGTTGCGGAAGCTGGCGCCGAACCAATCATTGCCAAACCCATTCGCCAGCGAGTCATCGCGGAGCACGAAGGGGTAAGGCGACGTCAGATCAGACATCGAACCAGTAGCGCCTTGATCATCGACGTCGGTCTCGGCCGCCGTCGAGCTGTCGGCAGGGGCCATGAAGACCACCGGTTTACGCGCCACGTTGTCGGCCAGGTTGTTCTGGTACTCGGCCTGGGTGGTGCTCAAGCGGTACACGAGCGTGCCGGCCACTTCGCCGTTCGCGTCGAGACCGGGGTTGAGCGACGCCAGCCGGCGGGTCATCGCCAGCAGGCGGGTGTCTTCGGCGTTCAGGTGCAGCTGGTAGACGGCGTCACGGCCGTCGTCGTTGAAGATGGTGACGCACTCGTCGGGCACCACGGGCTCTTCGGTGCCACCGTCGTCGTCGGCCGCGGTGGGCGTACCGGGGCGGCACTCAGACGAATACTGCACCTGGGGCTGCGGTCCGTTCTCGGTCTCCGCCAGCAGGGTGAACTTGCGGGCCGCGTCGTACACGAAGCTGGTGGCGTCGGGCGCCGCGGCGAAGTCCTGGCCGTGCGCGGTGAACCACGCTTCGCCGAGATCCTTGCCGGGGGTCTGCACCTTGTGGCCGGGCAGCTCGAGCTCGAAGCTCGCGGTGACCGGCTCGGTGATGTTCAACGCCTGGGCGCTCATGCGGGCGCTCATGGTGAAGGCCCGCTCCACGCCGCGCTCGCTGGTGTCGAGCAGGAAGCTGGCGTTGTCGAGTGACGAGAAGAGCACGCGCAGGTTCGGCTGATCAGGCTTGCCGATGATGACGGTGGCCGGCGCGAAGACCAGCGCCGCGTCGTCGAGCCGCAACGTGCCGTCGGCCTCAGCCATGCCCGGCGCGGAGTAGTCGAGGCGGTACTCGGTGTCGCTGATGCGCTGGAGCGGCACCTCGTCGACCGCGAAGAAGAAGCCGTACAGCCCATCGGTGAGGCTGCTGGGCGCCGACAGGTAGTACTCCACCGTGCGCTGCTCGCCGGGAGCGAGATCCCGAATCACCACCTGGCCCAGGAAGGCGCCCCCGAGCTCGGTGTCGTCGTCGAGGTTGTCGAGGCGATCCCTCAGCTCTTGAATGGTCGCCTGCACCGGTGAGACGGCGTAGCGGATGAGCACCAGTTCGCGGTGCGTGGTGCCGGCGTTCTTGATCTTGAAGCTGCGGGTCTGCGGGCTGCCCACCTCGAGCGACTCAGGCACGTCGACCTGGGTCATCTCGAATTCGCCGAGGTTGAAGTCCTCCACGATGATGTTCAGGTCGGGCGCCTTCACGCACTCGTTGTGAGCCGAGTCGAAGACGGTGCCCAGACCGCAGGTGACGGGCGGCGTGCTGCAACCCGAACCGAGCGCCAACATCGCGCCGACGGTGAGGGTCAACAGGCGCACTGAGAATGACGACTGATTGGTTTTCATTAGCGGACCCCTGCGGCCGGTGCGACGTAGGTGTAGATGTCCCGGCGCACGCGGCGCTCGGTGGTTGTCTTGAGGAGCTCACGCAAGGTGTCTGCGTTGGCGGCGTGCTGAGCGATGCCCTTGCCCAGCAGGTGCACCAGCTCGCCCTTCACGATGGGATCTTGTTCGGTGATGACGGCAGCGCGCGCCCACGAGGCCAGCGCCTCGGAGTCGGGCAACTGGCCGGCGGTGCGCACGGCGCCACGGCGCACTTCGAACGAACGCTCGTTCGCGAAGGCGGTGGTGAAGGCGGGCAGGGTGGTTGGGCCCATTCGGCGGAAGATGCCGAACGCGGCGATGCGAACGGCCTCGTCTCGCGAGGCGAGCGCCGGTGCGGCGAGCGCCAACACGCGCGCGTCGTCGCCCACGTTCGACAGGGCGTCGAGCGCGAGCACCTGCTGGCGGGCATCGGTCGAAGCGAGCAGCGCGCTCAGGTTGCGCACCACTTCGGAGGTGAGGGTGGGGTTGGCCTTGCTGACGTCGCCCATCGAGCCGTACACGTTGGTGGCGATCGACAGCTTCGCGCCCGGAACCTGGGTGGCGAGGGTGCGGCGCAGCTCCCAGATGCTGGCGGCGAGCGCGGGTTCGGGCCGCTCGAGGCTCATCATTGCGATCAACGCCTGCTCCTGTGACTCGGGTTTGAAGCCGCTCCCGGCGGCGACCTGCAGCAGCGCGGTCTGCGCTTCACGATGGCCGGCCGAAGCGAGCGCCGCCCAGCCGAAGCCGAAGGCGCGTTCGTCTCGCTTCGGATCGAGCGCGTCGATGGAGCGCGCCGTGGCCAGCGACTGCGCCGGGTTCAGGCGCAACCACGCTTCGAGGAAGCGCACGCCCAGGCCGAGGTTTCCGGCCACGTGCGTCTGGTAGGTGCTCAGCGCGGTGGCGGCGTCGAGGCCTTCCACCAGCGGGCGGGTGTGCAGGTCGACGTCGTAGAAGCGGGCCCGCGCGAAGGCGGGGTCGGCCAGGGTGGCCTTCGCTCCGGCCAGCGTGGTGGGCAGCTTGTTCGAAGGCAGCGGCGCTTCGACGGCGCTGAAGGTGTGCGCGTCAGCGGTGAAGAGCGTGCCGCCGACCATCAACGAGGTCTCTTCGTTCGAGGTCAGGCGCTCCACGCTGTGGCGCGCGAGGTTGAAGGCGATCTTCGTCTCGGAGCGTGCGATGCGCGCTTCGCCCGTCAGGGAAAGCTCAGGGCTGTCGAGGGCGCTGCGGGTGATGCGCGTCTTGTTCTTGATCAGCTGCGCGAGCTCACCGTCGACGGCTTTCACCTCGTAGGTCGCGGTGAAGCCGGTGTCGACGCCCTGCTCCTGGGTGACCCAGTGGGCGGCGCCGGGGGCGGCCAACGCCACCTGCAGCGGCTCGATCAACCGCGAGATGGCCCGCTCCAGCTCGTGGGGATACTTGTCCATGAAGGACAACGCGCCCATGCGGCCGGTGGAGTCGAAGCGCACCATGAACGGCGCTTGAAAGAGGTCCTGCCGCGGGTCGGCTTCTCCGTCGACCAGGTACTTCACGTCGTGCAGGCGGGCCGCGACGGTCCAACCGCTGGCGTCCACCGAGATGACTCGCGTGTGGAGGACCGCGTCGATGTCGTAGCGCAACGACTGGATGCGCGAGATGTCACGGCTGGAGGCCACCCGGGCGGTGCCCAGCGAGCGGGTCATCGCAGAGGCCACGCGGCTGTAGTCGACCTGCGCGGTGCCCTGGTACTGCAGGCGCCAGGCGCGCTCGACGCCGAGCTTCGTCTGCCAACTCAACGACGCCGGAGCGGGCGCGGTGACCGAGGTGATCACCGGAGGGACGGCCTGCGAGGAGGACTGAGCGAGGGCCATCGGCGTCCACGCCTGACTCAGGCCCAGTGCGACGAACTGCCATGACCTGATTCTGCTCTTGAGTTTCATTCCGACTCCTGTGGGTGCTCCCGCGCCGAACGGCGCCGGGGCAGTGCGGCTGAGCAAGCAACGGTCCAGCTGATCCGGATCAGCGTCTCCGAGCGAAGAGGCGCTCCCTCCGTCAGGCGCGTGGCGGGTCAAACCGACGGCTGGCGCGCTGTTGACCCACTCAAACCCGCTCGGGAAGCGCTCGTTCTCCCCGCACAGACCGGGTGAAAGAGGATGGCCCCTGCCTTGCGTAAGGCCCCGGAATGATCCGGACGCTTCGCACCGAACGAGCCTTTGTCGCCCTTGGCGCCGCGTTGGTCTTGCTGGGCTGTCAGCCTCCGCCGAAGAAGCTGGTGCTGCCCACCAGCCCGGTCGAGAGCGGCTTCGCCATCGACACCGACGCCTTCGCGTTCTCGAACTTCGGCGGCGCCACGAATGGGTCGACCATGACGCCGGCCCTCGCGTCCCGTCTGTTCGGGGCCGAGAGCATCTGCGCTGCCTCGAGCGAGATGGACGGCTGCCGCCCCACCCCCATTGCCAAGGAGTGGATCAAGAAGGTCAACGAGTCGATGAAGGGCGGGCGCTGCGAAGGCTTCGCGGTGCTCTCGAACCTGCTCTTCCTTGGGCAGCTCAAGCCGCAAGACTTCGGCGCTGAAAACGCGCGTGAGCTCACCTTGAGCAACAACGAAGCGCTGGGGAAGGAGATCGCCTACTGGTTCTCCACCCAATACGTCAGCAGCGTGGTGGGCAAGTCGACGGTGACCTTGAGCGCGAAGGAGGCCGTGTCGTTCTTCGCCGAGGAGTTCGCGAAGAACCGCGGCGAGATGTACCGCATCGGCATGGTGCGCATCGACGAGGCCGGCCGCATGGCGGGTGGCCACGCGATGGTGCCCACCAGTGTCGGCCCGGGCATCATCGAAGGCACGTACGTGATTCGGGTCTACGACAACAACCACCCCGACGAAGACCGGCAGATCCTCATCGACGCGAAGTCGGATCGTTGGGAGTACCAGGCCTCGAGCAACCCCGACAAAGCCAGCTCGCTCTACATGGGCGACCCGGCGAACAAGAACCGGCTCTTCATCACTTCGGTGAGCCCGCGGCTGGGTACGCACGAATGTTCGTTCTGCGAAGGCGCCACCAGCGAAGGCGCGACGGTCAACCAGGTCTTCACCATGGGCGGGGCGGAGGTCGCGGCCATCAATGACGACGGGCAGACCGCGGGCATCGTGGAAGGCCGCATCGTCAATCAGATCGAAGGCGCGTTCATCACGCC
Source organism: Archangium sp. (assembly GCA_031412555.1). Lineage (GTDB taxonomy): Bacteria > Myxococcota > Myxococcia > Myxococcales > Myxococcaceae > Archangium_A. The sequence goes on along the minus strand of JANODF010000566.1, from coordinate 2,312 downwards.
GAGCTTCACCGTCGATCCGTGGGACGACGACGCGCCGGTGAGCATGGTGCTCCCTTCGGCCGCGGGCAGCACCAAGCTCTCGCTGGCCGGGCGGGGCGGCGCAGACAAGGCGCAGGTCACCATCTTCGCGGCGGGCAGCGCGACGGGCGTGGAAGGGCTGATCCCCGTGGGGGCTGCCGACACGTTGACGCTCACCGAGGGTGGGGCAGGCATGAAGTACGCCCCCAGCTCGGGCAGCGCGCCGCAGATCTTCATGGCCCGGCAGACGAAGCTGGGAACGCAGACGATGGTGAAGCTGCAGATTCCTGCGGGGCTCGGCGTGTCGGGCGTCTCGATGGCCGTCAACCAGGACACGGGTGACGTCAGCCTCGCGGCCCGCGGCATGGGCGATCTTCAGCTCGACGTTTCCATCACCCGCTCCACCGGTGATGGAGATGACGAGTTCGTCGGCGTGGTCGAAGCGCCCGAAGGTGGCTCGGTGGATTTCGAGGTCGAGTCGTGGGCGGGAGAAGGTGCTCCCATCGAGGCCACCGTCGACGTCGATGGTGACGGCACGCCTGATCAGACCGTGGAGGTGGTGCCCACGGGTCCCGCTGGTGAAGCGCCCGCGAGCCCCATCAACGTGGTGGCCAGCCCGATGGGGCCTGACCTGGTGAGCGTGAGCTGGACGGATCAATCGGCCGGCGAAGAGTCGTTCGAGGTGGAACGCGATGCGATGGGTGGCGGCACGTTCGTCGCGCTCGCGACGTTGCCTCCCAATGCCAGCACGTATGACGACAGCGCGGTGCGCCACTCGGCGAGCTACCGCTACCGCGTGCGCGCGGTGAATCGCTACGGCGCTTCGGCGTGGTCGAACGAAGCCGACGTCACGCTCCCGGGGTGTGTCGCCGGCCGGCAGGATGAAGACGGTGATGGGCAGTGCCAGCCTGATTGCACGACGGCCGCTCTTGCCTGCGGCAGCTTTGGTCAGTGCAGCACCACCACCGGTACCGCGGCGTGCGTGTGTGAGGCCGGCTACGTCGGCGCCACCTGCGCGCAGTGCGACGCCGGTTTCCAGGACACGGACGGCAACGGCACCTGCCTGCCCACCTGCGCGACCGCGGCGTTGAGCTGCGATGGTCACGGCACCTGCAGCGACGTCAGTGGCACCGCCTCGTGTGTCTGTGAGCAGGGCTACGCAGGCACCGGCACCCTGGCGTGCGCGGACATCGATGAGTGCGCCACGGCGAACGGCGGCTGCGATGCGCTGGCGAGCTGTACCAACACGCCCGGCGCTCGCACCTGTGGCGCGTGTCCTTCGGGCTACGACGGCACGGGCGAGACCGCGTGCGTCGACATCGACGAGTGCGCCACCAACAACGGCGGCTGCGACTCCTTGTCGTCGTGCTCGAACACGCCGGGTGGGCGCACCTGCGGCAGTTGCCCGGCGGGCTACTCCGGCACGGGTGGCAGCGCGTGCATCGACATCGATGAGTGCGCGGTTGCTCACGGCGGCTGTGATGCGCTGGCGAGCTGCACCAACACGCCTGGCGCGCGGACCTGCGGTGCGTGTCCTTCGGGCTACACCGGCAGCGGCGAGACGGCGTGTGTCGACGTCGACGAGTGCGCGACGGCGCACGGCGGCTGCGATGCGTTGGCGAGCTGCACGAATACGCCCGGCGCCCGCACCTGCGGCGCGTGTCCCTCTGGCTACAGCGGAACGGGCGAGACCTCGTGCGCCGACGTCGACGAGTGCGCGGTCAGCAACGGCGGATGTGATTCATTGGCGAGCTGCACGAATACGCCCGGCGCTCGTACCTGCGGCGCTTGCCCGCCCGGCTACACGGGCACCGGTGAGACGTCGTGCGTCGACGTCGACGAGTGCGCTGTTGCTCACGGCGGCTGCGACGCGCTGGCGAGCTGCACCAACACGCCCGGCGCGCGGACCTGTGGCGCGTGTCCCTCTGGCTACACCGGCACGGGCGAGACGGCATGCGTCGATGTCGATGAGTGCGCGACGGCTCATGGCGGGTGCGATGCGTTGAGCACTTGCACCAACACGCCTGGCGCTCGCACCTGCGGAGCGTGTCCCTCTGGCTACACCGGCACGGGCGAGACTTCGTGCGTCGACGTCGACGAATGCGCGGTCACCAACGGTGGATGTGATTCGTTGGCGAGCTGCACCAATACGCCCGGCGCGCGGACCTGCGGCGCGTGTCCCTCTGGCTACACCGGCACGGGCGAGACCTCGTGCGTCGACGTAGACGAGTGAGCGGTCAGCAACGGCGGCTGTGATTCGTTGGCGAGTTGCACCAACACGCCCGGTGCGCGCA
>JANODF010000565.1:0-25337 GCA_031412555.1 Archangium sp. | reverse complement strand
CAGGTCGCTTCCATGGTCAGTGCGCGTGGCCGTCCTTGGGGTCTTGGGCGATGGGTCCCTTCGCGATGGCGCGACCGACGAGGAAGAGAAAGAGCACGCCGAGCACCATGTACATTCCCGTGAAGCCGATAGTGGAGAACGCGATGCTACCCGCGCTCACCCTCGGTGACGTGCCGTTGGCGGTGCGCATGAGGCCGTAGACGAGCCACGGCTGTCGTCCGAGCTCGGCGGTCATCCACCCGGCGGTGGTCGCGATGTACGGGAATGGGAAGGCGAGCATCAACACCCAGAGGGCGGCGCGCGTCTTCATCAGGCGATCCTTCCAGAGGAGCAGCGCCGCGCCGGCCATGATCGCGAAGAGGATCGTGCCGAGGCCCACCATCACGTGGTACGCGAAATAGAGGAGCTCGATGTGATCGGGCCACTCGTCGCGCGGGAAGTCGTCGAGCCCTTTCACCGTCGCACCGAAGGAGCCGTAGGCCAGGAACGAGAGCACGTAGGGCACGACGATGGGGTTCTCGAGGCGCCGCTCCTCGACGTTGGGCTGCCCGCTGAGCGCGAGCTCCGCATGGGACTCGCTCGTGAACTTTCCCTCCATCGCCGCGAGCGCGATCGGCTGGTGCTCTGCCACGAGCTTGCCGTGTTGGTCCCCCGTCGGAAATAGCTGCGTCATACATGCAGTGAGACCGATGATGACGCTGATGCGGAGCGCGGTGCGGGCGTGTTTCTCGTACAGGCCCATCAGCGCCCAATAGGCGGCTACCGCGGCGACGACGAACGCGCCGGTGATGACGGCGGCGCTCATCGTGTGCGCGTATTCCCAGAAGGCCCAGGAGTTGAAGAGGTACTTCCACACGTCGACCAGGACCAGCTTGCCCTCGGAGTCCACGGCGTGGCCGACCGGGTGCTGCATGAACGCATTCGTCGCGATGATGAAATAGCCGGACAGCCACGACCCGAGGAAGACCATGAAGCCCGCCGCAAAGTGCCCGCGCGGTCCGAGCTTCTTCTCGCCGAACAAGAAGAGTCCGAGGAACGCCGACTCCGCGAAGAACGCGAACATGCCCTCCATGGCGAGCGTGAGCCCGATGACCCCGCCGGAGTAGTCGGAGAAGCGCGCCCAGTTGGTCCCGAACTGGAACTCCATGGGGATGCCGGTGACCACGCCGACCACGAAGTTGAGCCCGAAGATGCGCACCCAGAAGCGCGCGGCCGTCGCGTACGGCTCACCGCCCGGCCGCAGCGCGCGCGCCTTGAGCAGCACGATGATCAACGCCAGCCCCATCGTCAGCTGGGGAAAGAGGTAGTGATAGACGATGGTGAAGGCGAACTGCAGCCGGTGCCACGCGAGCGGGTCAGCCATGGGTCTCCATCTTGATGGTGTCCGGTCTCGCGCGCAGCGACATCAAGTAATGGCTGTCATCGTGTCAGGGCGGCGCTTGCAGGTTGATGAACTCCCGCACGCTGTCGCGGTTGAACACGTGGAAGCCCAGCACGGTGGTGGAACCAAAGACCGCGCGCGGGCCGACGATCTGCACGGCGTGACTCTCGCCAGGCGCGATCGTCACCTGCGCCTCGGAGTTCACCAGGCGGAAGCCCGGCACCGAACCATCGAGCCTCAGGTCGTCGACGACACAGGGGTCGAGCCCCGTGTTGGTGAAGGTGACCGCTCCCGTCGAGGTTCCATCGGACTGAGGCGCGAGTACGAGCTCGATGGGCGGAGAAATCTCGAAATTGCACGCGGGCAACTGCTGAACGTTCGTCTCGAAAGTGAACACCTGCGCCGGCTGCACCGGATCACTGGTGAAGAGCGTGACGCGATAGCCGCGCCTGCCGACTGACCTGGGTTCGAAGTGAAGCGAAAGAGGCGCCGCCGCGCCGAGACCGAGGCCTTCCGTGAGCTCGGAGGCCAGCGTGACGGTGAGTTCATCCACCGCACCTCCTTCGAGCAGCTCGACCTCGAAGAGCGGCGGCACCAGGCGAAGCTGTGCACCGGTCGACCTGCCCCTCGTGCTCGCATTGCGCAGGGACACCACCCGGTCGGCAAAGGAGCGTGGAAAGGAAAGAAACGTGAAGCCGACCACCGGCAGGTGCACAGCGCGCGGCGAGAGTTCGGCGACTGGCGCGCCGCCTTCCACGATGAAGCGCGAGCGCAGAAAGCCCTCGGCCGAACCCAGCTGGAGCACGGCCTGGTAGGCGTCATCGCTCGGCGGCGAGGCGGTGACCGCGAACGACACGGCGCTGCTGGGGGCCATCTCGAATTGAGACGGCACCGCCGCGCTGAACCCCGTGCCCGTGCCGGGGAGAAAGCCGGCAGAGGCGATCTGCACGGGCGTGCGGCGGGTGTTCACCACGCTCAGCTCGAGGGTCTTTCTTTCACCGGGCTGCATGAAGCCGAAATCGAGCAGCTCAGGCACCATCGTCAGCGAGCCTTGACCCAGGCCCCGCAAACGCACCGTCGCCGTGCAGCCCTGCCCTCCATTCAGCTCGAGCTCACCGAGATGAAGCAGCGCATCCGCTGGTTGAAACTGCACGATGAAGGCGCGCGTGCTCTGGGGCGGTAGCTGCACCGACACCGGCGAGATGCCGAAGGCCAGCGGCGTTGAGGCCGTCACGGTGCGGTTGAAGCGGCCGGGGTTGCTGACCTGCAGGCGCTCGAACCCCATGTTCAGGTTCTCGACCTCACCGAAGTCGATCTCTGAAGGTGTGACGATCAGACACGGCATCGCCGCGGGTGGGTTCATGCTCGGCTGAGGGCAGCCCCAGAGCAACCCCGCGATGAGCACGAGCGTGCGACGCACGGGGGGAGCGTACTCCTGTAGCCTCGGGGAATGCCGTCCCACCCCATTGATGCGGAGCTGCTCTCGGGCGAAGCGCTCTACCGGCGCGTGGTGCTGGAGAAGATGACGCAGGCGCGCGAGTCGGTGCTGATCGCGACCGCCAACGTGAAGGCCATGCTGGTCGAGCTGAAGGCCGGGCAGTTCAGGCCAATCGCGGATCTGTTTGCGCAGCTCAGCAAGAAGGGCGTGACGGTGCGGCTGCTCCACGCGGAGCTGCCCAGCCGCCCGTTTCGCGAAGCGTTCGACAAACACGAGCGGCTCACCAGCGGGGGCATGGGGTTGAAGATCTGCCCGCGGGTGCACTTCAAGGCCGTGTTGATCGATGGGGCCTGGCTGTACCTGGGGAGCGCCAATCTCACCGGCGCGGGCCTGGGCGCGAAACATGCCAACGGGCGGAACTTCGAGCTGGGCCTGGTCACTGAGGATTTCGATACGATCGATCGCGTGTCGGCGCTGTTCGATGCGGTGTGGAGCGGCGCGGAGTGCAAGGCGTGCCGGCTGCACGACCTGTGTCCGGATCCCATCGGGCCGGGGCCCGCGAAGAAGCGGTCGCGCGCGTCGAAGGGCGGGGTCGTGCTGGGGCATTCCAAACGGTTCGGACGCTGAGCGCTCACCCCGACTCTCTCCCGAAGGGCCCGAAGGGAGAGGGAGTCACTTCACCAACCGATTCACCAACTGCCCCCTCGCCATCACCGTGACGATCTTCTGCGTGACGCTGATGTCCTTCAGTGGATCGCCATCGATCAACAGCAGGTCAGCACTCTTCCCCACTTCGATCGTTCCGAAGCTCGGCCGCGGCGTGATGAAACGTGCGCTCTTCGACGTCGCCGCCAGCAGCGCCTCCGCCGCGGGAACACCGGCCGCCACCAGCATCTCCAGCTCATGATGCAGGTCGCCCGCGAACGTACCCACCGAGCCCATCGCATCCGCGCCCGCCACCAGGGGCACACCCGCCTCCCACGCCGTGCGCACGTTCGACGAACGCACCTTCACGTTCGCCTCCAGCTCGTCACCCCACGCGAAGAAACCTTTGGGCAGCTGCGCCGAATCCACGAATGACGGCGCGAACTGGGCGAGCACTTCAGCCGGCTCCGACTCCACCGTGAGCGCCAGCGGGCGATATCGCTTCTGCGCGATCTGGCAGAACCGCTCGTAGTTCACGAGCGTGGGCACCATCACGATGCCCGACGCCTTCAGCTCCGCGGCCTGCTCGGGCGTGAGCACCGTGGTCTCCACGCCGTGCGCCAGCGCATCGACGTGGTGCCGCGCCGCCATCAGCGCGTCTTCGCTCGTGTCGATGTGCGCGATCACCTGCAGGCCCAATTGATGCGCCTGGTGAACGATGGCATCCAACTCCGCGGCGCTGAGCCTCGGAGCGCCGCGCGGAATGTCGGCGATCACCACCTTGATCATCGTCGCACCCGCGGCGAACCGCTTGCGCACCGCCAGCGCGCCTTCTTCCGGTGAAGCAATCTGCGTGGCCAGCTTGTCTCCGATGGCCGCGTAGGCGAGCGCCCCGTACGCCTCGCGCACCATGCTGATGGGGTACCCATCGCGGTGCGTGATGATCTGACCTGCGAAGTAGATGCGGGGCCCCAAGCGGGTGCCTTCGGCGATCTCCGTGCGCAGCCCGCGGATCTCGTCGGGGCTGCCGCCCAGATCGTTGACCGTGGTGATGCCCGCATAGAGGAACGCCTCCAGGTTGTGGCCCGGGTTGGGAATCGAGGCGTACCAGGGCGGCAACGAATTCATGGTGGTGTGTACGTGCGCGTCGACCAGCCCCGGCATCAACGTCTTGCCCCGCGCGTCGATGACCAGCGCCGCGGGCTTCGAGGGGTCGGTCGGCTCGACCCCCGTGATCAGCCCGTCCTCTACCCAGACATCGGTGTGCTCGAGCAGCTCCGTCGACGTAGCAGTGAAGACTGCGGCGTCCCGGAAGACGACTCTTCCCGTGGCGCCCGCGGACACCAGGGGCCGGTAGGAGGGGAAATGGATGCAGCTCGTCAGGAGGAGCGCGGAGATGAAGAGCGGGATTCGCACGGTTCGCGCACCTTAGACCGTCTGCCCTTTCCCCCACGGGGAGAGGGAGACGTGTAGGTTCGACGCGATGCTCACGGGAGTGGTCGCGACGTTGGTGCTCTCTCAGTACGTGCGCAGTCGCGTCGATCGCGATGATCCCAGCTCGCAGTGCCTGTGGTGGAAAGAAGGCACCGTCATCAGCGTGGAGCAGAGCAACGTGGGCAACCCCGAGACGCCCGGCGACACCGAGTTCTTCGCGATCACCGCCTCGTACAAGAGCTGGGGCCAGCAGCTCGCCCTCTGCGGCAACATCGGCTTCGAAGAACGCCCGCGGGTGAGCACCCGGAAGATCGAAGACGACGGCACCACCCTCGTGCTCTTCCGGCAGGTCGACTGCGACGAGCTGACGCCCTCGTGCAGCGACCCGGAGAGCTGCGGCAACGAGCGTGACTGTTGGGAGCACGCGAACGGCGCGCTGGCCATCACCACCACCAGCTACGAGAAGAACAGCGGGCGCATCTCCGACTCCGACATCGAGCTCAATACGCCGCGTTTCATCTTCACCACCGTCGACGCGCCGCCCTGCTTCCCCCCGGTGTTCGACACCCGTTGCGTCGCCAGCGACGTGCAGAACACGGTGACGCACGAGTTCGGCCACGTACTCGGTTTGAGTCACAGCCCGTCGGCGAGCTCCACCATGAACGCCAGCGCGATCCCCGGTGAGACGAGCAAACGCAGCCTGGACGAAGACTCGAAGAAGTTCGTCTGCGAGATCTACCCGGCCGGCCAACCCGCGCGCACCTGCGTGCTGCCCGCGTACGACGGAGAGCTGGGGAAGGCGCGGGGCTGCTCCGCCATGCCCGAGCTCTCACTTCTCGGCCTGCTGCTGCTCAACAGGCGCCGTCAGAAGCGCGAGAAGCTGGGCACCGAGAAGACGCAGTCGCGATCCTGACCCTCGGTGGGGAAGAGCTGCAGCGTGTCGTTGTAGTAGCTGCGAGCGTGCGCGCTGTCCCAACACTCGGTGAACTGCGCGGGCGTGGTGAGGTCGCCGCCGCTGCCGATCACGTCGGCCCGGCCCGAGCCATTCCACATCCAGCGCGACTTGATGGAGAGGCGCTCGTCGGCGGCGGTGGTGGTCACGTAGTTGCTCTCCACCACGAACTCGAGGTGGCCTTCGCCGCCCTCCACCTGGCTGAAGGTGTACTTGCTGTTGGTGCGCGTGGTGTCGCGGGGCGAGCCGGTCTGGAGGAAGTCGATGGCCAGGGTGAGGTCACCCTGGTGCGTGCGCGTGTAGGTCACCACCGCTTTGCCCACGGTGTTCGGCGGCTCGGTGAGCTTCTGCAGACCGTCGTAGTCGAGGGTGAACGAACCCTCCGAGCCGGTGGAGGTGAGCCGGTGCGTGCCGGTGATGAGCTTGGCGAAGTCACCCCCCGCGCGCGGGCGGCCGAACCCTTCGTAGGTGTACTCGCTGCCCACCCGGGTCATCGACAGGGTGTACTCGTCTTTCCACAGCGGCTTGCTGACCGGGCCCCACTCGGCCGCCGACGCGGTGAGCTTCTCGGGTTTGGTGGCCACCACTTCGCCCACGCGGCCGAGCACCAGGCCCACGCTGCCGTTGACCAGCCAGGCGGCGAGCGCGGTGACCCCGGGCATCAACGCGGGGTCGCCCACCACCGCGTCGCCTTTGCCCTTCCGCATGGCGATGTCGATGCCCAACGAAGAAGGCGCCGCGTCGCGGAACTCTTCCACTGAGTTGCCGCCACAGCCCATCATCACCACCAGCGCGGTCACCACGGTGCGCATCGTCCAGGTCGTCTTCATCGATGTGTCTCCTTGAAGCGGGTCTGACCTGCCCATGAGCAACAGGGAGGCCAGCTTCAAACCCTCGAAGACAGTCGGCCGAGGGGAAGGAGATTCGCTACCGCGGTAGCACCGATGCGACCTGGGTTACGGCGCGTCGAGCCCGAGCCGGGCCAACATCTTCACCACGGCCATGCGGCTGACCCCGGCCAGGCGCGCGGCTTCGGCGAGATTTCCCCCGCACGCCTTCAACAACGCTTCGGCGTAGTGCCGCTCGAACGCGAGCACCAGCCGCTCCTTCTGCACGAGGAAGGGCTCTTCGAGCGAGACCGGCTGCGACGCCGCGGTGGGGGCGCTGGGCGATTTGACCAGCGGCTCGGCGTTGGCCTTGAGGCGCTCGACCGCGTTGCGCAGCTCGCGCACGTTGCCCGGCCAGTCGTGCGCCACCAGGCGTTTGAGGGTCGTCTCAGGGAGCCGGAAACCTGCTCCGCCGAAGTGGATGATCAACGCGGCGATGTCTTCCTTGCGCGCGCGCAGCGGCGGCACCTCCACGCGCAAGACGCTCAGGCGGTAGAAGAGGTCGGCCCGGAAGCGGCCCTTGTTCACTTCTTCTTCGAGGCTGCGGTGGGTGGCCGCGAGGATGCGCACGTCGACCGCGATGGGCGCTTTGCCGCCGAGCCGCTGCACCTCGCGGCGCTCCAACACGCGGAGCAGCCGGGGCTGCAGCTCGAGCGGGAGTTCCCCAATCTCATCGAGGAAGACCGTGCCGCCTTTCGCGCGCTCGAACACGCCTTCGCGCGAGGCGACCGCGCCGGTGAAGGCGCCTCTTTCGTGCCCGAACAGCTCGCTTTCCACCAGCGTCGGGGCCAGCGCGCTGCAGTCGACCACCACCAGCGGGCCGTCTTGACGAGGGCTGGCCAGGGCGATGGCTTCGGCGACCAGCTCCTTGCCCACGCCGGTCTCGCCGTTGATCAACACGGTGGAGTCGGTGCGCGCGAAGTTCTCCAGCTGCGCGAACAGCTCGCGCATCAACACGCTGGTGCCCTTGAGCGGACCGAAGCTCTCCGTGGCGCTGGCTTCGACCTCGATGGTGCCGTGCGCGGGCGTGAAGAGAACTTCGCTCGCGCCCAGGCGCAGCACGCAGGGCCCGGTGAGCCAGGCGTCGGCCACCCGCACGCCGTCGATGAAGGTGCCGTTGCGGCTGCCGAGATCGCGCACGCGCACGCCGGCCTCGTCGTGGGAGAGCTCGACGTGCAGCCCGCTCACCGCGGGATCGTGGAGTTGCAGGCCGTTGCCCTCCAGCGCGCCCAGGCGGAACCGGGGTGCCTCGACGCGCACCTCTTTGCCGGCGTCGGCGCCATTAAAAACCCTAAAAATGTAGGTGGCCAGCGCTCTGCGGGGGTTGGTGCCGCCTACTCGGGTGACCCAGGTCGCTCTGTCTGCGCTCACGGCAGACACCGTAGCGCGGGTGCGCGCAGACCCGCGTGCTTCGGTTTTCACCCTGCCTCCGGCCGCGCCTCTCTGATCCAACCCGATGATTGTTTGAGCGCAGCCCCGGGCACGCGCATTGCTCCCTCCGCTGCATCTCCTTCACCTGCCCCGGGGGCACCTGATGACCCAGAACACTGCTTCGAAAGCCGTCTCACGCAAGAGTGCCAGCAAGGGCGGCCGGAAGGATCTCGAAGCCCACGAGCTCCATGACCTGCGTGGACAGCTCACCGCGATCAACAAGTCTCAAGCGGTGATCGAGTTCGATCTCGAAGGCACCGTGCTCACCGCCAACGAGAACTTCTGCGCCGTGCTGGGCTACCCGTTGGCGGAGATCCAGGGCCACCACCACCGCATGTTCGTCGACCCGGGTGAACGTGAGGGCGCCGAGTACACGCGCTTCTGGACCGACCTGCGCGCCGGCAAGTTCCAATCGGCCGAGTACAAACGCATCGGCAAAGGCGGCAAGGAGATCTGGATTCAGGCCTCCTACAACCCGATCTTCGACGCGAGCGGCAAGCCCTACAAGGTCGTGAAGTTCGCGACCGAGGTCACCGCGCAGAAGCTGAAGACCGCGAACTACGAAGGTCAGCTGGCTGCCATCGGCAAAGCCCAGGCGGTGATCGAGTTCGTCCTCGACGGCACCATCACCGACGCCAACGAAAACTTCCTCAAGGCGGTCGGCTTCCGGCGCGAAGAGGTGGTCGGCAAACACCACGGCATCTTTGTGGAGCCCGCGTACCGACAGAGCCCGGAGTACCGCCTGTTCTGGACCGACCTCGCCGCGGGCAAGTTTCAGTCGGGCCGCTTCAAGCGTCTCAACAGTGCGGGCGCCACGTTGTGGCTGCAGGCCTCGTACAACCCGATCTTCGACATGAGCGGCCGGCCCTTCAAGGTGGTGAAGTTCGCCTCGGACATCACCGGCGAAGTGGTGAAGGAAGCGGCGATGCGCGCGGCCACCCAGGAGCAGTCGATGCGCCTGAGCAAGGCGACCTCGGTGCTCACGCAGGTCGCCAACCAGCTCGCCGCCGGTGCGACCGAGACCTCGGCGCAGTCGAGCACCGTGGCGGCCGCGGCCGCGCAGATGAAGGCCAACGTCACCTCGGTGGCCACCGCGACGGAAGAGATGAGCTCGACCGTTCGCGAGATCGCCGGCAATGCCAGCGAATCGGCCAAGGTCGCCCGCTCGGCCCGCGAGTTGACCAACGGCGCCAACACCACCGTCACCGCCCTCAAGGTGAGCGCGCAGGCGATCGGCAAGGTCACCAAGGTGATCAGCACCATCGCGCAGCAGACCAACCTGCTCGCGCTCAACGCCACCATCGAGGCGGCGCGTGCAGGCGAGGCCGGCAAGGGTTTCGCGGTCGTCGCGAACGAGGTGAAGGAGCTGGCGAAAGAAACCGCCCGCGCCACCGAGGAGATCTCGCAGCAGATCGACACCATTCAGCAGGACACCGCTCGCAGCGTCAGCGCGATTGGGGAAGTGCTCAAGGTGATCGAGCTCATCGACGGCTATGCGACGTCGATCGCCGCGGCGGTGGAGGAACAATCGGCCACCGTGCGCGACATCTCTCGCAATGCCAGTGAAGTGGCTGCCGGGGTCACCAGCATCGTGGGGAACATCGAGGGTGTGGCGGAGGCGGCGCGTGAGTCTGAACGCAGCGCGGCGCTGACCCAGACTTCGGCCAGCGACATCGGCCAGGTGGCGGCGGCGTTGGACGCGATCTTCAAGTGAGGCAGAGGTTCGGCGCCAACCGTTTCCCCCGAGCGGAGTCGAGGGGTCACCTGCCACACGAAGCAGAGGTGACATCTCGACTGCGCTCGATGCGAACGGTGTCCCTGAACCTGCGCGCGCTCGTTGACCGCATCGAGCATATGATGCGCCCCGATGTCTCGCCTCGAGCCCGCTGCTGAGCTGCTGCGCCGCGTGGGCGCCGTGCGCGCCGAGGAGGTGGTGCGGTACCTCGTCGAGACCTGCGAAGCGCTCGCCGCCGCGGGCCCCGGAGCCACCGTCACGCTCGACTCGATTCAGCTGAGCGAAGCGCCGGGCGAAAAGATTCAACTCGCGCCGAGGGCTTTCGATGGAGCTCCGGGAGATTCCGGCTGCGCGCAGGTGAAGGCGGTGGCCGCGCTCGGTTACGAGTTGCTCAAGGGCATGCCGCCTCCGGAGCCGTCTTCGGAGCGCGACTGGCTCGGTGAGCGGCCTGAGCTGGTGCAGCTGCTGGCCCCTGCGCTGGCCGGCTCGGGCGCCGCTGACGTGAACGCGCTCGCGCACCAGCTCCGCACCCTGGCTCGCCCGAAGACCGCGAACTACGCCGCGCCGCCCATCTCCGACACGGTGCAGTCGAACCGCCCACCGCCGTCGGCTACCGAAGAACGCGCGGGCGAAGTGTTGGGCGCCTACGAGCTGGTGCGCCGCCTCGGCTCCGGGGGCATGGGCGACGTGTATCTCGGGCGCCACGTGCGGCTGGGCCGGGAAGTCGCGGTGAAGATCCTCAAGCCCGAGTTCGCCTCGCAGGCCGACATCGTTCAGCGCTTCTTTCAGGAAGCGAAGGTGGTCAACGAGATCAACCACCCGCACATCGTGGAGATCCACGACTTCGTCGAAGAGCCCGGCCGCGGGGTGTACTGTGTGATGGAGCTGCTCCAGGGTCACGCACTGGTCGACGTGCTCGCGCAGCAGGGCTCGTTGCCGGTGCAGCGGGCGGCGAACCTCTTCGCGCAGGTCTGCGATGCACTCGAGGCCGCTCACCGCCGCGGCGTGGTGCACCGCGACGTGAAGCCCGACAACATCTTCGTCAGCGCGGGGCCTGATGGGCGCGACTTCGTGCGGGTGCTCGACTTCGGCATCGCGCGGCGGTTGACGCCCGGCCACTCACGCACCGAGGTCGGGGCCGTGCTGGGCACCCCATATTATATGGCGCCGGAGCAGGCGGCCGGCCGGCCCGTCGATGCGCGGGCCGATGTGTATTCGGTGGGCGTGGCGTTGTTCGAGGCGCTCACGGGCACGGCTCCACAGAATCTGGGGAATCCGGCGCCGCTGCGTCAGACGCGTTCGGGGGAAGTGGTGCCTGAGCCGCTGGCGGTACTGCTGCAGCGGTGTCTCAAGCTGGATCCGTCGATGCGGCCTGGTTCGGCGGCGGAGGTGCGGGATGCGCTGCTTTCCATCGCGGGGGCGAGGGTGGCGGCGCGACCGGGCACCGATGCGATCGAGGCGGCTGCGGGGGTGGGGAAACGGTCGCGGGCTGGGGTGGTGGCGGCTGGGTTCGTGATGGGGATCATCGGGGTGAGCGCGTTCGCGCTCTATCCTCGCGAACAGGGTGAATCGGTTTTGGCTCCGGTGGCACCAGAGAAGGCTCCGGAGAAGATTGCGGAGAAGATTGCGGAGAAGCCGCCTGAGAAGACTCCCGAGAAGACTTTGATTTTGAGTGATCCACCCACTGCCCTCACCCCGACCCTCTCCCAGAGGGAGAGGGGGCGTCGTGCGAAGATCAATCCGTTCGCCGCGCGCGCGGAGTCGGTTCGCAAACGCTACGACTCGCTGCTCTCCCGCTTCGGTGCCTCCCAGCTCACCAGCCTGGAAAAAGCAGCCGTCTCACAAGCGCTGGACGACTTCCGTCTCGACCGCCAGAGTGACCTCGCTGAATCACTCGCGAGCGCGGAGGCCGCACTCGACGCTGCAGACAGGCGCCTTTCCCGATGAGTCGATTGTTCTTCGTCTTGCTGTTCATCTCGGGCGCTGCGCTCGCCGATGAAAACTCGGAGCAGCGCGTCGCCGTGGTGCCGTACCAGGGCGTGGGCGCCGAGCCCGGTGTGGTCGAGCGGCTCGCGACTTCGCTCCGGGGTGACGTCGCTTCACGCAAGTGGTTGGTGGTCAGCCCCGAAGAGACCGGCAAACGCACGCGCGCAGCGATGATGTGCGGTGAAGACGTGGAGTGTCTGGGCACCATCGGCCAGCGCCTCGACGCGCGCTACGTGCTCGCGTTCGGCGTGGGCCGCGTCGGTCAGGGCCTGATGATCAGCGCGCTGCTCATCGATGCGCGCTCGAGCAAACGGCTCACCGAGTTCTCCGAACGTCTTCCTGCGATACCGGGTGATGCGGCGACATTGGCCACGCGCGTGGGTGACACGCTCTTTGCCGGACTCACGGTTCCCGTGAAATTGATTCCCAAAGAGGTCGTGCCGCAGCCGGTGGTGATCACGCCCGTGGTCATGCCTGAACACAAGCTGCGCCCGGTGGCGATCGGCACGGCCATCGGCGCGGGCGTGCTCGGGGTGGGTGGTGGCGTGCTGACCGTGATGGCGTCGGAGAACTACCGCGCCCTGCCCGGGCCGGGAGAAGACGGCACGCAGCGCGGGCTCAACACGGCTGCTGACGTGACGATGATCACCGCGGGGGTCGCCGCAGCCGTCGCAGTGGTGCTCTTCATCGTCGACGGGGCGAACCCATGAACCGTTCCTCCCGAGGAGACCCACCGTTCGCATCGAGCGAAGTCGAGATGCCACCGGTGCTTCGTGCGGCAAGTGACCCCTCGACGGGGCTCGGGGTGACCGGTGTGGTGCTCTTCCTGGGGCTTCTGCTCACGGGCTGTTCGTTGCTCTTCGATCCCAACCGGGCTCCCCCCAAAGCCTGCCCCATCTCCGCCAGCGCTTGCCCGGCGGTGCCCAACGCGCTGGCCAACTGCGAACAGCAGGCCTGCCGCTACAGCTGCGCTTCCAACTTCGTCGACGGCAACGGCGATCTCGACGCGCGCGAGAGCGATGGCTGCGAGGTCTCCTGCGCTGCCGGTTCGCTCCCGGAGAATCCCGCCACGCTGAGCGCCCGCGTCGGCGCGCGGCCCGGTGAAATCGAGTGGTCCTTCCCCACCGCCCCGCCCGCCGTGCGCTACCGCTTCTGCACCGCGCTGGTCTGCACCGACGTCACCTCGTGCCCCGCCGGCCGCTGCGCGCTCACCACCACGGGCCACCCCGACAACACGCGCGTCGTGGCGAAGGTGGTGGCCCTCGACGTGTGCGGCCGCGAAGGCAGCATGGCCAGCGCCGCGACCGTGGGCGCCTCGCCGCTCGACACCACCTCACCCACTGGCTGGCTGCTGGAGAAGAGCTGCCCTGCGACCGTCTCGACCGTCGTCGGCGGTCAGCTGGCCATCGAAAACCCCAACGCCACCTGCACCTCGAGCCTGGTGGCAGGCGACGAGCTGTGGGGCGACGTCACCATCGACGCCGACCTGCGGTACTCCGGCACGCCCGCTGACGGCTTGCTCGGGGGCCTGGTCTTTCACCTCAACGGCACCGGCCACCGCATGAGCGCGCTCACCGCGGCTTCGACCTCGAACGGCAATGAGCTGAGCTTCATCAGCCAGCGCAAGAACGCGACGGAGAAGTTCGTGGCGGGCTCCATCATCGGAGCGCCGGCGACCGGCCTCACGCACCTGCGTCTCACCTCCAGCGGCGGGGTGATCTCGTATTCGCTCGGCCCCGACGAGCAGCGCCTGGTCGAGGTGCTGCGCTGGTCAGACGGCTTCTCGCGCACAGGCCGCCTGGGCATCGGCTCGGTGGGCACCGGACGCATCGAGCTGACCAACTTCCGGGTCACCACGCCGGGCACCTTGCCTTCCCGGGGGGCGACTTCTCTTTCCATCGACTTCGCAGACGGCGGTTTCCCCTCGACCGTGCGGCAGAAGCTGCCCGCGAGCCTGCGCATCACGGCGTGCCCTTCGTTCGCCGCGGCGCCGCGGTGTGATGGTGGATGTCTGCCCGCGGCGGGCTCCAACTGCGCGCGCGTCGAGCGGGTCAATCTCACGTTCCCCAACTTCGTGGTCGATCTGCCGCCGGGGGTCGACGTGCGTTCGCCCTATTCGCTCTCGCTGCGCTTCGCCTCTGCACCGGATGCCGGCGGCATCTTCCCCACGCCGGTCACCACCACGCAGGGCGCGCTGCTGGCCACCAACACCTGGTTCCTCCCCACCCGCGGGCTGTTGCAGGACTACGGCGTGGTGCTCGAGCCCGGCCTCTGGCACGACGCGCGGTGGAACTTCGATCCCGATGCGGGCACCTTCGCGGTCAGCCTCGACGATCAGCCGGTGACGTTGCCCAGCGCCCCGTTTCCCCCCGCTGGATGGAGCAATCACCTCGGCGCCTTCAGCTTCGGCGAAGGCGCGGCGGCGGATCTCTACGTGACGGACCTGCGCATCTCTCAGCCCTGAGCTAGACGATTCCTCATGTCGCTCGACGCCCTCATCCTCGACCTCGGCAACGTCCTCGCGTTTCACGACAACACGAAGCTCTTCGCCGAGATGGCGCGCGCGTTCGACACCACGCCCGAGGCCATGAAGGCGCGACTCGATGGCGGCCTGTGGGAGCGGGTCAACCGCGGTCAGCTGCCCGGTGACTCGTTGCGCGTGGAGCTGGTGCAGCGCCTGGGCAAGGAGCTCACGCCCCAACAGTGGGTCGACGTGTGGACCTGCCACTTCTCCATCAACGAACCGATGGTGGCGATGGTGCAGTTCCTCGTCGGCCAGGTGAAGCTGGTGCTGTTGTCGAACACGCACGATCAACACGTGGCGTTCGTGCGGCCGCAGCTCCCCGTGCTCGAGCAGTTCGACGGCCTGGTGTTGTCCTGCGACGTGGGGCTCATCAAGCCGGAGAAGGCCATCTACGAGAAGGCGCTCTCGGTGGCGGGCACCTCACCGTGGAAGACGGCCTACTTCGACGACATCAAGAGCTACGCCATCGCGGCCACGCAGGTGGGCATGCACGGCCGGGTGTTCACCACCGTCGAGCAGTTTCAGGAAGATCTCGCGAAGCTCGGCTTCAAGGCGAAGTGAGGTAAATCGGAGCCCTCAATGGCTTCGATCTCCACGCTCTGGGATTCCGTCGGCAACACCCCTCTCCTGCGCATCGGCACGCTCAGCAAACGCACGGGTAATGAAGTGCTCGGCAAAGCCGAGTTCATGAACCCCGGCGGCAGCATCAAGGATCGCGCGGCCAAGGGCATGATCGCCGACGCGGAGAAGCGCGGGCTCTTGAAGCCGGGCGCGACCATCGTCGAAGGCACCGCGGGCAACACCGGCATCGGGCTGACGCTGCTGGGCCGCGAGCGGGGGTACCGCGTGGTGGTCACCATGCCGGACAACCAGACGCGCGAGAAATACGAGCTGCTCGAGGCGATGGGCGCGGAGGTTCGCAAGGTGCCGGTGGTGCCGTTCGCCAACGAGAACCATTTCTTCCACGTGGCGCGGAAGCTCTCAGAAGAGCACGGGTGGTTCTGGGCCAATCAGTTCGAGAACCCGGCCAACGGCGAGTTCCACGCGCAGACCACCGCCGAGGAGATCTGGGCGCAGTGCGACGGCAAGCTCGACGTGCTGGTCGCGTCATGCGGCACGGGCGGCACGCTGGGTGGGGTGTCGAGCGCGCTCAAGGCGAAGAACCCGAAGCTCGAGGTGATCCTCGTCGACCCGTACGGCTCGGGGCTCTACTGCCACGTGCGCGAAGGGAAGATGGAGACCACCGGCGGCTCGATCACCGAAGGCATCGGCATCATGCGGCTCACCGAGAACTTCAAGCGCGCGAAGATCGACTCGGCGATGCGGGTGACTGATCAGGAGATGATCGAGATGCTCTACCACCTGGCCCGCGAAGACGCGTTGGTGGTGGGCACCTCGGCGGCGCTCAACGTGCGGGCGGCGTATGAGATCGCGAAGGCGCGGCCGAACAAGGGCCTGCGCATCGCGACGTTCCTGTGTGATCACGGCAGCCGGTACGCGTCGAAGGTGTTCAACCCCGAGTTCCTCGCCAGCAAGTCGTTGTTCGTTCGACCGTTGCCGTAGTCGGCGAACTCGCCTCGAGGGAAGGCCGTGCTTGACGGTCTCAGCTCGTGCTCGGGAGCGAACTGGCCTCTCGACTTCGCGCGAGGATGCGTACGTGAGCAGGTGGAGGCCGGTGCCTCTGTTCAAATCGTGACAACCCTGTGTCCACGCGTCACTACAGGGTTGTGACAGCTGGGAAAGTCGTCCCGGCCAGACCTCGTCACCTGAGGATCTTCGCCCGAAGTGGAGAGGCCTGCTCGCGACGTGCACCTCGCGAAGACCTTCGACACCACGCACCTGAAGGCGGCCTTCCTCAACTTCTCGTCGACCTGCGCCGGGTTGTCTTAAGAAGGAACTTCATGTCGCCGCTCCTGCTCGCGTTCGTGCTCTTTCAGACTCCCGAAGTCGCGCCCCTCACCACGCCGCCGCTCGCACCGCCGAGCACCGGAGCCGTCGCTCCGGGAGCCGAACCACCCGAGGTGAAGCTCTTCGCCGAGTTCGTCGAGCGCCACCTGCTGGCCATCGGTGCTTCCGGCTCGAGCATGGAAGTACGTCAGCGCGAGCGCGTGTTCCGCCTTCAAGATGACGACTTCGAGACCGCCTTCAAGCTGGTGCCCGAGGCGTTCGCGAGCGCGCAGCAGTCGCACTCCGACTTCCTGGTCGCCTCGCGCTTGCAGATCGTCGGGCTCGCAGTGGTCGGCGCAGGGCTGGCGGTGACGGTGGTGTCCACCCTGGTGCGGTCGCTGTTGTTGCCGCTGCTGATCGCCAGCCTGGCCGCTTCGGGCGTGGGCCTGGTGCTCTCGCTCATCGCGTTGCCGTTCGCGCTTTCGGCGCAGACGAAGTTCTTCAGCGCGGTGGCCGGGTACAATCGCGGCCTGCTCGATCTCCGCCCGCTTCAGAATCCCGCCCTGGGTGGCGGCCTCACGTTGGCCCTGCCGGAGTAATCATGTTCGCCCTCTCCTTGCTGATGCTGGCGGCCACACCGGCGCCGCTGCGGGTCGCGGTTCCCAACTTCAACGTGATCAACATTCAGCCGGATGCCGCGGCGTTCTTCATGGATCGGTTCGCCAACCGGCTGCGCAGCCGCGGGCTGGCGGTCACCACCGCCACCGAGATCGAGACGGTGCTGGGGCTCGAGCGGCAGAAGCAGCTGCTGGGCTGCGCGGAGAACAGCAGCAGCTGTCAGGCCGAGATCGCCGCGGCGCTCGGTGCAGACGCCATCGTGCGCGCGCGCGTGGCCCGGTTCGGGAAACGTTTTGAGCTGACCTTGACCCTGATCGACCCGGCCAACGCAGGCGTGATCGGCAGCATCTCGGCGAGCGCGACCGATGAAGGCAAGGTGCTCGACACGCTCGAGGCCGGTGCCGATGAGTTCACCGCGAAGCTGGTCGCGGCCAAGCGCGGCAAGGCGGTGGCCGTCGCGCCGGTGGAAGACAAACCGGTCGTCGAGAAACCCGTCGTGGAGAAGCCCGTCGTCGAAGAGCCCGTGGTGGTCGCGCCGATCGCCGAAGTGGCCGTGACGTCCCCGGCCCGCCCCTTCGACAAGCGGTGGCTCTCGATCATCCCCCTGACCGTCGGCGTGGGATCCGCAGTGGCCGGAGCAGCGCTGATCGGAAGTTCGATCGAGAAACGCGACCGCATCGCGAGTGCCTTTGACCCTGACGCGCAAGCCAACCTCGCGCGGATCGACCGGGGCTTCGGCATCTCCTTTCTGGGCGTCGGCGTCGCAGGCGTCGCGACTGCAGCAATCCTCTTCTTCACCGGCAAGGCGCCTGAGGCGACGCCCATCGTCGCGTTGACTCCCGCCGGTGGATACGTGGGCGTGGAAGGGCGGCTGCCATGAAAAAGCTGACTGCGTTGGTGCTGGTGAGCCTGTTCGCCGCGTGTGCCGACATCGATGAAGCACTCGCCCGGCGGCTCGATGGCGGTGCGATCGGCGGAGGTGGTGGCACGATCGGCGGTGGAATCGGCGGCGGCACGGGCGGCGGCACCGGCGGCGGCACCGGCGGCGGCACCGGCGGCGGCACCGGCGGTGGCAGCGCTTCGGAAGGGGCGATCTGCCGCAACGGTTTCTGCTGGGAATACCCACTCCCGCAGGGCAACGATCTCAAGGCCGTCTGGGGCAAGAGCGCCTCCGACGTGTGGATGGTGGGTTCAGTCGGCACGGTGCTGCACTGGAACGGCACGCGCCTGGAGAACCACTCGCTCCAGTTCCCCGCGACCACCCAACTCAACTCCGTCTGGTCGAACGGCGACGTGGTGTTGGTGGTGGGCGAGACCCAACAGAGCACCGCGGGCGGGCCAATGAAGCCGAGGCGGCTCCTCACCGACGGCGGTTGGGCCGAGGAGCAATGGAACGGCAACCCGCCGCCCGAGCTGCTCTCGATTCGGGGCAACGGTCTCGACATTCAGGCCGTGGGGCTCGGCGGCGCGATTGCCCGACGGAGCCCCAGCGGTGTGTGGCAGCCCCGCATCTTCGAGCAGCTGCCAGACGCCTCGGCGAACATCTCGCTGCCCGCCATCGCCTTCGATGACGCGGGCACCTGCCTGGCCGCCGTCAGCGTCGACCTTCACGGCATCGGGCCGTGTGACGGTGGAGTGCTCGAGCTGACGCTCGACGCCGATTCTGACGTCGCCATCAACGGCTTGTGGTCGACCGGGCCGGGCATCTTTCACGCGGGCATCATCAAGCAGGTCTCGGTGTCTGCGACCGAAGGCCAGCTCTGGCTTCGCAGCGCCGACGGAGGGTGGGCCCGGGAGCGCGCGGCAGGCACGGGCTGCGCCGCGGGCTTCGCCCAGGGCCCGGTCAGCGTCGCGTACTGTGGAATCACTGAGCTCTGGCAGGGAACGCCTCCCATGGCGGGCCCGCTCGATGGGCTCCAGAATCAATACCTGGCCTACAACGGGCTCTGGACTCCACCGGGCAGCTTCGAGGGCGGATGGTTGGTGGGCGGCAACGGCGGGATGCTGCGCCATCAGAACGGCGAGTGGGTTCAACACCGCGAGGGTCTGGGCACGAACATGGCGTCGGTCTGGATCGATGAGCAACGCGCTGTCGCTGTGGGGGAGAGCAACATCGTGTTGAGCCGCTCGACCGTCGACGGCCGCTGGGAGGCGAGTACCGCTGGGTCCAACATTCCACTGAAGGATCTCTGGCTGGCGCCCGGCGACACCTTTCGCGTGTACGCCGGCATTGGCCGCAGGCTTTTGGAAGGCGCTCCCAACGCGCTGGCCCAGGCGCCGGGCGTTCCGGAGGACGACACGTTCATGGTGAACCTCAACGCCGTGTGGGGAACCTCACAGAACGATCTCTGGGCGGTCGGAAGCCAGGGTGAGATCTGGCACCGCGATGGGACGGTTTGGTCCCGCACGGTCGTTTTCCCCGACGGAGGGCCTGACCTCTTCGACATCGATGGCAACCCTGATGGCGGCGCCTTCATCGTCGGTCAGGGATGTGTGGTGCTTCGACGCGACCCTTCGGCCGACGGCGGTTGGCGCAACATCAAGGATCCCGGCTGCGCTGACGATCTCTACAGCGTCTGGGCTGCCCCCAAAAACGGCGCCAACCTGGAGCTGATCACCGTGGGACAGCAAAGCAACCGCGGTTGGCAGCGTTCCACCAGCGGTACCTGGACACTCACCGATCCCAAGGGGCGCGGCGAACTGCTGAGCGTTTGGGGCATCTCGCCGACCGACATTTTCGCGGCTGGCGAAGACGGTGCGTTGTCGCACTACGCCGGCACCGGCTCGTGGGTGACCATTGAAACAGGCGCCCGCTGGCCCCTGCGCTCCGTGCGCGGACGGCGGCTGGGCACAGGTGAACTCGAGCTCTTCCTGGTGGGTGACAACGCCACGGTGCTCAGGGCGTTGCGACCCTGATTGCCGCCACGCAGGGCCGAAATCGACGATAGTGGCCCGATGACGACTTGGCGCGTGGCGGTGGTGGTCGTGGGTGCGGTGGCATTCTTCGCTTGCTCAGCGCCGCCCCCGCCGCCGGAGACAGGGTGTTCGTCAGACACCGATTGTTCTCCCGGTTTCGTTTGCCAGGGTCGTGAGTGCGTGGAAGCACCGCCTTCCGGTTGCCAGACCGGCTCGTCGAGGCCGTGTGGTCCTGAGCCGGTGGGGGCCTGTCGCAAGGGCCTTCAGCTTTGTGTCGACGGGGTCTTCGAAGCAGACTGCCGTTTCGCGGTGAACGCGCTGCCCGAGGTGTGCAACGCCATCGACGACGACTGCAACGGGCTCGTCGATGATGGAGTGACGGAGACCTTCTACCGCGACCTCGACGGGGATGGTTTCGGCTCGAACGCCGCTGGAGCAAGCCAGAGTGCGTGCACGAAGCCCTCGGGTTTCGTCACCTCGAACAGCGACTGTGATGACTCGGCAGTTTCGATCAACCCCTCTGCCTCGGAGCGCTGTGACCCCGCGGGCGTGGATGAGAACTGTGACGGCACGGCGAACGAAGCCTGCGCCTGTTCGACTCCAGGCATGTCGCAGGCGTGTTGCGCGGGCCGGGGAAACCAGACCTGTGAAGCGCGCGACGGAGGCTCGTCTCTCTCGGCCTGCACCGTGATGGCCTCGGCCGAGCTGTGCAACGGCGTGGACGATGACTGCGATGGACAGACCGATGACCAATACGCGCTCTTCAGCGCTGATGGCGGCGGCATTGCGATCGATGGAGGGGTGATCGAGTTGGATGGTGGGTGTGTGGTGGGCATCGGCGGCTGCGCCCGCAGTGGCAGCTCGACGTGCACCAGCGGCGCTCTCTCCTGCAGCGCCACCGCAGCAGCGCCCATCGCGGAGACCTGCAACGGCATCGACGATGACTGTGATGGTCAGGCCGACGACGGATCGCTTTGCTCCGTGGCGGGACAGTCCTGCTCTGCCGGCGTCTGCAATTGCCCGATGGGCATGAGTGTGTGCGGCTCGAGTTGTCAGACCCTGGGCGGGGGGTGTTCCGACGGCGTCGGAGCGTGTCTGCGGACCGGCACGATCGCATGTTCGAACGGCAGTGCCGCGTGCAACGCCGTGGCAGCCGCACCGACGACCGAGGTGTGCAACGGGTTCGACGACGATTGCGACGGGCAAGTCGATGAGGCGTCGGCCACGCTGTGTGCAGCCACGGGTCAGTCGTGCACCTCGGGCTCGTGCAACTGTCCTTCTGGCCAGGCCGTTTGCGGCTCGAGCTGCCAGGCACTCGGGGGATCCTGCTCTCTGGGCGTGGGGGCCTGTCTTCGTCAGGGCACGATCGCCTGCGCGAGCGGTGCACCTGCTTGCAATGCGGTTCCGGGAACGCCCATCGCGGAGATCTGTGACGGCGCGGACAACGACTGCGACGGTACCAACGACAACGGAGTCACGATCACCTGCTACCCGGACGCTGACGGAGATCGACATGCCACGGCCGCGACCGCGAGCGCGCAATGCGCCGACCCGAACCGCGCTTCGTTCGGCAACTGTCCGAGTGGGTTCGTAGCGCCGGGCGCCTCGCTCGGTCTGGACTGCTCGCCGTCAGACCCGAACCTGTTTCGACTTCTGGGCACCCGGGCTGACGCTGACGCCGATACCTTCTGCGCCGGCGCCGACACCAGCACGTGCGTGGGCACCACGGCTCCAGGTGGACGCCGCTTCTCGAGCGTTTGCTCGGCCACCGATGATTGCAACGACCTGGACTCGACGAAATATCAGCTGCTGGCTGGGCGGGCCGATGCCGACAACGACACGTATTGTGCGGGCGCGACTGTATTTTATTGCAGCGGCAGCAGCCTGGCGGCGGGTCTCCGTGCTGCCGGGACCTGCGCGGCGACCGATGATTGCAATGACGCCAACGCCGCCCGCTATCGCCTGCTCAGCTCGAGAGCCGACGCAGACCTCGATGGGTACTGCGTGGGTGGGGCCGCCAACGATTGCGTGGGCTCAGGGCCCTTGCCCGGCCGCAGATTCACCGCGACCTGCGCGGGGACCGACGACTGCAACGACGCGGATGCGACCCGGTTCACGAACCTGCAAGTCCGTACCGACGGCGATTCAGATCAGTACTGCATCAACGCGGCGTTCACTCAATGCACAGGCAGCGCCGCACTCCCGGGCACCCGCACCGCCGCCAGCTGTCTTGGAGATGACTGCCGCGACAACAACAGCTTCGCGACGACGACCTGCACCGTGCCGGGTGCCTTCACCACGCAGTACCACTCGATGGCCTGTGGCATCGGTCTCCCGGGAATGACGACGACCTTCGTGCCGACGGCGACCATCTGCCCGACCAGCTTTTCGGTCGTGAACTTGCGCACGGAAAAGACGAGCGGCGCAGGAAGTTGCTCGGCAGCGGGCCCGAACACGCTCGTCCAGTCATGCACCGGGTTTGATGCGTCGAACTGCCGGATCGTGGGGGACTGCGAGGCGAACTGAGCGCACTCCCATTTCGCCGCCACCGGAACTGAGTTTCTCGTTCTGATCGGCGGCGCGCCGCGTAAGGTCCGCGGCCATGAAACGCGCGCTCGAGCTGATCCGTCTGCGCCTGAGCCGCATGTGGCTCGTGATGCTGCTCCTGTCCGTCATCGCCACCGGCTTCGCGGCTTTTTGGTGGGAGTTCGACGTGATGGAGATCTCCGACGACGAACGGGGTGCGTACGACGACGGCCTCAAGGCCTTCACGCTCCCCAAACGCGACGCGATCAAGTTCGTGCAGGAAAAAACGGGCCTCGGCAAATCGGGCCGCTCCGAAGACGTGGTGATCGTCGCGCTCGACGACGTCACCATGACCCAGGTCTCCGAGCAGGAGTTTCTCCGCCAGCGCTACGGCGCCAACCTGCCCTTCGACCGCGTGGTGTGGGCCGACCTGGTCACTTATCTCTCCAGGGCGGGCGCCAAGGCGATCGTCTTCGACATGGTGATGAACGAGCAGTCGTCTGACGGCACCGGCGATCTCGCCTTCGCCAACGCGCTCAAAGAAATCCAGACGCCGGTCATTCTGGGCTTCAACACCTCACCCACCGCCAACCCGCTGCCCAAGGTCGAACCCACCATGGTGCGCCCGGTGGGCCCCATGCCCACGCCGCCCGAGAAGGTGGTGCCCGAAGGCGAGTTCCCCGAAGACCCCACGCCCGAAGAGCAGCTCGCTCTGGCCAAGGCCGCCGGGGAGAACCGGATCCTCTGGGCGGCCAAGGCGTATTCGGTGCCGGTGACCCTGAAGGACCTCGAGATGCCGCGGTTCCCCGTGGAGATCGAGCGCAACGCCGACGGTGAACCCACGGGCAAGGAGTTCGCCAACTACCCCATGCCTTCGTTGCCCCGCGTGCTGGAGACCACCGATGGCTTCGGCGCGGTGAGCAGTGAAGAAGATGAAGACGGCAAGCTGCGCCGCACCGGCTTCGTCTTCAGCGACGGCAACAACACCTACGCCACCTCGCCCGTGGTGGTGCTGGCCCAGCTGGAAAAGGCCACAGAAGTGCAACTCGAGCCGGGCAAGCTCACCATCGGCTCACGCATCGTGCGCATCAACAACGACGGCACCGCCGAGATTCACTACGGCGGCCGGCTGCACGACCGCTTTCGCATGATCCCCCTGGTCGACGTGGTCGGCCGGTTCCACTTCTGCAACGCGCGCATCGGCAAGACCGACGCGGTGAAAGAAGACTGCCCCGGCGGCGTGATCGAGCAGGATCCGCAAGGCAGCCTGTTCAAGGACAAGATCGTGGTGGTGGGCGGCGTGGCCGTCGGCACGGGTGACTCCAAGGCCACTCCGCTGGAGCAGGCCACGCCTGGCCTGGTGAAGACCGCCGCCACCATCGACAACATGCTCAAGGATCAGTTCATCCTCGCGGCGCCCTTCTGGGTCTCGTTGCTGTTCTCGTTCCTGGTCGCGTTGTTCTCGGTGGGCCTGGTGCTGGTGGTGCGCAACACCTTCGTGGACATCGGCTGGCCGGTGCTCCTCTACGTGGGGTTCTTCACCATCACCGGCAGCTTCCTGGTGGCCACCCGCATTCACGTGCTCTCCGCCCTGCCCGGCCTCGCCGGTACGGTCGCCTCGATCCTCGCCACCTCGTGGGAGCGCCTGTTCGCCCGCAAGGAGCGCGACCGCTTGAAGGAGCTCTTCCAGAACTACATGGAGTCGGACCTGGTGGAGCTGATGGTGGAGCAGAAGAAGCTCCCCACGCTCGAGGGTGAGAACCTGGAGGTCACGGCGTTCTTCTCCGACATCAAGGGCTTCTCGACCTTCTCCGAGAAGCTCAAGGAAGAGCCCAGGTCGCTCATGCGCCTGCTCAACCGTTACCTCTCGGTGGTCACTCCTGAGCTGACCGGCGAAGGCGCGTGCATCGACAAGTACATCGGTGACGCGGTGGTGGCGCTCTTCGGCGCGCCGGTGACCCACAAAGATCACGCCCTGCGGGCCTGCCGTGGTGCGCTCAAGGTGCAGAAGGCGATCGCTGCGTTGCGAGAAGACTTCCGCGGCGAAGGCCTGCCTGACGTCTACACCCGCGTCGGCCTCAACACCGGCACCATGATGGTGGGCAACATCGGCTCGGCCCAGCTGCTCGACTACACCGCCATCGGCGACGAGATGAACCTCGCCGCGCGGCTCGAAGGCGCCAACAAGAACTACGGCACGCTGATCATGATGGGCCCGGGCACCTACGAGGCGGTCAAGGAGCACGTGGAGGCCCGCGAGCTCGATCACGTGCGCGTGGCCGGTAAGCAGAACGCGGTCACCGTCTACGAGCTGCTCTCCATGCGCGGTGAGCTGCACCACGACAAGCTGAAAGTGGTTGACCTGTATGGTCAGGCCCTGCTCGCGTACCGCGCGCGAAGGTTCACCGACGCGAAGATCAAGCTGGGTCAAGCGCTGCAGGTCGACGAGAGTGACGGTCCCAGCAGGCGACTGCTTTCTCTTTGCACGGAGTACGAGCTTCACCCGCCGCCCGAAGGTTGGGACGCGGTCTCAGGGTTGGAAAAATGACGCAGCAATCGGAGGCAACATGAAAAGCAGCATTCGGGCAGTGGCCGCCATCGCGCTGATCAGCGCAGGCGGGGCATGGGCAGTCGCCAAGGGCGGCAAGCTCTTCATCAAGTCGAAGGACACCAAGGTGCTCAAGGATCCCAAGGCGGGGGGCGCCACGGTCGTCTTGGTGCAGCCGGGCAAAGAGGTGACCTGGAACGGCGCCAGTGAGAAGGACAAGGCGTTCCACGAGATCGCCGTCGACGGGAAGAAGGGGTTCGTGCTGATGACGAACCTCTCGCCCACCAAGGCGGCTGACGAGGTCGACTCCACTACCGGTAAGCCGATGTCGGCCCAGGCTTTCGCCTCTTCGGGCGCGGCCACCAAGGCGCTCACCCCCGCCGGCGTCACCTACGCGAAGGGCGACGTTTCGAAGACCGAAGCTGCCGC
>JANODF010000564.1:0-24460 GCA_031412555.1 Archangium sp. | reverse complement strand
GCCGCTGCGTTCGCCGCAGGAAACCGGGTGCTCATCAAACCCTCCGAGCTCACCCCCAAGACCTCCGCGTTGCTGGCGCAGATGGTGAGCGACTTCTTCCGCCCCGACGAGTGCACCGTGATCATCGGTGGCCCGGAAGTGGCGAAGGAGGTGACCGGCCTGCCGTTCGATCACCTGCTCTTCACCGGCTCGACGCAGACCGGCCGGCTGGTGGCGAAGGCCGCAGCGGAGAACCTGGTGCCCACCACGCTCGAACTCGGTGGCAAGTCGCCCGTGCTCATTCACACCAGCTACGACCTGGAGCGCGCCGCGTCGCGCATCGCGCTGGGCAAGACCTACAACGGCGGGCAGACCTGCATCGCGCCCGACTACGCGCAGGTGCCCAAGGCGAAGGCCGACTTCTTCGCGGAGAAGCTCAAGGGCTTCATCATGAAGCAGCACCCGAACGGGGCCGGCTACACCACCATGGCCAGCGATCGGGGTCTCAAGCGCATGCACGCGATGGTGGCCGACGCGAAGTCGAAGGGCGCCCGGGTGATCGAGACGTTCAAGGCGGCCGAAGGCTCACGCGCGTTCGCCCCGGTGATCCTGCTCGACGTGAAGGACGACATGCAGGTGATGCAGGAGGAGATCTTCGGGCCCATCCTCCCCATCGAGACGTACGACAACGTCGATGAGGCGATCGCGAAGATCAACGGACGCCCGCGCCCGCTGGCGTTCTATTACTTCGATGACGATCAGGATCGCGTCGACAACGTGCTCCACCGCGTGGTCAGCGGCGGCGTGTGCGTCAACGACACCCTCGCGCACTTCGCCCAGGAAGAGCTGCCGTTCGGCGGCGTCGGCGCGAGCGGCATGGGCGCGTACCACGGGTACAAGGGCTTCGAGACGTTCAGCCATTTCCGCAGCGTGCTGGTCTCGAGCCGCGCGGGCTCGGCGTACAACACGCTCAAGCCGCCGTACTCGGCGCTGGTGAAGAAGACGGTCGACTTCTTGATCGGCGGGTTGAAGGGGTTGTCGCGGTAGGGCGGAGGAGAGACGAGGCTCTCACCCTGACCCTCTCCCAGCGGGAGAGGGGACCTTCTTTCGTGCTCAGGAGGCGGGCCTCGTTCGTGTGCGCGCCCACTCGCGCAACTTCTGAACATCCTCAGCCATCGTCACTGCGAGCGGAGGCGTCTCCTTCGCCGCGGTAATCAGATGCTCCGGCTTGAGCTCCACGCCATCCGCGAACGCGTCGTAGAGCCCGGCCACCACCAGCTGCTCCAGCTCGGCCCCACTGAACTGCGTGGTGAGCTTCGCGAGCTCGGCCACCGGAAAGTTCGCCGGGTCGCGCTTCCGCCGCTTGAGCTGGATGTTGATGATCTCCATCCGCTCCTGCTCCGAAGGGAGATCGACGAAGAAGATCTCATCGAAGCGGCCCTTGCGCAGCAACTCGGGCGGCAACGACTCGATGCGATTGGCGGTGGCCACCACGAACACGGGCGCGGTCTTCTCCTGCAGCCAGGTGAGCAAGGTGCCGAACACGCGCGCCGACACGCCGGTGTCGTTGCTGCCCGTCGATCCCGCGAGGCCCTTCTCTACCTCATCGACCCAGAGCACCACTGGCGCGAGGCTCTCCACCGCGCGGATCGCCTTGCGCAGGTTCTCTTCAGAGCTGCCCACCAGGCCCGAATAGATCCGCCCCATGTCGAGGCGCACCAGCGGCAACTTCCAGCTGGTGGCGATGGCCTTCGCGGTGAGGCTCTTGCCGCAGCCCTGCACGCCGAGCAGCAACAGCCCCTTGGGTGAAGGCAACCCGAACTCGCGCGCGGCGTCGGAGAACGCATTGCGCCGCCGCTCCAGCCAGCGCTTCAAGTGCGTCAGACCACCGACGTCGGTCATCGCCTGATCGGTGCCGTAGTACTCGAGCAGGCCCGACTTGCGGATGACCTGGCTCTTTTCATCGAGGATGAGCCGCAGATCAGACCCATCGAGCCGGTTGTCGCGCGCGATGGCCTTGGCGAAGGCGTTCTCTGCTTCCGACAAGGTGAGGCCATGCGCCGCCGAGACGAGCATGTCGGCTTGATCAGCGCTCAGGTCGACCGTCGCTTTGCGATTCTTGGTCACCAACCGCGCGATCTCGCGCAGCAGCTGCATCAGATCCGCCTTGGTGGGCAGCGGCACGTCGACGACGGAGACGTCTTTCTCCAGCTCCTCGGGCAGCCGCAGGGTGGGCGCGATGACGAGCACCGTGGTGAAAGAAGACTTGAGGGCGTTGCCCAGCTCACGCAGCGCCCGCACCACCAGCGCCTCATCGAGATGCCGGTGGAAGTCTTTGAGCAGCACGATCGAGGGCTTGCTGAGCCGCGAGATGTGCATCAACGCCGCGACGGGTTCGGCGGTGTTCTCGATGGGCTCGCCGCGATGCGCGCCGGTGAAGGTGCGCAGGCCCCGGGTGGCACTCCATTCGACGAGGTCCTTGCCGTGAGCGCGGGCGATTTCGCCGAGCAGCAGCTCGACGCGCTGCTCCTCGAAAGTGACCAGGTAGAGGAGCGGGTAGCGCGCGCGGATGAGGGTATCGATCTCGCGCAGAAAGGGCGGCTGCTCGGACATGGCAGGAAATCTACCCTTCTTTCTGATTTCTCCCTCTCCCCGAGGGGGAGAGGGTCGGGGAGAGGGCTTTGCAACCGCTGCTCAGTTAAAAGGCGCGCCATGTCACGACTCCCAGTGCTCTCACTGCTGCTCGCTGCCTGCGCGACCACTCCAGAGGTTGTCTCTGAGAAGCCGAAGACCCCGCCAATCAAAGCACCCGAAGAGACCCACTTCGGTGCACTGACCCAGCTGACCTTCGGCGGAGAGAACGCCGAGGCCTACTGGCGCTTCGACGGCACGGGCGTCTCGCTGCAGCGCCGCGCGGGCACCGACGCCTGCGATCGCATCTACACGATGCCGATCTTCCAGAACGGTGCGCCCATCTCCGAGCCGAAGCCGGAGTTGTTCTCGAGCGGGAAGGGCGCCACCACCTGCGCGCACTTCCTCGCCGGAGACCAAGAGGTGCTCTACGCCTCCACCCATCTCGGCGGAGAGGCCTGCCCGCCCAAGCCCGACATGAGCCTCGGCTACGTCTGGGCGCTCTACGACACGTACGAGATCTTCAAGGCGAAGACCGACGCACCCGCCGCGCTCACGCAGCTCACCGACTCGCCCGGCTACGACGCGGAAGCGACCGTCTGCGGCAAGGATGGTTCGATCATCTTCACCTCCGTGCGCGACGGCGACATCGAGCTCTACCGCATGGACAAAGACGGGAAGAACGTGAAGCGCCTCACCAACACGCCCGGCTACGACGGCGGCGCGTTCTTCAACCGCGACTGCAGCAAGATCGTCTGGCGCGCCTCGCGGCCGAAACCCGGCAAGGAGCTGGAAGACTTTCAGGGGCTGCTCAAGCAGGGCCTGGTGCGCCCCACCAAGCTCGAGCTGTTCGTGGCGAACGCCGACGGCTCCGACGCGCGGCAGGTGACGTATTTGAACGCGGCCTCGTTCGCGCCGTTCTTCTTCCCCAACCGCGACCGCATCATCTTCGCGTCGAACTACGGCGACCCCAAAGGGCGCGACTTCGACCTCTGGGCGGTGAACTCCGACGGCACCGCGCTCGAGCGCATCACGCACACCAAAGGCTTCGATGGGTTCCCCATGTTCTCGCCCGACGGGCAGTGGCTGATCTTCGCCAGCAACCGCATGACGGCGGAGGGCCAGACGGACACCAACTTGTTCCTCACGAAGTGGAACGATCACGAGCCGAAGTCTGAGCCTTCTGCGGCCGAACGAATCCTCCAGGACGTGATCTGGCTGGCCGATCCCGCGCGGGAAGGGCGGGGCGTGGGCACGAAGGGTCTCGACGCCGCGGGCACCTGGCTGGAGGAGCGCTACAAGGCGCTGGGCCTCGAGCCGCTCGGCGCCGACGGCAGCTTCCGGGTTCCATTCGAGGTGACCACGAAGGTCACCCGTGGCGAAGGCACCACGCTCAAAGTCGCGGGCAAGACCATCGCGCCCACCGACTTCACCACGCTGGGGTGGAGCTCTCAGGGCACCGTGAAGGGCGCCGCGGTGCTCGCAGGTCACGCGATTCAAGACACCGACCTGGGCCTGGATGACTTCAAGGGGCTCAACGTGAAGAACAAGATCGTGATCGCGCGCCGCTTCGTTCCCGAGAACGAGAAGCTCAGCGCGCCGGAGGTGCAACGCCGCGCGGGCGATCTCCGCAAGAAGGCGTTCGTGGCTCGCACGCTGGCAGCCAAAGCGCTCATCGTCGTCGACTGGCCGATCACGGTGGCCTCGAAAGAACCCAAAGAGCCCACGCCCGAAGCGGCGCTGCCTTCACTGCGTCCCGAGGGCACCGGCGAGGCGGGCATTCCGGTGCTGGTGGTGAAGCGTTCGGTGTTCGAGGCGGTCTGGAAGAACCTCGAAGCGAAGAAGTCCGTCGATGTCTCGCTCGGCGTGGAGCTCGAGTTCGAGAAGACGCAGGCCTTCAACGTGGTCGGCCGCATTCCGGCG
This sequence comes from Archangium sp., assembly GCA_031412555.1. Taxonomy (GTDB): domain Bacteria; phylum Myxococcota; class Myxococcia; order Myxococcales; family Myxococcaceae; genus Archangium_A. The sequence continues at coordinate 19,927 of JANODF010000564.1, read as the reverse complement.
GGCAAGAAGACCGCACCCGGATCGATCGTGATCGGCGCGCACTACGATCACCTCGGCCTGGGCGGGCCCAACTCGCTCACGCCCGATCGCAGCGAGCCGCACCTGGGCGCCGACGACAACGCCTCAGGCACCGCCACGCTGCTGGAGATCGCGAAGACCCTCTCGGCCGCGCGTGGTGAGCTGACGCGTGACGTGGTGATCGCCTCGTTCAGTGGCGAAGAAGAAGGCGTGCTCGGTTCGGCTGCGTTGGTGAAGAGCAAGCCCAGCTGGCTCGAAGGCAGCTCGGCGATGATCAACCTCGACATGGTGGGGCGGCTCCGGGAAAACACTTTGTCGGTGCTGGGCAGCGACTCCGCGCCCGAGTGGGTCGGCCTCATCGGCACCGCCTGCTCCGCGGCGCGGGTGAACTGCAACGCGAGCGGTGACGGCTACGGCCCCAGCGATCACATGTCGTTCTACACGGCAGGTCTGCCGGTGCTTCACCTCTTCACCGGCGCGCACGGCGACTACCACAAGCCCTCGGACACTCCGGCGAAGCTCAACGCCGCGGGCATGGGGAAGGTCGCCGAGGTGGTGGCCGCGCTCGCTCGTTCGAGCAGCAACACCACGCTCACCTACAAGAAGATGCCCGCACCCACGGGACCGGGCGATGCGCGCAGCTTCAACGCATCACTCGGCACGGTGCCCAACTACAGCGGGCCGCCTCCGGGTGTGAAGGGCGTCTTGCTCGATGACGTGCGACCCGGTGGCGGGGCCGAAAAGGCGGGCATGCGCCGTGGCGACGTCATCGTGAAGCTGGGCAAGCTCGACGTCGGCTCGGTGGAGGATCTGATGTTCGTCTTGATGCAGGCAAGACCGGGTGAGACGGTCACGGCGGTGGTCCTCCGCGAAGGTCAGCGGCTGGAGCTCCCGACCACCTTTCAGGAAGGACGCCGCCGATGATGCTGTTGCTCCCCATGATGATCCTCGCGCAGGTCACGCCCCGGCCGATCGCACCCGCGTCGAATGGCGCGAACCCGGGGGCGACCACCCGGCCCGTGCAACAGCCGGTCAGTCCGCCTCCTCCCTCAGGTGGGCCCACGGCCACGGAGCAGCGCCTGAGCTACGCGCAGCAGGCATTCGGGCTCGCGCACAGCATGTACCGCCAGGGCAACATCAGCGCCGATGCGGCGGCCACCTGGAGCCTGCGCATCTACGAAGCACAGAAAGAGTCACCCACTGCGGCGAAGGAGCACCTCGATCGCATGGTCGCGTTGGAGAAGTTGGCCATCGAGCGGGTGCAGAGCGGTTCGGCGCCGGTGCTCGACAAGATGACGGTGGCGTTCTTCCGCGCGCAGGCCGAACAACTGGCGGGGAAGAAATGACTTCACCGGCGACTCCATCGAAGGAACAACCGGCGAACGGTGGGCCGGTCCTTGCCCGGGAAGAGCGGTGCACCTCATGACCCGCGACCAATTCAAAGATGCCCTGCTGAAGGTGATGAAGGACAAGGAACACTGGGCCTGGCCCGCGTTCACGTCGGGCAAGGTCGAGAAGGCGCGCCTGCACGTGCACCTCGAGCAGGAGTACGCGGTCTTCGTGCGCGACTTCCCCGTGCTGGTGGGCCGCGCGTTCGTGCAGTGCCCCATTCCCGAAGTGCGGCGCGAGCTGGCGGAGAACCTCTACGAAGAAGAGACGGGCGGCCTGCACGCGGGCAAACCGCACCCGGAGCTGTTCCTCGAGTACCCCAAAGGGCTCGGCTTCGACGTGAGGCGGTTTGCCGATGTCATCCTGCTGCCGGGTGCCAAGCACTACCGTGACACCATCGACGCGCTGACGATTTCGCGGGGCTGGGCGATCGCCGCGGCGGTGGTCACCATCTTCATCGAGGGCACCCCGCACGATCGTTCACTGTTCGATCCGCAAGCACCGCCGCGGCCCGAGCCTGCGTTGGGAGATCACCCGCTGGCCAAACACTACGGCTTGCCCCTCGAGTCACTCGCGCTCACCAAGGCACACCGCGGGGTGGAAGGTGAACACCGGCTCTCCGCCTGGAAGGTGATGCTCGATCACGTGCTCGAGGTCGAACGGCCGGCGACCGTCGATGCGATGCAGCAGACGCTGCGCGCGTGGCTGCGGTACCGCGACGACGTGGCCGAAGCCTGTGGCCTCGTGAAGCCCTGAGATGCTCCCGCCCACCGACGCCCAGGGGAGGTTTCTGCCCAACTTGCGCACGGCCTCGATCCTCAAGCGGTGCTGCGCGAAGGTGATCGACGCGATCCTCTCGGGGATCACCACATTCACCTTCCTGGCGTTGATGCCGCTGCCTTTCGCTTCTCTCATCGGCACCAGCTGGTTCTGTCTGACCGATTGGTTCGGCTCTCCGGGCAAGTGGCTCTTTCAGATCCGCGCGGTGAACCTCGACGGCTCGCCGTTGAGTCCGCTCGCTTCGATCAAGCGCAACCTCATCCTGGGGCTGCCCACGTTCTTGCGCGCGTTGATCACCGCCGGGCTCATCGGGGCGCAGGGTGAGGGCCAGAAGTGGGAGCGCCTGATTCTCGCCCTCGTCTCCCTGGCCGTCTTCTTCGGAGAGCTGGTGGGCATGGTGATGCAGCCTCACAATCGCCGGTGGGGAGACACCTTCGCCCGCAGCCGGGTCGTCGATCGCTGAGGCCAGTTCTTCGCCACGCGTGAAAGCCCGCACTACTCTGTGCGGCTCATGCACCGCATCGACGAGCCGCATCCGTTCAGTCTCGAGACCGCCACGCTGCACTACGCCGAAGATCGCGCCGTCGCTGCGCAGCATCTGGCGCTCGAGCTCGATCTCGACTTCGAGAAGCAGTCGGTCACCGGCATCGCCACCCACTCGCTGGTCGCGGTGAGCGCCCTCAAGCAGGTGAGCTTCGACGCGGTCGATCTCGACGTCACCAAGGTGGAGGTCGACGGCAAGGTGGTGCAGTTCGACGCCGCGTCCGGCCGCTCGTTGCACGTTCACCTCGCGCGCACGGTGAAGCCCGACACGCAGTTCGTCGTGCGCATCAGCTACCGCGCGACGCCGCAACGCGGGCTCTACTTCGTGGGCAAGAACCAGGCGTGGACGCAGGGGCAGGACATCGACTCGCGCCACTACTTCCCCTGTCTCGATACGCCCGCGCAGAAGTGCTCCAGCGAAGTGAAGGCGACCTTCCCGAAGGCGATGACCGCCTTGTCGAACGGAGCGCTGCTCACCGACACGGTGAAAGGTGCCCGCCGCACCATGCACTACCGGCTCGCCGCGCCCCACGCGCCGTACCTGGTCACGCTGGTGGTGGGTTCGTTCGAGGTTCACGAAGCCAGCAGCAAGTCGACCAGGGTGCGCACGTTCTTCCCACCGGGGCGGAAAGAAGACGCGCTGCGGGTGGTCGCGCGCACGCCGAAGATGTTGGACCTCTTCGAGCGGCTCACCGGCCTGCCGTACGCGTTCGGTGACTACTCGCAGATCTTCGTGTCGGAGTTCATCTTCGGCGGCATGGAGAACACCTCGGCCACCACGTTGACCGACGCGGTGCTGCACGACGCGCGCGCGCATGCCGACTATTCGGCCGAGTTCCTCATCGCGCACGAGCTGGCGCACCAGTGGTTCGGCGATCTGCTGACCTGCCGCGACTGGCCGCATGGCTGGCTCAACGAAGGGTTCGCCACCTACTCCGAGGTGCTCTGGAAGGAAGAAGGGGAGAGCCTCGACGAGGCGGATCAGCAGCGCAAAGCGGATCTCGATTCGTACCTGAGCGAAGTGGCCGAGCGGTATGCGCGGCCCATCGTGGCGCGGAAGTTCGATGCGCCGATCGATCTCTTCGATCGCCACCTCTACGAAAAGGGCGCGCTGGTGCTGCACGAGCTGCGCTGCCGCCTGGGTGAGGAAGCGTTCTACGCCTCGGTGCGCGAGTACGTGGCCGCTCATGCAGGTGGTTCGGTGGAGACGGTCGATCTCGCCCGCGCCATCGAGCGCATCACCGGCCGCAACGTCGATCGGTTCTTCGACGAGTACGTGCACCGCGCGGGGCACCCCCAGCTCAAGGTCGACGTGCGTTACGACTCCGAGAGGAAGTCGGTGCGGGTCAGCGTGAAGCAGGCGCAAGACGGTGAGCCGTACGCGCTCTCACTGCCGGTGCAGTGGGTGGTGGGCGACAAGACCAGCACGCAGGAGTTCGCCGTCAGCCAGAAGGAGCACGTGTTCATGCTGCCCGCGGCGCGCGAGCCCTCGCAGGTGATGATCGATCCCCGCAGGCATCTGCTCGCCACCCTCGAGGTGGAGAAGCCGGTCGGGTTGTGGCGCACCGAGCTGCTTCAGGGCGAGATTGCCCGCGCTCGCACGGAAGCCGCCGCTGCACTCGCGAAGGACCCCGCGGGGCCGACGGTGGCTGCGCTCGCGAAGGTGCTCAAGCAGGAGAGCGCGTTCTGGGCCACCCGCGCGGCGTGTGCTCGTGCGTTGGGGACCCTGCGTTCGCCGGCGGCTCGCAAGGCGCTGCTCGATTCGCTCAAGGTGAAGGCGCCCAAGGCCCGTCGTGCGGTGGTGGCGGCGCTCGGTCAGTTCCGTGATGACGCCGAGGTGGGCGAGACGCTGATGGCGCTGGCGAAGAAGGGCGACTCCAGTGGCTTCGTCGAAGGTGAGCTCGCTCGAGCGGTCGGTCGCACGCGGGTGAAGGGCGCGTTCGAGTTGCTCAGCTCGATGATGGATCGCACCGCCTTCCAGGATGCCGTGCGCTGTGGCGCGCTCGATGGTTTCGCCGAGCTGCGAGATCCGAAGGCGTGGAAGGTGGTGGTGGGTGCGCTCGCTCCCGGTCAGCCGGTGTTCGGGCGTCGTACGGCGGTGCTCGTGTTGGCGAAGCTGGCCGAGGTGGCAGACAAGAAGACCGAAGCGGTCGAGCGCATCGGGCAGCTGCTGCGTGATGAGAACTTCCGCGTGCGGTTGTCGGCGATCGATGCCGCCTCGAGCCTGGGCGACGAGCGGATGATCGGAGCGTTGAGCGCGACGCCGTTCCTCGATGGCCGGGAACAGCGGCTGGCGAGAGAGGCGGTTCGTTCGCTGCGCGCAAAGGGGCCGGGCAAGGAACTTCAGTCACTGCGAGGCGATCTCGACAAGGTGAAGGCCGAGCTGAGAGCGCTCCAGGAAACCGTCGACGCCAAGAAGAAGTGATCCGTGCTCCCTCTCCCCCCCCCGGGGAGAGGGTCGGGGTGAGGGGCCGTCACGCCCCCGCAGTCTTCGGAGCCGGCAGCACTTCGACCGCCACCAGCACCGTCTGCCAGCTGCTGAGCTTCACTTGCCTGACCTGCGCCTTGCTGCCGTCTTCAAGCGAGACCACTTGTCCGTCAGTCATGGCGCAATGCTGCGCGCCTGGCCTCTCCACGTCATCCCGGCTTTCCCCCGGGTGTGGAGCAGGTAACGCCTACTTCAACGGTGAAGGCGGGCGGGTGTGAGGCGGAATCGCCTGCAGGGTCGGCGTTCCCGGCGTGCGCTCGGTGGCCACCGTCCCACCCAACCGCTGCTGCGAGGCGGAGAGCCCGGCTTTGCAGCGCTGATTGGCCGGCTCCTGCTCGACGCAGCGGCTGAACACCTCGTGGGCCGACTGCAGCCGCTCGAGGCCCGGGTTCGTCTCCGCCATCATGGCCTCGGCGTAATCGAGCTCCTTCGATTCCCCGGTGAACGGGCTGGGCGCGACGTCGGCGGGTGGCGGAGGCGCGTTGGGCTCCACCATGCGCGGCATCACCGGCGCGGCGTTCACCTGCTGCAGCGGCCCCTGCCGGGGCGCGAGCATGGCGGCTTCGGCTTCTGCACGATTCACGGCCTGCCGCCCCGTGCTGGGCATGGCGAGCGCGGGGCCGGGCTGGTTGTCCTCTGCGGGGATCAACGTGGTGGGCGTCACCACCATCGGCGCAGGCACCGGCACATCGTCGACCAGGGTGCGTGACGCGAAGAACGCACCGGCCAGCACCAACACACAAGCGACGATCAGAATCAGAGGAGACCGCATGTTCAGCTCACCTTCGTGCCAACGAGATCTTCGAACGCGGTGATCACCGCAGAGATGTCCTGCCCACCGTGACCTGACGCGCGCGCCAGGTTGTACGTCTCACGCAAGGAAGCTGCGGTCGGCGTGGGCACCCGATGCGCCGCTGCGTTGTCGAGGAACAACGAGAGATCCTTGTGCATCAGGTCGATGGAGAAGTGCGTGGTGAAGTCACGCTCGAGCATCGCCTTGCCCTTGAACTCGAAGTACGGCGAGCGGAAGCCCGATGCCTGCACCACCTCGATGAGCTTGCGTGGATCGACGCCGGCCACCTTCGTGAGGAGCAACCCTTCGCTGAAACACTGCAGCATGCCCGCGATGAGCGCGTTGCCGGCCAGCTTCACCTGCGTGCCGGTGCCCACCTCGCCGCAGTGAATGACCTTCTCGCCGACGGCCTGGAAGATCGGCGTGGCGCGCGCGAGGGTGGCCGCGCTGCAACCCGTCATGATCACCAGGGTGCCTTTTTCAGCACCGCCGCGCGACCCGGTCACCGGCGCGTCTGCGAAGTCGACGCCCTTCGTGGCGAAGCGTGCGGCGAGTGATTCGATCAACGGCACCGACACGGTGGAGAAGTCGATGAACAGCTGGCCGGGCCGGGCGTTCTCCAGCAGCCCCGCCGCCACGCCTTCCAACGCTGCGGGGTCGGCCACGCAGGTGCAATACGCGTCGACCTGCGCTGCGAGCGCCGCGGGGCTGGCCGCCACTTCGATGCCGTCGGCCTTCAGCGCCTCCGCACGTTCGGGCGACCGGTTCCACACCACCACCTGAAAGCCCTTCTTCTTCAGGTTCTTCGCCATGGGCGCGCCCATGGTGCCCAGGCCCAGAAAGCCGACGCGCGAGATGCTCATGGTTCGGGCGAGTAGCACTGGTGCGCGCGGGAGGGGAACTCCCCCCTTCTCGCTGGTTCCTTCGCGTTTCTGCCTGGTGGCTTCGCAGCGGCCCAGTCTGCGGTAAGACTCACGGCGTCATGCCCCTGCGCTTCTTTCGCAAAGAGAACTCGAGTGTGGCCCAACGCGAACGCGCCGAGAAAATCGAACGCGCCGTGGTCGACGGGTTCCGCCAGCTCTCCGTGTTGTTCAAGAAGGCGGCGGACGTGATCGAGACCAAACGGCTCGAGCGCAACGGCTACGACAAGCAGGAGAAGTTCCTCGAGCGCACCACCCCGAAGGATCCGCGCTGACATGTTCTATCGAGCGTTTCGAGCGCTGGCTTCGCTGGCGCTGCGCCTCTTCTTTCGGGTGGAGGCGCCGGTCGATCCCACCGCGGCGTTGAAGCTCGAAGGGCCCGTGATGTTCGTGGGCAATCACCCCAACGGCCTCATCGATCCCGGCATCCTGCTGATCCTCGCGCAGCGAAAGGTCACCTTCCTCGCCAAGGAGCCGCTCTTCCGCATGCCGGTGCTTGGGCAGATCATGCGCGGCATGGATGCCCTGCCGATCTTCCGCAAGCAGGACGGGCCGGGCGACACCACGAAGAACGAAGGCACGCTCACGGCGTCCGTCGACGCGTTGCTTCAGGGCAGGGCGATCACCCTGTTCCCCGAAGGCAAGAGCCACAGTGAACCGCAGCTCGCCGAGCTCAAGACCGGCGCTGCCCGCATCGCGCTGGAGGCCGCCCGCAAAGGCGCACCGGTGAAGCTGGTGCCCGTGGGCATCACGTACGAAGCAAAGAACCGCTTCAAGAGCCGGGTACACGTGGAGGTCGCTCCCGCGGTGAACGCCGCCGACTTCCTGGAAAAGGCAGGCGAAGATCCCCACGAGGCCGCGCGCCGTTTCACCGACGCCATCGCCACCGCGCTGCGGCAGGTCACCCTCAACCTCGACGCCTGGGAAGATCTGCCCATCCTCGAGACGGCCGAGTCGCTCTACGCCCTCGCGCGCGGTGAACAGGCCGGCAGTGCTGATCGCCACAAGGCCTTTGCCCGAGGCATGTCGCTGCTGCGCGAAGAGCAGCCCGCCCGTTTCGAGAAGCTGAAGAACGAGCTGGCCGCCTATCGCGCGCGCCTCGCGTTGCTCTCGGTGACCGCCGACGATCTCACCTCGCAGTACCGCCCGCGCACGGTGGCCTTCTTCATCGTGCGAAACCTCTTCGCGGTGCTCTCGGCGCCGCTGGTGCTGCTCGGCTTCGCGCTGTTCGTCATTCCGTATTACCTGCCGCTGCTCGCCGTGAAGGCCGCCAAGCCCGAGCAGGACACCGAGTCGACCGTGAAGGTGCTGACCCTGTTGTTGCTCACGCCGCTCTGGTGGGCGCTGCTGGTGGTGCTGGCCTGGTGGAGCGGGGGTCTGGGCCTGGGCCTCTTCACGCTCTTCGCCGTGCCGCCGCTGGCGCTCTTCACCCGCTACTACCTCGAGCGCCGCGCGGCGGCGTGGCACGACGCGCGGACCTTCTTCGTGCTGCTCAATCGGCGGCGTTTGAAGGCCGGGCTGCTGGCGGAAGGCCAGGCGCTGGCCGCCGAGGTCGAAGGTCTGGTCACCGAGTTGGCTCCGCGCCTCGCCTCGTAGAACGAAAAGGCCCGGGGGTTGCCCGGGCCTTCGTTCACTTCATTTCAGCTGAAGTCCTACTGGCACTGGCCGGTGACCGTGCTGCAGGTACCCGTGCTGCAACCCGTGATGGTGCAGTCGGGGTAGCAGATGTTGGTAGTGCCGCCGGACAGCGCGAAGCAGCTGTAGCCCGGGTTGCGGCAGGTCGAGCGGCCGCCCGGCGTGGCGCAGGTCTTGAGGCACAGGTCGCTGGTGTTCGGCGCCTGGCCCAGGGTGACGCAGGTGGCCGTCGAGCCGCAGAAGTTGCCGGTGTTGTCGAACGAGCAGTCGGCGGTGCAGTACCCCTGCGTCCAACCGGAAGCGCCGCCGTCGGCCAGGTTCGCGTTGAGACACACCGAGAGCAGCGGGTTCATGCCCGGAGGCTGGCAGGTGTCGGCGGTGCACGCGTTGCCGCTGTTGGTCGCCTGGGCGCCACCATTGAAGTTCGGAATCGGGTCGAGCCAGCACACGCCCGGCATGCCCGCTTCGTTGAACTCGCAGGTGTAGCCGGAGCGGCAGGTGGAGATGCTGCCCGCCGACGGACAGCTGTTCACGCAGAAGCCGGCCGACTCGCCGTAGAACTGGAGCGTGGACTGGGCGCCGCCGATGCACTCGTTGCCGGCGCCGCAATCGGTCGAAGCTGCGCAGGGCCGGGTGCAATAGCCGCCGGGGTAGACCACGTCACCGCGCGTCGTGGTGGTCTTGCAGGTCAGGCCCGAAGCGCAGTTCGAGGTCGAGGTGCAGGCACCGCCGATGGGCTGAGTGGTCGTGCCACCGCCACCACCCGTGGGACCGCCGCCCGTGCCACCGCCGCTCCCGCCAGCGCAGAGGTAGTTCACACAGGTCTGCGTGCCCGAGCAGGTCGCGCACTGCACGCCGCCCTGCCCGCAGAACGTGGGGTTGTTTGAGTTCATGCGGTTGATGCACATGCTGTTCTGATTGTTGATGCAGCCGTCGCAGCCCGAGCCGCCTCCGGTGCCGCCGCCCGTCACGCCACCACCCGTGCCGCCACCCGTCGTGGTGCCGCCGCCCGTGCCGCCACCGGTGGTGGTGCCGCCGCCCGTGCCGCCGCCCGTCGTGGTGCCGCCGCCCGTGCCGCCACCCGTCGTGGTGCCGCCGCCCATGCCGCCACCCGTCGTGGTGCCGCCGCCCGTGCCGCCACCGTTGCCGGTGCCGCCGCCATTGCCGACGCCGCCGCCGTTGCCGCTGGCCGTGCACGAGCCGAAGTTACAAGCCTGAGCGATCTGGCACGTCTGGCACGAGGTACCGAGCTGCCCGCACGCGCCGTTGGAGTTGCCCAACTGACACTGACCGGAGTCATCGCAGCACCCGGTACAGTTGCTCGGGCTGCAGTTCTTGGCGGGACCACAGGAAGGCGCAATCGCCATGACGACGCCGATCACGAAACCGGCGAGCAGATGCTTCATGTTCTTCATTGAGATCCTCAGCTTGTTCCGCCGGCCGCGGGGAACAGAGTGCATGTCGTACCTGAAACTTCGGCCTGCTGCCAATCTACTGGCAGGGGCTACAGTCCCCGTCCGTGACGTTGGATTCAGCGGTGGAGGCCAAAGGGCTCCTCAAGCGGTTTGGGACCTTTACCGCCGTCGACGGCCTCGACATGGTCATCCCGAAGGGTGCGTTCTACGCATTCCTGGGTCCCAACGGCGCCGGCAAGTCGACCACCATTTCGCTGATGACCGGCACCTACGGTCCCGACGGGGGCACCTTGCGGATCCTGGGCCGGGACGCGTTGAGCGAGCCGCTCCAGATCAAGAGCCGGCTGGGCGTGGTGCCCGAAGAGCTCTCGTTGTTCGAGCGCCTCACCGGCCGGCAGTACCTCGTGTTCAGCGGTCGCATGCATGGGCTGGGGGGTGACGAAGCGGCTGCCCGTTGCGAGGAGCTGCTGCGGCTGACCGAGCTGAGCTCCAAGGGCGGCAACCTGGTGGCGGAGTACTCGAAGGGCATGCGGCGTCGCCTGGCGATCGCGGCCGCGCTCATTCACGCGCCTGAGCTGGTGCTGCTCGATGAGCCGTTCGAAGGCATCGACGTGTTGGCGGCCGGCGTCATCCGCGAGCTGCTCTCCGAACTCTCCCGGCGCGGCGTGACCCTGCTGCTGACCACCCACGTGCTGGAGATCGCCGAGCGCCTGGCCACCCACGCCGGCGTGATTCGCGCCGGAAAGCTGGTGGATGAAGGGCCCGTGGCCGAGCTGCAGGGAAGACACGGTTGCGACTCGCTGGAGCAGGTGTTCGAGAAGTTGATCGGCGTGCCGGTGGCGCGTGACGCGAGCCTGAGCTTCTACAAGTGAAGCCGCCGGGGTTCTTCACGCACCTGCTGCTGCTCTGGAGGCTGCGGCTCACCATCGCCCTCAATCGCGGCACGAAGTCGCAGTGGTGGCTGGCGGTGGCAGCGTTTCTCTTCTCCAGCGCGCCCGCGGTGGTGTTGGCGGCCGGCTTCTTCGGGCTCATCCGCCTCTCGTCGAACCTGGAGCTGGAACTCTGGCCCGACTTCATTCTGCGCCTGCTCTCCTTCGTGACCACCTGCGTCTGGGTCACCTGGCCGGTGTTGTCGGCGGGCGTCGACGATCACTCCGAGCTCTCGCGGTACTCGGCGTTTCCCATCTCGACGTTGCGGCTGATGCTGGCCTCCACGCTGGCCAGCCTCGCCGAGCCACGCTCCCTCGTTTTCTACGGCCCGTTGGTCGGCGCCACGCTCGGCTATCTGACCATCCGCCCGGTGGAATACCCGCTGCTGGTGGCGCTCGGTTTCGGTGCGTACGTGATGTTCAACGCCGCGCTCTCGAGGGTCGGCCTGCACATCGTGCTCAGCGTGCTGCGGCAACAGCGCAGCGCGGAGTTGATCGGCGCCGGCTTCTTCGTGAGCCTGGTGATCGCCTCGTTCATTCCGCCCGTCGATACCTCGTGGCTCTTCGACATCGGCAAGGTGGGTGTGCAGGCGGTGCCCGACACGCTCGTGCAAGACGCCACCCGCGCGCTCGGGCGTTTTCCCACCGGCTTCTTCGCGCACGCGTTGACCATGTCAGCGGTGGGTGAGGGCGTGAAGGCGCTCGCCGACGTGCTGCTGCTGCTGGAGATGACCATCATCGCCATGGTGGTCGCGTGGGGGTTGCTCATCGACTTCCACCGCAACTCCGGGCGCGGCGCGACGCTCTCGGGCGCAGAGCGGGCGAGTAACCCCTTCGTGGCGCCGAAGACCCTGTTCGGAACGTTGGTGGTCAGGGAGGCGGTCGACCTCTGGCACAACCCGCGCGCCCGCCTGTTGGTCGCGGTGCCTTTCGTGCTGGGCATCTTGTTCAAGCTGCTCTCGGGCCGCGCGCTCTTCGCGTTCTTTCTCGGAGCGACGACCGACGCGTGGCTGCTGGGCGGGCTCTGCGTCTACGGCGCGATCGTGATGGGCTCGACGTTCTCGCAGAACGCGTTCGCCTACGACGGTCACGGCTTCTCGGCGTTCGTGGTCGCGCCCATCGATCTGGGCCTGGTACTGCGCGCGAAGAACCTGGTGCACGCGTGCGCGGGCTCGGGCCTGGCGATGCTGGTGGCGATCTTCTACGTGGCGTATTTCCGGCACGGTGGGCCGCTCGACGTGGTGCTCGCGCTCGCTTCGGTGGCCACGTTGATTCCGGTGGTGCTCACCGTGGGCAACGCGCTGTCGCTGTACTTTCCGGTGAAGTTCCACGCGAATTTGAAGCGGCGCGACAAGCTGCCTTTCGTGGCCTCGATGTTCGGCGTCGCTGCGGCGGGTGTGGGAACGTGGCCGCTGGCATGGGCGTTGAGGCAGTGCGGCGAAGCGGGGCCCACCTTGGCCAGCCTGACGTTCGTACTGGGCGCGGCCACGATGGCCTGGGGCGTCTACGCGTTGACCCTTCCGCTCGCGGTGGGGAAGTTGGTGGAGCGAAGAGAGTTGATCCTTCGCGCGGTGACACGCGAGTAAGCAATCCACTGCGGCTCATCTCGTAGGAGACATCATGCGATTCATCCTGAACATCCTGTGGGCGATCTTCGGCGGCGGCGTCGTGATGGCGCTCGAGTACGCGTTGGTCGGCCTGGTCTGTTGCGTGACGATCATCGGCATCCCGTTCGGGATGCAGTGCTTCAAGCTCGCGGGCCTGGCGCTCTTCCCGTTCGGCAAGGACTACGACGACAGTGGCCAGCGCGGCACGGGCAACGTGTTGCTGAACATCATCTGGTTCCTCTTCGCGGGCGTGTGGATCTGCATCACCCATCTCGCCGCCGCGGTGCCGCTCGCCGTGAGCATCATCGGGATCCCGTTCGCGTTGCAGCACGTGAAGTTCGCGTTGCTCGCGCTCTCGCCGTTTGGAATCCGGATTCGCGAAAGCTGAAAGCTAAGTCTTCTTCGACTTCTTCTTCCGCAAACTCTCTGCGCTCCCTCTCCCCCGCGGGGGAGAGGGTCGGGGAGAGGGCTTCCCCTTCTTCTTCACCGGCTGACTCATCGCCATCCGATGAGCCTCCTCGAGCCAGGGCTGCAGCGCCTCGACGTCATCATTCATCGTCTCCGGCATGGCGACCCAACCGCGCATGGTCTTCCCGGTGCCCATGGGATCGAACATCCCCGAACCCTCCAGCGCCTCCGCCGCGAGGAACCGGGCCTCCACGGGAAACCGCAGCAGAATCTGCCCGTCCCACACGATCGAATAGATGTTCGAGTTGGCGAAGAACGCATCGCTCCCGAACATCCTCCGCTCAGTCACCTCAGGAAGCTCCGCGCTGAGCTCCGCCACGAGCTCCTTCAGATGCGCGTTCAACGTGCTCATTGCAGCGCAGGCGCACTCTTCACGCGCCACGCGTTGAGCAACCGCACGCGAACATCGGGCGGCTCCCAGGTGAACTGCCACCGGGTGCGCCAGCTCGAAGTACCGAGCATCTTGTCGTCGTTGTCCGGAATGGTCCGAGCGACCTTCCGGCTGAAGTGCAGCACCGACTCATCGAAGCGTGAATCACCCGAGCGTTCGATGATGCTCACGTCAGAGAGAATGCCGTTCGCGTCGGTGGTCACCTCGAGCACGGTGCGCAGGCGAGCGCGGGTGATGCGCTCCTTGATGTTCTCGCTCTGCGCGAGCATCTGCATCGAGCTCTCGCGGAAGCGCTGATCGTCGACGGTGGGCGACATCACGTTCTGGCTGGTCACGCTGCGGCCCAGCGGCGAGTCGCTGACCTTCTTCGACGCTTCCGCCGAAGGGCCGTTGTTGAACATGATCCCCGCCACGTCGCGCGCGATGTCACCACCGCTCATCGGAGTGCGATCGATGGTCGACTTCGGCAGCATCGTGCGCATCGCGTTCTCGTAGCGCTTGAAGTGATTGGGCACGTTGCCGACGCCGACGGCGGCCATGCCGACCTCCTGCTGGAGATCGTCGTTCAACTTCCGCGTGAGCACCTCGCCGGTGTACTCGTTGAGCGATCGTTGATCGGGCGCTTCACCGGGCCCGTTGCGAATCGTCGAACCCCGCACCGGCTCTTCGCGGCCGCCGGTCCCCAGCGACATGGCGAAGCCATCACTCGGCGTCAGGCTCGGGCGGGTGCTGATCGGCAGATCACCCCGCGTGCCGACCTGCGGTCCTGCCTCGACGATCGCGCTGCCCTGATCTGGCTGCCCGCTCACCACCGGCGGTGCGACTTCGGTCACCTGTTTCTTCTTCTTCGGATCGACCTGGGTCTTCTCGACCTTGAGTGGCGGCTGAGTGGGCGCACGCTCAGGTTCTGGAGTGGGGGCAGGGCGGGTCTCGACCCAGGCCAGCTCCATCTCCACCGGCTTGTTCCGTTGAATCTGCGCAGGCTCGAGCAGGGCCAGCGACCAGAAGACCAGCGCGTGCAAGACCACCGAGACGCCGATGAGCGTCAGGAGCCTCGAGCGGTCGCGTTTGTCCTCCACCTCTCAGCACATAACACGGTGGCGGAACCGCAGTAGAAGGCCGCCAATGCTCCCTTTTCAGTCGCCCCTCGAGCCCATGCTGGCGCAGGCGGAGGACGAAATTCCTGCCGGTGAAGGCTGGCTCTACGAGCCCAAGTGGGACGGATTTCGCGCCATCGTCTTTCGCGAGGGAGGCCGCGTGCATCTGTGCAGCCGCAACGGCCAGCCGCTCGAGCGCTACTTCCCCGAGGTGGTCGAAGGCCTGAAGAAGGCGCTGCCGCCCGAGATCGTGGTGGATGGGGAGATCATCCTTCCCGGTGCCAAGGGCCTCGACTTCGAAGCCCTCTCACAGCGCATTCACCCCGCGGCTTCCCGGGTGAACAAACTCTCGGTGGAGACGCCGGCAGGCTTCGTCGCCTTCGACTGCCTCGCGTTGGGTAGCGACGATCTGCGCGGTCTGCCCAACCAGGTTCGGCGTGAGAAGTTGATCGCGCTCTTTCAGGGACACGACGGCTTCTTCGTCACCCCGCAGACCGTGAACCTGGAGACTGCCAAACAGTGGTTCCACGAGTTCGAAGGCGCGGGCTGCGACGGGGTGATCGCGCGCCGGCTCGACCTCGACTACCGCCCGGGCGAGCGCGTGATGGTGAAGATCAAACACGGGCGCACCGCTGACGTGGTGGTGGTGGGGTACCGCGAAGGCAAGACGCCGGGCACCGTCGGTTCGTTGCTGCTCGGGGTGTACGACGACGGCGGCGAACTCATCCACATCGGGCACACGTCTTCTTTCAGCGCGAAAGAGAAGAAGGCGCTGCGCGAGAAGCTGAAGCCCCTCGAAGCGGGTGCCCCGGTGTTCCCCGGCAAGCTGGAGTCGGCGCCCAACCGCTGGAGCAAAGGCCAGGAGAAGGCGGCCCCCACGCCGCTCACGCCCACGCTGGTCTGCGAAGTCCGCTACGACTACCTGCAGGGCATGCGGTTCCGGCACGCCTCGACGTTCCTCCGCTGGCGCGAGGACAAGGCGCCGAAGAGCTGCCTGTTCTCTCAGCTGCTGCCTCCCCATCCTTTCAGCCTCGCGAAGATCGTCGCGTTGAGCCCCACCAGAGCCCGTGTCACTCCGACCTGAAGAACTCACGCTGATCGCCGCGGAGCTCGATCGGGAGCTCAGTGGCGGCGTCGTGCAGAAGGTCTACGCCCCCACCACCACGCGCGTGTACCTCGAGGTGCGCGTGCCCGGCCGCAGCGAGCAGCTGCTGGTCTGCAGCGATCCGGGGCTGGCGCGCATCTCGGCGATCACCGAACGCCCGTCGAACCCGCCCACGCCCCCCAGTTGGCAATCGGTGCTGCGCCGCGATCTCACCGGCGCGAAGTTGATCGACGCCGAAGCGCTGCCGGCTCGCAAGACGCTGCTGCTGCACTTCACCAAAGACACCAAACACCTCACGCTCGTGCTGGAGGCCACCACCGCGCCGGTGATCGCCTTGTGCACGAAGGACGCGAAGGTGCTCGCCATGTCGACGCCCACCCGGCCCGGGGTGCGCATCGGTCAGCCGTGGACACCGTTGGACGAGCAGCCGATCAAGGCTGCGCCTTCACGGTTGATGGGCGATCACGTGTCGCTCCGGCTCGCTCACGCCGCCGAGACGCTGCTGGCCACCGCGGAGCAGAAGACCTGGGTCGACGCCCGCCGCGCGCCCCTGCTTTCGAAGCTCAAGAAGATCGAGCGCACCAAAGAGAAGGTGCGCGTCGAAGCCGAACGCACCGGCAAGGCCCACGAGTTCCGCAGGGCGGGGGAGCTGCTCGCACAGAACCTCTACCAACTGAAGCGCGGCCAGAAGTCAGTCGCGCTCACCGAGTATCTGGAGGACGGCAGCACCAACGAGGTCGTGGTGGAGCTCGATCCCAAACGCACCCCGCAGCAGGAGGTGGAGTGGCGCTTCCACCAGTACAAACGAATGGTGCGCGGCGCGGAGATGGCGAAAGCCCGCCTGGTGACGTTGGAGGCCGAGAGTGCGGTGCTCCAGGCGCAACTCTCCGCGCTCGACACCGCCCCGCCTGAACCACCCGCCCTGGGAACGCCGCGGGTGAAGGCCGGGCCCCAACCGGCGCTGCCGCCCTATCGCGAGTACGTGGGCCACGGCGGTCACCGCATCTGGGTGGGGCGGGGGTCGAGCCACAACGACGACCTGACCTTTCACGTGGCCAGGCCTTTCCACGTCTGGCTGCACGTGCGCGGCCTGCCCGGCTCGCACGTGGTGATTCCCATCGAGAAGAACACCGAGGTGTCGGGGGAGCTGCTGCTCGACGCGGCCACGCTGGCGGCGCACCACTCGGACGCGAAAGGCGAGCCCCGGGTCGAGGTCAGCTACGTGCCGGCCAAGTTCGTGCGCAAACCGAAAGACGCGGCCCCCGGTGCGGTCACGTACACCCGGGAGAAGACCCTGCTGCTTCGCCTGGAGACGAGCCGACTTCAGCGCCTGCTGGCGACCTGCCCTTGAGGCGCCGTCAACTCAGTAGGTGGCCGAGAGCGAGAAGCCGACGGCGGTGTTGTTGTTCGCCAACCCGGTGACGTCGACGAGCGGGAAGCGCACTGACTTGTTGTCGGCCGTCAGCAGCGGGGCGAAGTTGGCCAGGTACAACGTGCCGCTGATCGAGTTGGTCAGGTTGAACGACAACGAGACCGACGCGCTCTGGGTATCGCTGCGGCTCATACCCGTGCGGGCGACCGGGTTGCCATTCGTGTCGAGGGTCGGGGGCGTGAACTCATCGACCTCGGTGGCGGCTGCATACAGAAATGAAGTCTGCATCCCGTAGCCAACCGTCAGGAAGATGCCGTCGGTGGCCACCCACGTCACGTTGAGCGAGCCCTGGAGCGCGAGGAAGGAGTTGTTGTTGTTGACGCCGCACGCCGTCTCACCGGCGCGGCAGAGCACCAGGTAGTTGCCCGCGGCGTCGGTCTTGGTGGGCCGCACCACGCTCTGGCTGTTCGTATAGAGGCCGATGGTTCCCAGTCCGCCGAAGTTCGCGATGATGGTGCCGATCGGCGTCTTGAAGTTCTTGTTCATCGACAAGCCGAAGCCCAGTCGGGAAATCAGCCCGGCGCCCCAGCTCTCGATGGTGGTGGGCACGATGATGTTGAACGAGGGGGTGATGACGATCCCCGTGTTCTTTTCCTTGATCAAAGCAGGCATCGAGAGCGCCACGCGGGCGTCCGACCAGCTCCAGCGGCGCCCGTTCGCCGCGTCAGGCAAGGTGTATTCGTAGCTGAAACCCAGCAAGCCGAAGGGCTGAAAGCCGATCGAGAAGGCCTTGCCCAGCAGTCGCGTGCGGTACGAGATGAACGCGTTGATGTTCGCGGACAGGTTCGCGTACAGCTGCGGGTCGACGAAAGTGCCGAGCCCCAGCAGGTGGTCGACGCTGAAGCTGAAGAAGAAGCCGCTGAGCATGGCGAGCTGCTCCGGCGTCAACACGGCCGAACCGGCCGACGCGGTGGCGGGAGCAGTCGAACTGGTTGCCGTGGCCGTGGCCGCAGGGGCACCAGTCGGTGCGGCAGTCGCCGGGGCAGGGGTCGCAGGGGGCGGGGTGGCCGGCGCCGTCTGAGCCATCGCTTGAACGGCAACCAGCATCACCAGCACAGTGAGACGATTCACGTAAACCTCCTACGACTGACGAGCCCGCGCATCAGGCAAGGTTCATGCCCTTCCGTCGAGGACGGCAAGGCGTTGCAAAGCACTGGAATTGAGTCGGTTTGCGCCCGGTCAGATGTCGACCACGAGCGTTTCACCACGCCACCCAGCCGCCAGTCCGCCAGTCGACGACCAGCGGTCGACAAGAAAACGGCATGCTGTTCGGCGGGCGTGATCAAAGAACGGCGCACCTACCACAGCGGCGAGCGCCCGATCAACGTCCCCCCTGAAGCGGCTGCGCTGATTGATCGGGCCCGGAAAGCTGTGCTAGGGGCACGTTCCCTTACTCGCCGTACCTCCGATTCAAGGTGCCGATTTGCTGGCGTTCTCGCTCACCACTGCCGTCGCTCCGCTAACGCTCGGCCCTGGCGCTGCCAC
This sequence comes from Archangium sp., assembly GCA_031412555.1. Classification (GTDB taxonomy): domain Bacteria; phylum Myxococcota; class Myxococcia; order Myxococcales; family Myxococcaceae; genus Archangium_A. Next base: position 1,432 of record JANODF010000564.1, on the reverse strand, counting down.
ACCTGGTTGCTTTCGGTTGAGCCACGGTCGGCCCACTTTGTCAGTGATATCAACGGCCTTCGTGCTTTCTGCCCGCCGACCAAACAACGGCACACGACTTGCGCTAGGGCCCGCGCCAACCCGGAGGTCTGCGTGAACGCATCGAACTCAACACCGACCCCCGCCTCTTCTTCCGCGCCTCGCGCTTCCTTTCGCCTCAGCCCTCAAGCTCTCACCACCGGAGAAATCATGAACCGTCGCTCCACCAACTGGCGCTCACTGAGTGTCGCGATGCTCGCGTTGTTCGCGTTCAGCTGTGCGCAGATGAATGGCGACGTCGTTCGCATTCAGCCCAACGTCGTTCGCAAGTCTGACCTGCTCGACGGGCAGTGGTTCTTCCGCAACACCGTGACCTGGACGCCGTTCAACACCCAGTTCACCTTCCCGGGCCAGACCGGCAACATGGAAAAGCTGGTCTGGGAGATCCAGGAGGGCAACCTCGTCGGGTACCGCTCCTACGCCTACACGCTCGGCGCGGAGTCGAACATCGACCCGAGCTCGACGATCGCCGCGACCACCGCCAAGTACTGCGACGCCGCGGGCAAGTGCACCGGCGGGCAGAAGTACTACGGCGCCCCCGTGGTGGCCTTCCCCATCGTGAGTCACTTCGACATTCAGCGCGGCTACAACGCCGCCACGGGCGAGCAGAACAACGTCATCAGCGAGAACACCAGCGACCGCTTCTGGAATCAGCGTGAGTACATCCGCGTGAACTGGTCGACGAACGTGCTGAACAAGGCGTCGGGCCTCAACTGGGGCACCGTGCAGAACCCGCAGTCGGGGGTGACCAACTCGAACTGGATTCAGCCCAACGAGCCCGGCAGCGACCCCTACAACTGGCCCACCTTCGAATACGAGGACATCGACGGCGAAGACGGCCCTCTGGAGCCGAAGCTGAAGTACTTCGACGTCACCGGCCGCTACATGGCCATGCCTGACACGATCTACTTCGAGGGTTACGGCAACATTCCCCTCTGCTGGTTTGCTTCGGGCATCTACGACTGCAGCGCGAGCGAGATCCACATTCGCACCTCGATCGCCAAGGTCGACACCACCTGGTCGCGTGACTACGAGCCGCTCCAGTTCCCCAACGATCTGATGTCGTACTTCGGTTACTTCCGCACCGACCGCCTCAACTACGACCGCAAGTTTGGCTACAACGATCAGGCCGTCATCCGCCTGGCGAACCGTCACCGCGTCTGGAAGGAGTACTACCAGAAGGTCAACGGTGAGGTGACTGACCAGCCCATCGCGATGGCCGCCCGCACCCCGGAGCCCATCAAGTACTACTTCACCCCTGCCTCGCGCATGGGTGGGGTCGAGCGCTACGACGAGTTCTGGGAGCCGGGCCGCATCATCGAGCGCGACTACGACCGCGCCTTCCGCCGCGCCA
>JANODF010000563.1:0-3941 GCA_031412555.1 Archangium sp. | reverse complement strand
CGAGGTGGAGACGCCGCAGACCAACATCGTCTGGGTCGACGTCGCGCAGCCACTCGCAGCGAGGCTGGTGCCTGAGCTGAAGGAAAAGGGCGTACTGGCGACAGGGAGCACCCGGGTGCGTTTCGTCACGCACCTCGATGTGACTCATGCGGACATCGCGACGGCCATCAGCGCCGTGCGCAGCATCGCCACCTGATCTCCCTCTCCCTGCGAAGCGGGGAGAGGGTCGGGGTGAGGGGCCTTTCGGAGTGCGGAGCTTCGCAGGGAGAGGTTCTTCACTTCAACGTGTCGACGTACTCGCTGAGCAGGTCGAGCGACTTCTTCACATCCCGCCCGCTCTCACGCGTCGTGAACTCCTGGCGCAGCTTGCTCTGCTTCACCACCAACGCGAGCGCGGCCACCCGGGCATCCTTGCCAGTGCCGTCGAACTTGATCGCGAGTGGATCTGCACCCGTGAGCTCGAGACGAGACGTGCCCCCGCCGCCATGGTGCGTGGCGATGAGCTTGTTGCCTTCGAACGAATAGATGGTGGCCGAGGTGATGGTGGTGCGATCCGCCGCGGTGGTGGTCTCCAGCACCGCGGTGCCCGAAGCGACCAGGCGCAAGGTCACGTACTGAATGGGCCCATCCTTCGCGTCGGTCTTCCAGGAGCCCTCCATCTTCTTGAGCCGCTCGAAGGCCGCGTTGGCGTCGACAGAAGGAGCCGCGGCCGGGGCAGCAGCAAGGGACAACGCGATGAGGAAAGTGAGCGAGTGCATGGAGCCTCCAGAAGCTGTTGAGTCTATGGGGCTGACGCGCTGCGCCCGCACCAAATTCGCGAACGGAAGGCCCCGGGCGGCTACGCTCCCGGCCCATGAGACACCTCCTCCTGATTAGTGGGTTGTTGCTCAGCGCCCCGGCCTTCGCGCAGGAGCCCACCGCGCCGCCCGTCATGCCGACCGAAGTGGCCGAGCCGGCACTGCCCACGGTGTTCCTCGATCAGGCGCTCAAGGTCGACGACAAGAATCACGTGACGCAAGGGCGCGCGCAGGTGCCGCTGACGCCTCGTGAGTTCTTCATGAAACTCGAGCGCACCGACCTGGTGGAAAAGAGTGACGGCCTGGCGATGCGCAGGAAGTGGCTGATCATCGGGAGCATCGCGCTCAGCTCGGCCGCCATCGTCGCCGGCAGCATCTTGATCGCCACCGCCCCGAGGCTCGCCAGCGTCGAGTGCGAGAGCTCGATCGCCGTCTACAACGAGATCTGCGTGCCCCGGGCGAACGCGCACAACATCTCGGGCACCGTCACCATCGCCACCGGCGTGGTGGGCGCGTTGTTGATGGCGGGCTTCGCCTGGAACAGCAACCCCGCGGTGCTCGACCGAGATGAGACCGCTGCGTTGGTGAGCAGCTACAACTCGAAGCTCGCCCGTCAGCTGCGCCGGCCGCCCGCGGGCCTTCGTTTTCTTCCGGTCGTCACGCCCGATGGCGCTTCGCTCACCGCTGCACTTCGGTTCTAAGGCCCACTCATGAAGACCCTGCTCATCTCGTTCACCACGTTGGCGCTGCTCTCCTCCTGCACGGATCCGGAGCCCTTCGACGTGGCCCGGGTGAAGGGCAGCGAGCTGCTCAAGAAGGGCGACTTCCTCGCGGCGGCCACGGAGTACGAGAAGTCGCTCGAGCTCAAGCCCGAGCAGGACGCCAAGGTGTGGGATCGCGCGGCCTTCGCGAACATGAAGGGCGGCAAGCTCGATCGCGCCGCCGAGCTGCTGGAAAAGAGCCTCGACCGCCGGCCCGATCTCGCCGCCAAGAGCGACACGCTGCGCAACATCGCCGGCATGTACAAGGAGGGCGGCGACCTCGACGGCGCCGAGAAGTATTTCCAGAAGGCGGTGGTGCTCGACCCGAAGGATGAGCAGTCGCTGGGCTGGTTGGCGTTCATCTCGTCGACGCGTGGTGGGGCGCAGTCACAGGCGGCTGAAGCGCAGCCGGAGCACCTCAAGATCGCGCTGGAGCGCTACGACGCGGTCATCGCGATGAACCCCACGAAGGTCGACTCGTTCATCAACAAGCGCATCGTGCTGGTGAAGTACATCGACTCCCTCAACAAGCAGAAGCTCTCGATCCTGGCCGATGCAGAGAGCCAGAAGGCCGACAAGGAGGCGTACGCGTCAGCGCAGGAGCAGGCGACGGATACGCAGACGCGCATCGATGAGCTCAAGGTGTTGCTCGACTCGACCACCAAGACCATGGGCGAGTTGAACAAGGCCGCGAAGAAGTGATTTCCTCTCCCTCTGGGAGAGGGTCGGGGTGAGGGCGTTACGAAGTGATGCCATCGCGGGTTTGGGAGCTGACGCCAGCACCCTCACCCCAACCCTCTCCCAAAGGGAGAGGGAGTTCCTTCAGCGCAGCCAGTCCTGAATCGGCTTGTACTCGCGGGGCCCTCTCGACTGAGCCTCGAGTGCACCGACGCCCATGCGCGCCGCTTCCATGGTGGTGAAGTACGGCAACCCGCGCGTGAGCGCCTCGCGCCGAATCGTGTACGAGTCGGAGATCTCCTTCTTCCCCGACGTCGTGTTGATCACCAGCGCGATCTCCTTGCTGATCATCCGGTCGACGATGTGCGGGCTGCCCTCACGCACCTTGTTCACCCGCTCGGCCGGAATGCCCTTGCGCCCCAGGTACTCCAACGTGCCGCCGGTCGCGCACAAGGTGAAGCCCAACGCACGCAGCCGCTTGGCCATGTCGACCAGGCCCGGCTTGTCGTCATCCTTCACCGAGACGAACACCGTGCCGCCCTTGGGCAGCGCCGAACCCGAAGCGAGCGTCGACTTGGCGAACGCGGCGTGCACCGACGCATCGAGCCCCATCACCTCACCGGTGCTCTTCATCTCAGGCCCGAGAATGACGTCGGTGTTGTTGAAGCGCGCGAAGGGGAACACGCTCTCCTTCACCGCGTAGTGCTTCATCTCCGGGTCCTTCAGCACGCCCTGCTCTGCCAGCGTCTTGCCGGCCATGCAGAGCGCGGCCACCTTCGCCAGCGCCAGGCCCGTGGCCTTCGCGATGAACGGCACGGTGCGTGAGGCGCGCGGGTTCACCTCGAGCACGTAGATCGCCTTGCCCTGCACGGCGAACTGCACGTTCATCAACCCGACCACCTTGAGCTCACGCGAGAGCGAGATGGCGATGTCCTTGAGCCGCTCGATGACGTCGGGCGCCAGCGAGTGCGGGGGCAGCACGCACGCCGCGTCACCGCTGTGCACGCCCGCTTCTTCCACGTGCTCCAGCACGCCGCCCACGATGCAGGCGCCGGTCGAATCACACACCAGATCGAGATCGACCTCGGTCGCCGACTGGAGGAACCGGTCGATCAACACCGGGTTCTGCGCGCCCGGCATCATCGACTCGCGCATGTACCGCTCGAGATCCGCCTTGTCGTAGACGACCTCCATCGCGCGGCCGCCCAGCACGTACGAGGGGCGCACCATCACGGGGTAACCGATGCTCTCGGCGGTCTTGTAGGCCTCTTCGGGCGAGCGCGCGGTGCCGTTCTCGGGCTGGCGCAGGCGCAGGCGGTCGACGAGCTTGGCGAACCGTTCACGGTCTTCCGCCTGATCGATCGCGTCGGGAGACGTGCCCAGAATGGGAACACCCGCGGCCTCGAGCGGCTTGGAGAGCTTGAGCGGCGTCTGCCCACCGAACTGAACGATCACCCCCAGCGGCTTCTCGCGGTGAATGATCTCGAGCACGTCCTCCATGGTGAGCGGCTCGAAGTACAACCGGTCAGAGGTGTCGTAGTCGGTCGACACCGTCTCGGGGTTGCAGTTGACCATGATGGTCTCGAAGCCCGCTTCACGCAGCGCGAAGGCCGCGTGCACGCAGCAGTAGTCGAACTCGATGCCCTGCCCGATGCGAATGGGCCCGCTGCCGAGGATGACGATCTTCTGCCGGTTGGAGGGCGGC
>JANODF010000562.1:0-6107 GCA_031412555.1 Archangium sp. | reverse complement strand
CCGGGCAGCTCTTCGCCGTTGGGCATCTCCTTCAAGCCCGAGAACACCGAGCTCATCATGGCCGCGAAGGCCATCACCACCAGCACCAGGAACGCACCGACGCCGAGCAGTACTTTCTTCATGACGTCCCCACGGAAAACTTGAGCAGCTCCGCGCCTTCAGCGACCTGATCGCCGGCGAGGAATAGAAATTCTGAGACGGTGCCATCAGACGGAGCGGTGATGGTGTGCTCCATCTTCATCGCCTCCATCACCAGCAGCGCGGTGCCCTTCTTCACGGCCACTCCGCTCTTCGCCAGCAGCGCGACGATCTTCCCCGGCATCGGCGCCACCAGCTTCCCGCCGTGCGCGTCGTCTTCTCCCGCGTGCGCGATGGGGTCGAACAGCTCGAGCTGCGTGACGAAGCCCGCGTGAAACACGTTGAGGGTCTCGCCTTCGAACACCACCGTGCCGCGCACCGGCTGCTCACCGAGCATCAGCTGATAGTCGACCCCGTCGTTCGACACCGTGAGCCGCGTACCGTTGAACACGTAGCCCGCGCGCCCGTAGGCGATCTGCACCTCGTGAGCGCCGAGCCGCAAACCACGCACGAAGGTCTGATTCACCCGCCAGCCCGTGCGTGACGACCAAGGGTCCGAGCCCGCCAGGCGATCTTCACGCGCCAGCACCGCCGCAGCCGCCAGCGCCAACACCGCGTCGGGAACGCGCGAGGTCTCAGGGAACAGCTCCGCGTGGTTCTTCGCGATGAGCCCGGTGTCGAGATCGGCCGATGAGAACGCTTTCGACTCGACGAGCCGCTTCAGGAAACCGACGTTGGTGGAGAGGCCGACGATCTGGGTGTGGCCCAGCGCCTCCGACATGCGAGCGAGCGCCTGCTGGCGATCTTCACCCCAGACGATCAGCTTGGCGATCATCGGATCGTAGAACGGCGTGATCGCATCACCCGGCCGCACGCCCGAATCGACGCGCACCGCGCTGCCGGTCACGAACGACTCGTGCTCCGGAAAACGCAGGTGAGCCAACGTGCCGATGGCGGGCAAGAAACCCTTCTCCGGGTTCTCCGCGTAGACGCGCGCTTCGAGCGAGTGACCCTTGATGGTGAGCTCCGACTGCTTCTTCGGGAGCTTCTCCCCCGCCGCGACGCGCAGCTGCCACTCGACCAGATCCAGCCCCGTGATCGCCTCCGTCACCGGGTGCTCGACCTGCAGGCGGGTGTTCATCTCCATGAAATAGAACTGCTCACCTTCGGAGATGAACTCGACCGTGCCCGCGCCCTCGTAGCCAACGGCCTTGGCCGCAGCGACGGCGGCTTCACCCATTGCTGCACGACGCGCGGGCGACATGCCCGGAGCGGGCGCTTCTTCCAGCACCTTCTGGTGCCGGCGCTGCACGGAGCAATCGCGCTCGAACAGGTACACGCACTCGCCGTGACGATCCGCGAAGACCTGCACCTCGATGTGACGCGGCCGGGTGAGGTACTTCTCGATCAACACCGCGTCGTCGCCGAACGCGTTGATCGCCTCGCGTTTGCACGACTCGAGGGCCGCCGCGAAGTCTTCACTCTTCTCGACCGCGCGCATGCCCTTGCCGCCACCACCCGCGCTCGCCTTGATGAGCACCGGGTAGCCGATGCGATCGGCTTCTTTCTGCAGCAGCGCAGGTGACTGATCAGCGCCGTGGTAGCCGGGCACGAGCGGCACCTTCGCCTTCTCCATGCGCGACTTCGCTTCCGACTTGAGGCCCATCGCCGAGATGGCCGACGCCGGAGGCCCGATGAAGGTGATGCCCGCCTTCACGCACGCTTCAGCGAAGTCTTCGTTCTCCGACAAGAAGCCGTAGCCCGGATGAATCGCCTGAGCGCCGGTGGCCTTCGCCGCCGCGAGGATCTTCTCCATCACCAGGTAGCTCTCTTTGGCCGCGGCAGGGCCGAGGTGCACCGCTTCGTCACACGAGGCGACGTGCTTCGAGCCTGCGTCGGCGTCCGAGTACACGGCCACCGTCTTGATGCCGAGGCGGCGTGCCGTCGAAGCGACACGGCAGGCGATCTCTCCACGATTTGCGATGAGGATTTTGGAGAACATGAGTCACATCCGAAAGAGGCCGAACTTCGTCTCGGGAATGGGCGTGTTGAGCGTGGCCGACAGTCCCAGCGCCAGCGTCATGCGCGTGTCTGCGGGGTCGATGATGCCGTCGTCCCACAACCGCGCGGTCGCGTAATACGGGTGGCCCTGCGTCTCGTACTGGCTGCGGATCGGGCTCTTGAACGCGGCCTCTTCTTCGGGGCTCCACTTGCCGCCCTTGAGCTCGATGCCGTCGCGCTTCACCGTCGCCAATACGCTGGCCGCCTGCTCCCCGCCCATGACGCTGATGCGCGCGTTGGGCCACATCCAGAGGAAGCGGGGCCCGTACGCACGGCCGCACATGCCGTAGTTCCCCGCGCCGAAGCTGCCGCCGATGATCATGGTCAGCTTGGGCACGGCCGCGGTCGACACCGCGGTCACCATCTTCGCGCCGTTCTTGGCGATGCCTTCGTTCTCGTATTTCCGGCCCACCATGAAGCCCGTGATGTTCTGCAAGAACACCAGCGGCACCTTGCGCTGACAACACAACTCGATGAAGTGCGCGCCCTTGAGCGCCGACTCGCTGAACAAGATGCCGTTGTTCGCGATGATGCCCACCGGCATGCCGTGAATGTACGAGAAGCCCGTCACCAGCGTGGTGCCGTAGCGCGCTTTGAACTCGTCCAGCTCGGAGCCGTCGACGATGCGCGCGATGATCTCCCGCACGTCGTAGGGCTTCTTGGTGTCCGTCGGCACGATGCCGTACAGCTCTTCAGCGGCGTACTTCGGCGGGCGGGGTTCACGCAGGGGGATGTTCGGCTGCTTGGCTGCGTTGAAGGTGCTCACGGTGCGCCGCGCGATGGCCAGCGCGTGCAGATCGTTCTGCGCGAGGTGATCGACCACGCCCGACAAGCGCGTGTGCACGTCGCCTCCGCCAAGATCTTCCGCGGTCACCACTTCACCGGTCGCCGCCTTCACCAGCGGAGGCCCGCCCAGGAAGATCGTGCCCTGGTTCTTCACGATGATGCTCTCGTCGCTCATCGCCGGCACGTAGGCGCCACCGGCGGTGCAGCTGCCCATCACCACCGCGATCTGCGGAATGCCCTCAGCCGAGAGGTTCGCCTGGTTGAAGAAGATGCGCCCGAAGTGCTCCTTGTCGGGGAAAACGTCGTCTTGCATCGGCAGGTTCGCGCCACCGGAGTCGACCAGGTAGATGCAGGGAAGCCGGTTCTCCTTCGCGATCTCTTGAGCGCGCAGGTGCTTCTTCACCGTCATCGGGTAGTACGTGCCGCCCTTCACCGTGGCGTCGTTGCAGACGATCACGCACTCGCGGCCCGACACGCGGCCGATGCCGGTGATCACTCCGGCCCCCGGGGCGTCGTCTTTGTACATGCCAAACGCCGCCAGCTGGCTGAACTCGAGGAACGGGGTTCCCGGGTCGAGCAGCTGGTTGACGCGCTCCCGGGGGAGCAGCTTGCCGCGCGAAGTGTGCTTCTTGCGCGCGTCTTCACCGCCGCCTTCGGCAATCTTCGCCACCTTCGCCTTCAGGTCGTCGACGATCGCCTGCATCGCCGTCGCGTTCGCCTGGAAGTCGGCACTGCGGACATTCAATTGACTATCGATTGTCGCCATATCGCGGCGCGGTCATACCGGAGGCGCGCGGCGGGGACATGACCGATTTGGAGCCGTACTGCGGCGATTGGAAACAGCGGCTTGTCGGCCACGTGCGGTTGGGCGGCCTCGTGGCCCTCACCCTGACCCTCTCCCGAAGGGAGAGGGAAAGACCGTTCGCCGTTGATTACGACCGTTCAGCTCCGGGCCAGCCGATTGCACTGAGAACCGCGCCATGACTCCGTCCATGACGCCCTCCTTCGCGCTGCCTGCCCCCCGGGTTTCGTTTTCAGATCGACTTCGCCCTCACCGCAACCAGCTGCTGTTCGGTTTCGGCCTGGGCCTGGCCACCGAGCTGCTCCTCGACGGCGCTGACTTCGGCCTGGGCCACGCGATCTTCGGGGCGCTGGTCGCGGGGTTCATCGTGGTGAGCGCAGGCAAAGAAGCGTGGCAGTCGGCCGGTGGCCATCGCTGGTTGTTGCTGGCTGCCGTGCTGCTGCTCGGCTCGACCATGCTGCACGACGCAGGCTGGCTCTCGGTGATGAGCACCATCTCGTCGGCCCTGCTCTTCGCGCTCGCCATTCAAGGGTGGAACGGTGAACGAAAGCTCTCGGCGCTGCGCACCGGTCACCTGTTCGGAGCACCCTTCAAGACGGCGGGACAATCGCTCTTCGCTGGCGCCGTGGTGACCAGCCGCCAGCTCGAAGACACCAACGTCACCGGCACCGTGAACAAGTACGCCCCCCGTTTCCTCCGGCTGATGATCATCGTCTTGCCGCCCGTGGGCGCGCTCACGTTGCTCCTCTCGTCGGGTGATGCGGTCTTCCGCGCGCGGATCGACAGCCTCGATGCGCTGATCTCCCGCATTCCGCTCAGCGGGTTCCTGCGGGGCGGGTTCGTCACGCTCATCTCGGGGCTGATCCTCACCGGCGTGCTCGCGCTGGTTTCGCGGCGCAAAGACGACGTCACCCCGAGCGTGCCGGGCCGCCCGCTGCGCGCCTTCGAGAGCTTCACGCTCCTGGGCACCCTCACCTCGGTGCTCTTCGTCTACGGGCTGACCTCCACCCCGTGCGCGCTCGCCCCCGCGGCCTGCACGTTGCCCCAGGGAGTCACCTACGCCGACGCCGCGCACGAAGGCTTCTTTCAGCTCCTGTTCGCGGCCATCGGCATCCTGCTGCTGTTGATGGCCTTGCCCGCGCGCACGCAGTTGGAGTCGAAGAAGGCCCAGCTCACCTTCACCGCGCTGTCCACCGCGCTCGTGCTCGCCACCATGCCGATGATGAGCTCCGGCGCGGCGCGGCTGTGGCGCTACGAGTCGATCTACGGCCTGACCGTGCTGCGCCTGTTGGCCTACGCCGGGCTGATGCTGGTCGGCGCCGTGCTCGCGTGGCGCGCGCTCACGTTGTGGACACGCCCTGAGGCCTTCGTGGGCGGCGCCATTGGCCTGTTCACCACCACCATGCTCGGCCTCGCCGTGCTCTCGCCCGACAAGTACATCGCGGAGCGCAACGTGGTGCGCCCGGAGGTCGACGTCTGGTACCTCGCCCGCCTGTCGGCAGACGCCCTGCCCGCGCTGGTCGCGTTCCACTCCGCCAATCCCACCAGCAACGACTTCGCCCTCAAGTACCGGGCTGAACGGTTGGGCGAATCGGAGTCGCCGCTCACCTGGAACCTCGGCCGCTGGCGGGCCCGAAAGGCGCTGCAAGGCACCATTTTCGACTCAACCCCCTGAGAACAGGCGGGATTCTTTCCCGGAGAATCAGGTGGCGGAAACCTCGGGGGGACGCCATTCGTATGTTCCGCATGACCAGATGGCACCTCGCAATCGGCTTCCTCACCGCAGTCCTCGCCTTTGCGTTTACGGCCTGGGCGCAGACGCCACCGAAGTCCAAGGAGAGCAATCCCGTGAAGTCTCAGAAACCCCCGACAGACGAGCTGAAGAAGAAGCTCTCGGCGGAGCAGTTCCACGTCACCCAGGAGTGCGGCACCGAGCCGCCCTTCAAGAACGCCTACTGGAACAACCACGATGACGGCATCTACGTCGACGTGGTCTCCGGTGAGCCGCTGTTCTCGTCGAAAGACAAGTTCGACTCCGGCACCGGTTGGCCGAGCTTCACCAAGCCCATCGAGGCCAACATCGCCGAGAAGAAAGACGTCACCTTCGGCATGACCCGCATCGAGGTGCGATCGAAGACGGGCGACTCACACCTGGGCCACCTGTTCGACGACGGGCCCAGCGACAAGGGCGGCCTGCGCTACTGCATCAACTCGGCGTCGCTGCGCTTCGTGCCCGCAGCGCGTCTGGAGGCCGAAGGCTACGGCAAGTTCGTCTCGCTCTTCCCGCTCGCCAAGCAGGAAGGCGTGGCCAACGTGGCCGCCGGTGAAGAGACCGTCTACCTGGCCGGTGGCTGCTTCTGGGGCATGGAGGATCTCATCC
>JANODF010000561.1:0-1502 GCA_031412555.1 Archangium sp. | reverse complement strand
CGAAATGACGCCGCCCCGCCAGCGCTGCAGCCCCCAGGGCGCGCTCGCTGGCCATGCGGATCTGGCGCGGGGTCATCCACGCCAATCGGCAGATCTGCAAGTCGGTCGGCGCCTTGAACGACGCCCGCACCGCTTGCACCGGAATCTTCTCCACAAGCGTCGCTTTGAAGATGCTGTGCGCCAGCACGAGGCGCCCGTCGATGTCAGGCGCCTCGATCACGAACTCGACGAAGCGTGAGCGCACCGGCGCGCTCACGCGGTTCACCTCGTTGGCGGTGGCGACATAGAAAACGTAGCTGGCATCGAATTCGAAATCCACGCTCGCATCTTTCACCTTGCGTGCCGTCACCGGCTCGAGCAACGTCAGCAGCGCATCCACAGGGTTGTGCCCGTTGTCGCCCGCCGTCCCCTTATCGATCTCGTCGAGCAACACGACGGGATTGGCGCGCTCACCCAGCATGATCAGGTTCCAGAGCGCACCCGTGGCCGTGTTTCCCCAATAACGTTCGGACCCGCGCAGGGCCGCGTTCGACTGGGCGTTGTCGAAGGACTGCCGGTGCACCACAGTCTGAAGCACTTGCGCCAGTTGGGTTGCGAAATGCGTCTTGCCGACTCCGGGCTCGCCCAGCAGGAGGATCGGTGTCGGCTTGAACGCTGCTCCCGAAAGTTCAGCCAGTGCCAAGCCCCTTTGCACGAAGGCGACCACGTGCGCGAAGTTCGGCATCGTCGCAGCGAGCTTTGGGAAAGCTTCGCGCCACGAAGAGGGTGGGGCGGCAAGGCGCCAGGGGCCCCGAGCCATGGCCTGCGCGAAGTGCCTGCGGTCTCGCTTCACGACATCGGCGTCGCCCGAGACGGGGGTGTGCTCCAGAGAATGGAAGCGAGCAGTTGCCGCCGCCCAGTCGAATACCGCTACCGTATCCGGCGGCCGCGGGGGAAGCTCATTCGGAATCATCGGCAATTCCGGGCTCTTGCTTCGCGCCGCCTGGGCCTTGTGTGCATCGAGCTCACGCTTGGCCACTAGAACTCTCAGGCGATTGCGCTCTTCTCGTTCTTCGAGCATTTGGCGCTCGATCTGGCGCTGCTCGTGCTCGAGCAGCGCCTTGAGGCCGTGCGGGAGGAGCATGTCCCACGTAGCTGTGACTTCCGGGTCACGCAAGGGCACGGGGTGAAGAGCGAAGCCGGCGGGAATTTCCGAATGCGGAGGCTGGTTGACCATGTGGGGCTCCTGAGGGAGCCGAACCGGTCAGCTCCCGAGAGTTACTGCGAAGCGCCGGGCTTGGATTGCCGGCGAAGACAAGAAGGGCATCCGCGGTGTGTTCGGTATGGAGGCGCATCGACGGAAAGCGCGGTGCGAGGAATCGTCCATCCCGCGGCCCGCGCTGCCTCGGGTGCTTGGCGCGCCCGTCGCAGCGTGCATGCTGTCGGCAAGACTGCAGGCGGAGGGCAGCATTGGACGCATGGACATGGCTGTGCGGAGTTTTGAAAGCAGGCGGGTCGGGGTG
>JANODF010000560.1:0-4664 GCA_031412555.1 Archangium sp. | reverse complement strand
CTCCGAGCTGTCGGGCAACACGTGCGGAACCGGGGTCCACCGCCCCGTGGGGGTGCGCTCCAACGAGAGGGGCGCACACGCACCGCCGGTGCAGCCCGGGGTGCCTTGCGATGCGGCCAACAGGTCGGCGCTGGTGTAGCCACACAGCCCATTGATGTTCAGGTCGCTGCCCGAGGAGATCGCTTCGAGACCGCCGTCTGCCATCGAGAACCGGGCCACCTGCCCCGCGCGGCCTTCGACCATCGGCCCCCGTTCCAGCGGCGCGAGCGCTTTCCACGATTTGCCCAGGCGCGCGACCCGGGTGCCGCCATCGATCACCTGAAGGAAGACGCCGTTTTCGCCCGCAGCGAAGAAGTCGTCGCTGGTGAAGCCGCGCACCACCTCGAGTTCATCAGGCACCCGCGCCACTTCTTCCCAGCCGGCATCGGCGCCACGGCGGAGCACGAGCCCCACGCGCCCCAGGCCCGCGCCCGCATCAGCCACACCCGCGATGAACAAGCCGCCGTCGGGCGAGAACCACAACGAGTTGCCTCTGATCAACGGCGGGCGGCTCGCACGATCCCAGATGGTGGGAGGAGCGCCAGCGTCGCCTTCACGCATCAGCCCCGCACGCGGCTGAGCGAGGGCGTAGGTGCCGAGTGCGTAGAGCCGGCCATCAGGACCTTCGGCGACGTCGTTGAGATCGATCGGCCCGTCGGTGAGCGCGTCGTCGATCCAGGCTCCGGCGTCCGTGCGTCGAAGGATGTTGTTGTTCCTGCCGACGGCAACCGAAGGATTCGGGGTGCGCGCCCAGACCGCGCGCAGCTGCGGCGTGGAGGGGAAGACGAGCGGCTCCTGCACCCAGCTCGTGCCGTCGTAGTGAAGGATGGTGCCCTGCGAGCCCACGATGATGATGTCCTGCGGGGAGGTGCCGTGCACCCCGAGGAAGTCCACGCCTTCACCCACGGCGGGCAGCGGGATGATCGAGTGGTGCTCGCCGTTCCAGAGCAGCGCGGTGGCGTTGTCGCCCACGAAGTAGACCTCACGGGGGCCAGCGACCCAGGCAGCGCGGATGGTGTTGCCTTGCGGAAGCGGGTTCTCGAAACACCAGCCCTCCTGCGTGCACAACCGGGGCGTGTCGCAGCGGTTCTGCCGAGCGACGCCGCACTCGGTGCCGGCCGCGCACCCACCGCAATAGGTCTCACCGCAGCCGGCGTCGAAGTAGCCGCAGAAGGTCGCCGGGCACGCAGTACAAACGCTGCCACCGCCACCGCCGGTCGATCCACCGCCACCGCCGGTCGAACCACCACCGCCGCCCGTCGAACCACCGCCGCCGCCCAGACCGCCGCCGACGTCCCCGCCACCGCCACCCGAACCACCGCCGGTCAGAGCGCCGCCACCACCACCGGCTCCGGAGTCCATGGGCTCTGCGACCGCGCGGCAGTAGCCATCGCTCCAGCACATGAAGCCTGCCTGCAGACACGCCCCGCTCGACTCGCAGCGATAGAGCACTGCTGGATCGAGATCATCGCAACCACTGGCCGCGACGAACAACACCATGACGGCTCGCTTCACCATGTGATCACCGCCGCGGCCCCCAGGCCCAGACCTGCCGCCGCCAGACCGCCCGCGAGGCCGAGCTGAACCCCGCCCGCGGCCGCGCGACGTTGCACTTCAGAAGCTGTGTACGGAGAGCGCATCACGCCATCGACCTCGGTGGTTCGATACGCCTCAGCGCGGCCGTTGAGTCCCGAGACCAACAGGCCCGTCGCCACACCCAGCGCGACCACGCCCGCCCCACCGAGCACGAACGAGCTCACGTGCGACTTCGGCGGAGGTGGCGGCAGCGGCGCGATGATCACCGGAGGATCCACACGAACCACCGGCTCGGGCACCTTCACGGGAGGCGGTGCTTCGACCACGGGCCGATCGCCCAGACCGAACTGCGTGAGCACGCGCGTCGAGAACGAAGCGAGCTGATCAGCGGCGATCACCGCTCCGGGCGCGAGAATGAGCGCCTCCTTCTCGAGCACCACACCGTCTTCCACGCGCAACAACTCGAGGGCGATCGAACGATCACTCCCGACCTCGCTCAACGACAACGAGATGACGTACGCCGCCGCGAGTTGCCGGCCGAGCTCACTCACACAGGCCTTGCGGCCATTGCAGGCCGAGGCGTCCTTCAACCCCAGCCGCGCCAGACTGGAGCGGGCCGCATCGGCGTCGAGCTTGATGGGCACCTTTGCCGAAACGAGGTGCGTCGAGATGGTCTGCGCCAGCACCTGCGCGTCGGGAGCACTCAACGAAGTGCGGCGGCCGACCAGCACTGCCGCGGCGGGGTCGACTGCGCCGAGAGACCACGTGATCAACGCCGCAAAGAGCATCAGGCGAACTCTCTCACGAGATCAGCGACGCAAGAACGTTTGCTCGAAGGCCTTGAGGTTGTCGGCGAGTCGCTGACGGTCTTCAGCCGTATCCACCATGGTGGCTTCGACCTTGTACTTCCGCAGCAGGGTGAGCGCAGAGGGGTCGGGATCTTCTCCTTCAGGCGTGGCGCGGGCGAGCGCGGTCTCGAGGGCGGCGACGCGTTTCTTGAGCTCAGGCGCGGTGGGCGGGGTCTTCACCGTGCGCACCACCTTGCTCGTCGGAGTCGGCTCCACCACCGGGACAGGCACGGGCGCGAGCACCACGGGCGTAGGCGTCGGCGCAGGCACCGGCGCGACGGCCACCACGGGCGGATCGACCTTCGGAGCCGGGGTGGCCACCACCGGCTTGACCGGCTCTTGACCCGAGACGGAAACGATGGCCACGATCAACATCAGGCAGACAGCCACCAGGCCCACCACGTACGGCCACCGGCGTTCCTCGAGCGCGCGCTGGCTGACGAACGTGGCCGCGTGAAGATCGACCGACATCTGCGAGACCGGCTTGAGTCCATCGGGCGTCATCAACGGCTTGTACGCGCGACTGACGTACTCACCCGACACCGGATCCATCGCCTCGTAGCCGGGCGAAGCATCGAGCATGCGCGCGATCACGATGAGCTCGGCGCGCACCTCTTCGGCGGTCTGCGGGCGATCTTCGGAATGTTTTTCCAGCAGCCGGCTGATCAATCCCTCCAGCGCTGCCGGACAATCAGGAGCGAGCACGCGCGCCTGGGGAATGGGCGAGGAGACGTGCTGCATCAGCACCTCCATCGGCGCGGGCGCGGAGTACGGAAGCTCGCCGGTGACCAGCTCGTAGGCGATCACGCCCAGCGCATAGAGATCGGTGCGACCGCTCACGTTCTGCCCACGCGCCTGCTCGGGCGCCATGTAGTTGGGCGTGCCAGTGACCTGCGCGCGGCTGGTCTGCTCGGTGGTGCCGTCGAGGCTCAGGCCCTTCTTGGCGAGGCCGAAGTCGAGCAGCTTGAGGTAGCGCTCTCCGTCGGCGCTCAAGCACACGAAGATGTTCGAGGGCTTCAGATCGCGGTGAATGACGCCGGCCCGGTGTGCTGCAGCGAGCGGCGCGCAGATGGCGATGAGCAGCGAGATCGTCTCCGCCAGCGGCAACCGGCCGTGCGCGTTGAGGTACGCGTCGAGCGGCTGACCTTCGAGGAACTCCATCACGATGTAGGGACGGCCATCGGGGAGCATGCCGAAGCTGAAGATGTCGATGATGTTGCGATGGCGGATCGAGTTCACCGCGACCGCTTCATCGGCCAACCGGCGCACCTGCGTGGCGTCTCCCGCCATGTTCGGCTTGAGCACTTTGATGGCCACCCGCTTCTTGATGACGGGTTGCACACCTCTGTACACGACGCCCATCCCCCCCTCGCCCACCGCTTCCAACACATCGTATTCACCCAGCCGCGTGCCGATCAGCGGGTCGGTGGTGATGGTCTGTGTGGAATTCGAGCCGCGCATCGAGGGAACCATTGGGGAGCGTACTTGGACGACGCAGAGGGGGAAACAGCCGTCCCATGCGGGGTGCTACAGGAGCGGCCATGTTCCTTCGACTGGCCCCCCTCCTCGCGTTCGCTGCCTGCGCCACCACGCCCGCTGCGCCGAAGAACCCGCGGCTGATGACGGTGAACGAGCCGCCGCGCTCTGCTGAAGCGCCGCCCTCGAAACCCGCGCACGCGCCCACATTGATCCGCAACGGCACGGTGCTCACCGCCGCGGGCCAGGTCTTCGTGAATGGCCACGTGGTGTTGATCGACGGCCGCATCGCCGAAGTGGGGGAAGGCGCGGGCTCGCCTCCAGCAGGTACGCTGATCATCGACGCGAAGGGCGGGTTCATCACGCCGGGTCTCATCGACACGCACTCGCACGTGGGCGTCTACGCGTGGCCCGGCAGCATCGGCTCGGAAGACGGCAACGAGATGACCAACCCGATCACCGCGCACGTGCGCAGTGAGAGCGCGTTCTGGCCGCAGGATCCGGCGATCTGGCACGCGCTGTCGGGCGGCGTGACCACCCTTCAGATTCTCCCGGGCTCAGGCAACGTCATCGGCGGCCGCAGCTTCGTGGCCCACTTGAAACCCGAAGGTTCCGCGCGAGCGATGCGCTACCCCGGCGCGCCCGAAGGTTTGAAGATGGCGTGCGGGGAGAACCCCAAGCGCTACTACGGCGGCATGCGCCGTGAACCCATGTCGCGCATGGGCGTGGTGGCGACGCTGCGCAGCTCGTTGCAACGCGCGCTCG
>JANODF010000559.1:0-3188 GCA_031412555.1 Archangium sp. | reverse complement strand
TGAAGCAGCGCAATAGGGCCTCGTCCTGCTGAAGATGGGCGACGACGCGCAGTACGATGGCCGAGAAGTCGGCAACAACGAAGACGTTGCCCGGCTTCGGCACGAAGCAGGAGCGTGCGCCGCGATCTCTGGCAACCCCCTGGAGATTCGGCCTGGTGCAGCTCATGCGGCCGATGGGAGCACCCAGCGAGCGGAACGACGCGTGAATCCGCCCGTCGTGCTGCGCGCCCAGCGGAGAATGCCGAGCGAAAATTGCATTCCTCGGTGCCTACCCCGCCGCCACCAGCGTACGGCAGGTGTTGGTGGGCAAGACGAGACGCAACCTCCCCGTCGAAGTGGAAGGCGAGTCGTTCGCACCGGACTCTGCCTCAGGCAGAGAGTTCGAGTCGCACTACCTTAAGCCGCTCGGCCTCACGCGCGCCGACGTGCTCGTGACAGACATGCCTCGCGAACACGACGGCTTCGGGCAAAGAGGGCCGGTCCATGGCCAACAACGTGAGCGCGTACGAAGCTGAGCATGGATCCACTGGCATCGAGGCTCGGCCACCACCCGACGAATTGGTGGCGCTGGCGCGCGAGATGCCGGGGAACCTCGACCGGCTCGCGTTCTATTTCGAGCAGAACAAGCCGACGATGCTCTTCACCCTCGGTGCCGAGGCTGCCGCATTCGTGCGTGGGACGACGCACTCCGCAATTCAGCGGCGGGTCGACGAGGTGCTCTACTCAGGGCCTCAGCCTGCTCGCGTCTTCGGGCGGGACGTCACAGTTGTTCACCTTGTCCACCCTCACCTCTTCATCAAGCAGAACGAGAAGTGGATGGGGCGTCATCGGCATTGGATTGAGGAGACCGCCGCGGCGGATCTTCCGAAGCAGCCGCCGCCGGTGCAATTTCGCCCAATCTGTTGCCAGCACAACCTCGGCGACCAGAAACCAGTATTCACGTCACGGGCGGGGCTCGATGTCTCGGAACGTCCACGGCGGGACGTCGTCGAAAGAAGTTCCCCTCTCACGGAGGAATTCATCGAAGTGCTTGAAGAAGGTGTTGACGTTCCTCGCCCCGCGGTCAACCCGCGTGCGCGGCCCGGTGAAGTGGGTCAACGGCTGAGCCAAAGACGGGGAGCGGTTTTGTTGTTTCTGGCAATCGGTGAGGCTCTCATCCACCGATGCCACGCTTCCCGCGCGTCGTCGTCGTGCTCTACCTGCTGTTCAATCTCCTCATCGTGTACTCGCTGTACTTCTCGCCGTTTCAACTCGACGCGCAGTACCGGGGCGAGGGGCCCCTCACGCCCACCCGCGAGTTCCTCTGGTTCAGCAGCGGCAGCCTGCACCTGTTCCTCATCGCAGTGAGCAGCGTGCTGTCGCCTTGAGAGCGGGCCTTCTGATCCTGGCGCTGGCTGGTTGTGCACCAGCCCAGCGCTTTTCAGCGGATTGTGACCCTTCGTGTCTGAGCGACCGGATGGTCCGCCTCGCGAGCGATGACGTGATCGTTCGGAACCCCGGCATCTGGCAGTTCTACGACGACTATGTCCGCACCCTCCCGCCCAGCTGCGGTGCTGATGCGGGACCGCTTGCCGGAACGCTGGCCCCGCTCTGGAGCAGAACCCTGGCCCCTCTTCGTGCCACTGCTTCTTCAGGGGCCGAAGGGGGGCGGTCGGCCGTCGCCGTTCATCCCAATGGAACGGTGGCTGTCGCGGTGGGGGGCACGCTCTGGCTGCTCGATGCCGACTCGGGTGTCCCTGCCCATGGGCTCCTGAGCGGGGGAGGCGTGGGATTGGGCGACATTGGAACCGCGGTCTTCACTCCCGACGGGAAGTCGCTGTGGGTGAACGGGGGAACGCCGACCCGGCTCGACCTGACCTCGTGGGATCGCATCTCCGGACCCCGCGCCTACAAATACCCGGGAGATCAAACCTGGGGCGGGATGGCGCCGGCGGTCGCGGCTGACGGCACACTTTTCTTTCTCGGCGTGGGGGGCAGGGCTCGCGCGCTCGAAACGTCTGGACAGCTGCGATGGGACCAGCCGGGCCTGGGGGGAACGCCGCGGGTCGACTCGAACGATCGTGTCTTCTGGAGCAAGTCACAGCCGCCGCGCGCGGTCGACGCCCTCACGGGTCAGGAGGTCTGGCGCGCGGCGCTTCAACCCGAGTGGCTCGAGTCGCAATTGCTCAACAGTGAGAACGCTCCGATTCGCAGTCTCGTCCCGATGCGCAATCGTTCAATCGGGCCCGATACCGTCTCGCTCCACCGCGCCGACGGTTCCATCGCCCGGGTGATTGAGTTGCGGACCGACGGCGGTGTGCCAGTTCGTCCCCATCGGTCGGCACAGTCGGCCGATGGTGTTCTCTTTCTCACCTATCGAGTGGGTGCGGAGATGGGCCCCGAGTGGGTGGAGCGGATGGTGGCTCTCGACGAGACGACGGGGCGTGAACGCTGGGTTCGTGAGTTGTCTGCGTTTGCGACGGACCCCGTGGTGGGCAATTCTGGTGATGTCTATGTTGCGGGAACTGATTGCCGGCTGTCGATCCTCGATCCCGCGGGAGACGTCAGCCGGTCGTATTTGATGGCCGGCAAGCCGACGGGCGATCTCCTCCAGTTCGTGAATGGGGTGCTCTACGTGTTGACCCGAATCGATACGCAGCTGAGCCCGGGAGAACGGGTCTTCGCCGGCGACCTTCGCCCTGTGCTGGAGGATGGGGGCGTGAGGCAGGTGGAAGACTACGATTGCCCTTCGGGTGTGGCGGCGCTTTGTGGCCCGGCGATCGACGGAGACATGGGGAACCTGTTTATTCTGTACGCGTTCAAGGTCGAGTAGCCCACGCGAGCCGAGCCCTCACGAGGCTCGGAAGTCTGACAAGGTCGCCGCTATGGACCGCCTGCCGACCGATTTGTCCGTGGAACTCGCCGAACTGCGCGCCCGCCTCGCGGTGCTTGAAGCCGAACGAGCCACCTCACGAGGCCGGGTGCGTTGGGCCGGCGCAGCCGTGGTCATCGCGGCCCTGGTCGGCACCGCAGCCTCGGCGGCGAACGGCGCGTGCCCCAACGGGCTCCCGTTCTGCTTCAACAGCAACACGCCGGCGCTCGCCTCTGAAGTGAACACCAACTTCATGCAGCTCAAGGAATGGCTCGAGTCGAAGGTCGGCACGGTGGCCGCCCCTGTGCGGATCACCACCGGCGCCACCGTGAGCACC
>JANODF010000558.1:0-17052 GCA_031412555.1 Archangium sp. | reverse complement strand
CGCGAAGGCGCTCTGGGTGCGCTTGGTGGCGGGGAGACACGCCTTCTCGATGTCGGCCGCGTACTCGTCGAGCGCCTTGAGGCCGCTCTTGAGCATGCGCTTACGCAAGATGTCGTGCGACATGCGGATCTTCATGTCGTCGCAGGTCTTGATCGCAGCCTGGTAGTCCTCCAGGGCGCTCAGCTCGTTGGTGCGGCCCTCGAGCAGGTCCTTGATGCGCTTCTCCACGCTCGACGCGCTCGAGCCCGTGGGAAAGGCGTCGAGCACCTGCTGAAAGAAGCCGATCGCTTCGTCGAGATTGCCTTCAGAGATGGCCACCCCTGCCCTGAACTGCAACAGCCGGGTCGCCTGCCACTCCGCCTGCTTGTCACCCGCCGTGTGCCGCGACAGCGCGTTCTTGATCTCGAAGTCGAGTTGTTCGTTGACGGCCTTCGTCTCTTTCGGGTCGGCCGCTCCGAGGGTGGGCGCCACCGTGAACGAGGTGCCATCGGTGACCCGGCCCAGGAGCACGAACTCGGCAAGGGTCTCGAGGTCATGGTCGCGCAGGCCCGAGTCGCCGATCTTCGAATCCTGAATGAGCTGCGCTTCAGCATCGGAGGGGCTGTAGCTGAAGGAAGGAGGAAGACCCGCGCCGTTGCCGTGCTGCTTCACCCAGCGCGCGTACTCCGACATGAAGCGGCGCTGGTTCTCAGCCCAGTCACGCATGGCCAGCAGCGCTTTGCCTTCGCTGCCCTTGCGCGCCACTCGAAAGCTCTCCTCGCGGTTGGTGAGGTACTGCTTCATCACGCGCGCCAGGAAGCGGCCCTTGAGCATGCGCATGGCGAGGTAGCGCTCCTTCTGATCCTTGGTGAGGGCGTCGAACTTCGACTCGTCCCTCATCGCCTCTTCCACCATCTTGCCCAGCTCGAGGACCCGGCCGGCGATCAGATCCTTCTTCTTCTTCTGGTACTCCTCGAAGGCCTTGAGCAGCTCGGTCTGCCGCTCGCGCCCGAGCAGGAAGGTGGGCGACTTCGAGACGACCGCGCGCATGGCGGCCTGGGCTTCGTCGATCTTGCCCTGGTCTGAGAGATCGAGCGCCTTGCCGTAGGCAACCAGGGTCTCCAGGTTGGGCACCTTCGCCTTGCGGCGCCCCTGATCGTTGCCCGACAACTTCGCGTCGATCTTCGCCACCAGCTGGTTCACCAGCCGCTGCTCCATGTCGAAGATCTTGTCGCGCTCGTCCTGCTCCTTGACGGTCAGCAGCACCTCACCGTTCGAGGCCTGCACCAGCCGCGCGGTGATGATCAGCTTGCCGCCGGTGAGCATCATCAACGAGCCGTAGATCAGGTACGTCGAGTTGAGCACCTTGCCCAGCTTCGCGGCGGTGGCTTTGTCGACGTACCTGGTCTGCTGAAAGTTGAGCTCCTTGAGCACGTCTTCCAGGCGGGTGCGCTCGACCACGCGCACGCCCTCCCACGCGACCAGATCGGTGATGAGCAGATCGGTCAACCCCTTGCGCATGAACTCCAGCTCGGGGTCCTTCGAGTCGTTGTCGAAGTACATCACCGACACCACCGGACTGTCGGCAGCGGCGAGCAGCGTGACGAGGGCGAGCGCCAGCATCGTTCAGTTCGCGCCGGGGAAAGAATCGACGTACTGAATCTTCACGTCGGGAAACGAGGTGACGAACTGCACCTTGGTGTCCGGGAAGCTGTCGACCATCTTCCACATGCCGCACTTGTCGGGGAACGAGCTGACCTTCTTCACCTTCACGTCGGGGAAGGAGGTGACGACCTGCACCTTCACGTCGGGGAACGAGGTCACCTCCTTGATGTTGCCGTAGAGCTTCTTGCCGTTGAAGGTGCAGCTCGACTTGCTGAACGAACCGCCGGCCTCCGCGGCCAACGAGAGACCAGCGACGACAGCCAGCGTGACGGCAGTGAGGGTACCGAGGACCTTCTTCATGGTGCTTCTCCAGGTGGGGGAACAGGTGGCCCCTCGACTGCTCTCGGGGCGAACGGTGGGACCCCCGAGGCCCACCCGGAGTGAAAACGTTCAGGCGACGACGCAGGACTCCGCGGGCACGGCCACGTCGGGGATGGTCACCAGCGGCAACGAGATCACCCGGGCCTGCACGCCCATCAACGAGCTCTGGCTCGACGAGTCGACCTTCACCTCGACCAGCGCGCCCACCGGGGCATCACCATCGAAGTTCACCACCCTGTTGTGCGAGGTGCGGCCCATGCGCTTGAGCGCGTTGGTGCGCGAGGTGCCTTCCACCAGCACCTCCACGGTGTTGCCGACGTGCACGGACATGGTGGCCACGCTGATCTGCTTCTGCAGCAAGTTCAGGCGCTCCAGGCGCTTGACCTTCACCTCGTGCGCGACCGGCCCCCACTCCGCTTCCTTGATGCCGGCGACGGTCTTGGGGCGCGGCGAGTAGACGAAGGCGTACTGGCCGTCGAACTGCGCCTCGACGCACAACGCGTAGGTCTTCTCGAAGTCTTCGTCGGTCTCACCGGGGAAGCCCACGATGAGGTCGGTGGTGACCGCGATGCCCGGCCGTGCGACGCGCAGCTTGGCGAGGCGCTCGAGGTAGTTGGCGATGGTGTAGTCGCGCTTCATGCGCACCAGCACCTCGTTGCTCCCGCTCTGCACCGGCAGGTGGAAGTGCGACATGATCTTCGGCTCGATGCGGAAGGCTTCGATGAGATCGTCCGAGAGATCGTGCGGGTGGCTGGTGGTGAAGCGGACCCGCTCGATGCCGGGCACCTGCGCGGTGCGCAGCAGCAGCTGGGCGAACGAGATGCCGCCCAGGTAGCTGTTCACGTTCTGGCCAACCAACGTGACTTCACGAACGCCGACGGTGGTGAGGCGCGCGACCTCCTGGAGCACCTCGGTGAAAGGCCGGCTCACTTCGCGGCCGCGGGTGTGGGGCACCACACAGAAGCTGCAGACGTTGTCGCAGCCCTTCATCACGGTGACGAACTCGGTGGTCTTGCCCAACGAGCTCTTCGGGTCGGCCTGCGGGAAGACGTAGCTCTCGGAGTCGACCCAGGCCGTCTCCACCACGCGAACGTTCTCCGACTCGATGCGCGCGATGATCTCGGGGAGCTTGCCGATGGCGTCAGGCCCGAAGACGAAGTCGACGTACGGCACCTTCTCGAGGATCTTCTTCTTCTCCTGCTGCGCCACGCAGCCGCCCACGCCGATGAGCGCCCCGCGCTGCAGCTTCACCTGCCGGTACTTGCCCAGCCACGAGAGCATCTTGTCCTCCGCCTTCTCGCGGATGGAGCAGGTGTTGAGGATGATCAGGTCGGCGTTCTCGGCCACCGGGGTCGGCGCGTACGACATCGACGCCAGGGCCTCGCCCATGCGGTTGGTGTCGTTGACGTTCATCTGACAGCCGAAGGTGTGGATGAAGTACTTCTTCATGCGGCCTTCTGTTGTCACCCCGGGGGCGAAGTCAACTCCCTGCGTGGAGATGACCGGTGCCTTCCTGCTTCGCCAGCGCCTTGTGGAGCTCGAGCAGCTCGGCTTCGCGGGCCTGCAAAAGGGTCAACGCCTCGGCGCCGAACCGGGAGCTGAACTGGGAGAGGTCGTCGAGCTTGGGCAGGTTCTTCTCGGCGCGCGCGGCGATGGCGCTGTCCTTGGGCGAGTCGTTGATGGTGTTCAGGCGATCCCTCACCTGCTGCGCGGCAGAGCGGCGGCCACAGAAGTCGCCCACCATCGACTTGAGCTTTCCGAGCTCCACCAGATCGAGCTTCGAGGCGGCCAGGGCGTGGGCGTGCGCGAAGGCGTAGCGGCCGCTCCAGTCGGAGGCGGGGGCGCTCTTCAGCTCGGCGAGCAGCGTGCGCTGGTAGACGACGAAGGCGTCGAGGCGTTCGGTGGTGAGTTGCAGAGAGGCGAGGCGAAGGGTTCGAATGTCAGTCACGCTGCGGAAGGTACACCCGATGGGTCACGGCTTGCCGAGCTT
Organism: Archangium sp.; assembly: GCA_031412555.1. Classification (GTDB taxonomy): domain Bacteria; phylum Myxococcota; class Myxococcia; order Myxococcales; family Myxococcaceae; genus Archangium_A. The sequence goes on along the minus strand of JANODF010000558.1, from coordinate 13,097 downwards.
CAGGATCGCCGACATGAGGGCGGCGTTGCCGTCCATCACGAGCTTCTCGAGGCGGGAGAGACGGTCGTCTACTACGGCAAAGCGGGAGTCCACTGCGTCAAAGCGGGAGTCCACTGCGTCAAAGCGCGCGTTCATTTCTTCGCGCAGGTCGGCGAGCTGTCGCGTGAGTTCAGTCACCACCTCCGAGAGCACCTCGGCCCGGATGGCCACCTTTTCGTGTTCAGCTTTCAAGACGTCGAACTCCTCTCGCGTCACGAACTCCGTCGCCATGTTGAGACCACCTGACTGTAGTTGAGAGCTGCTTCTCGTGGCCAGAGCAGGAGGCAGGCCCGCGCGAAACACCCAGCATTCCGTGGAGGCCAATGACCTCGCGCCCAATTCGAGCGACGGGGCACGGAGGCTCCAGTCACTTCCTCGTGACTCGAGACCAAAATAGGAGCCCACACCGCCCCCGCAGGTAGAGTGACGAAGCGTGGTGAGTACCTGTCCATCTGAGGCCGCACTCGAGGCGTTCGCCCGGGGGATCGGCGACCTGTCGGCCCGCGCTGAGCTCTCGTCTCACATCCGCGGCTGCGCAAACTGTCAGGCCCGCTACCTGCCGATGGCGCTGCAGAACTCGGCGCTCACCCAGACCAACTTCGACTCCCCCGCTGCTCGTCAGCGCAAACACACGCGCGACACGCCGGTGACGCCTGCCTTTCGCAGCGCGCCCGAAGTTCCCGGTCTCGAAGACACGCACGTCTCGGGTGAACAGGAACGCGTCAGCTTGACCAACAGCAGCATCCAGCGCGGTGAGGCGCTCGATCGCTACGTGATCCTCGATCGCCTCGGCTCGGGCGGCATGGGCGAGGTCTTCTCCGCGTGGGATCCGGTGCTCGATCGCAAGGTCGCGGTGAAGGTGCTGCGCCCCGACTTCGAAGGCTCTGAGCTCGGCGAAGAGTTGAAGCACCGCCTGCTTCAAGAAGCCCAGTCACTGGCCAAGCTCTCGCACCCGAACGTGGTGACGGTGCACGACGTCGGGCTCGCGGGCGATCGCGTCTTCCTCGCGATGGAGTTCGCCGAAGGGCGCACCCTCAAGCAGTGGCTCGAGCAGAAGCCGCCCCCCAGCTGGCAATCGACCCTGGAGACCTTCATCGCCGCCGGCGAAGGCCTCGCCGCCGCGCACGCCCAGGGCATCACGCACCGCGACTTCAAGCCCGACAACGTGGTGGTGGGCGCGGAAGGCCGCGTGCGCGTGATGGACTTCGGGCTGGCCCACGGTCAGGCGAAGAAGAGAGACGCGGCCGAACCCAAGCGCCGATCGATCACCAACCCCGGCGCGATGCTGGGCACGCCCGCGTACATGTCGCTCGAGGCGCTTCATGGGCGGCCGACCGATTTCCGCTCCGATGAGTTCGGGTTCTGCGTCGCGCTCTACGAGGCGTTCTACGGCTTCCGGCCGTTCGAAGGCGCCACGCCCGGCGCGCTCGCGGTGGAGATCGAACAGAACCGCGTTCGCCCGCCGCCCAAAGACTCCAAGGTGCCCCGGCGCATCCACCAGCTGCTGCTCAAGGGCATGCGGGCCGAGCCGCTCGAACGGTTTCAGACGATGCGCGCGTTGTTGGTGCAACTGGGCCGGCGCCGTTCGACCCGCGAACAGAGCCTCGCGCTGGGCTCGATCGCCACGCTGGCCGTGCTCGCCGCGGGGCTGACCGGTCTTGCTTCGTATCGCGCCCGCACCCGCTGCGCCGACGTCGACACCCGGCTCGCCTCGGTCTGGGATCCTTCAGTGAAACGCGCCGTCCGTCAGTCCTTCGAGGCCACGCAGAAGCCCTGGGCCGCGGCCGCCTGGCGCGACGTGGAGACGCGGCTCGACGACTACAGCGCGCAGTGGCTCACCATGCGCCGCGCAGCGTGTGAAGGCAGCCTCGAGCGCAATGACGAGCAGCTCGGGCAAGAGATCGTGTGTCTGAGCCGCCGCCTCTCGGATCTCGAAGCGACCACCCAGCTCTTCGCGCACGCCGACGCCGACGTGGTGGAGCGCGCGGTGACCACCGCGGGTGCACTCGCTCCCCTCGCCTCTTGCCGCCAGCTCACCGTGGTGGCCCGCCGCACGCCCGAGGGAGAGACCAACCGCGCGCAGCTCTCCGCGGTGAAGGCGCGCATCGATGCGGGCAAATACGCCGACGCACTCGCGCTCGCTTCCGAGCTGGCCACCAAAGCGAGCGCTTCGGGCGACACCTCGACCTATGCCGAAGCCCGGCTGTGGATGGCCATCGGCAAGATGCGCAGCGGTGACGCGAAGGCGGCGGACACGCTGGTGGAAGAGTCGATTCTCGCGGCAGAGACCGCGCAAGACGACGAGCTGCAGGCACGTGGCTGGGTGGAGCGCATCGGCTTTGCCGCCATGGGCGCCTCGGCGCAGGACGCGGATCGATGGGTGCGTTTCGCGCGCGCGGCGATCGATCGGGTCGGCAAACCGCCCGAGCTCGAGGCCTCGTTCGCGAACAACCAGGGCGTGCTCGCCTACTACCGAGGTCACTACGAGGTGGCGGTCGAGGCGCATCAACGCGCGCTCACCTTGCGCCGCGAGCTGCTGGGCGACCGGCATCCGCTCGTCGCGCGATCGCACTCCAACCTGGGCACGGCTTTCAAGATGCTCGGCCGGCTCGACGACGCGCGCGCACAGTACGAGCAGGCGCTCTCCATCGAAGAGCTCGCGCTCGATGCTTCACACCCGCAGGTCGCCGACACGCTCAACAACCTGGGCAACGTACTCAAGGCGCAGGGTTCGCCCACCGGTGCACGCCGCGCGTTGGAGCGTTCGTTGCGCATCAAAGAAGCCGCGTTCGGAAAGGACAGCCTGCCGGTCGCCGTGACGCTGACCAACCTCGGCGCCCTGTTGCTCGATCTCGAAGATCTGCCCGCCGCCGAAGAGGCGCTGCAACGTGCCCTGGAAGTGAAGGAGCAACGCACCAGCGCCGATTCGCTCACCGTGGCGATCACCCTGACCAACCTCGCCAGCGCACGCCGCGGCACCAAACGGTGGGCCGAGTCGATCACCCTCGACGAACGTGCCCTGGGCATTCGGAGAGCCCGGCAAGGCGAGCAGCACCTGGACCTCGCCTACAACCTCACGGGCCTGGGTGAAGCCAAGCTGCTCTCGGGCGACGTGACGGGTGCGAAGGTGGTTCTGGAGCAGGCGCTGGCCCTCCGGCGCGAGCGGGGCCCCGAGCGGGCAGTCACCGCGTATTGGCTCGCCACCGCCCTCCGGGGCAGCAAGGACACCCGCCAGCGCTCCCTGCTCGAGGAGGCAGTGGCCGACCTGCCGCCCTCCAGCGCGTTGACCCACGACGCGGCGGCTGCCCTGGCCCGGCCGTAGGGGCGAGACAGACGGCGCGCGGTGTGTCATTGCGCGCGCGTGATTCGCCTCGACAACATCTCCCTGCAGCATGGCCAGCAGATCCTCTTCATCGACGCCTCTGCGGCGCTCCACAAGGGGGAGAAGGTCGGCCTCGTCGGCCCCAACGGCTCCGGAAAGACCACCCTCTTCCGCTGCGTGATGAAGGAAGAGACGCCCGACGAAGGCCAGGTCTCGGTCGATCGCGGCGTGACCATCGGCTACTTCCGCCAGGACGTCGGCGACATGGAAGGCCGCACCGTGCTCGAGGAGACGATGGACGGCGCCGGCCCGGTCGCGAAGATCGCCACCGAGCTCAAGCAGCTCGAGCAAGCGTTGGCCGATCCGGATCAGTCCGACAACATGGACAAGAACATCGAGCGTTTCGGCGAGGTGCAGGCGCGCTTCGACGAGCTCGGTGGGTACGCGCTCGAAGGCCGTTGCCGCGAGATCCTCGCGGGCCTGGGTTTCCGCGAGTCGATGGTCGACGGCGACGTGGGCGCGCTGTCGGGTGGTTGGAAGATGCGCGTGGCGCTCGCCCGCATTCTGTTGATGAAGCCCGACGCGATGTTGCTCGACGAGCCCACCAACCACCTCGACCTCGAGTCGATGATCTGGCTGGAGACGTTCCTCAAGGGTTTCGAGGGCGCGCTGCTGATGACCTGTCACGACCGCGAGTTCTTGAATCGCGTGTGCGGGCAGATCCTGGAGATCGACGGCGGCGAGCTCACCACCTACTCGGGCAACTACGAGTACTACGTGCAGCAGCGCGCGATCTCCGACGAGCAGCAGCAGGCCACCTTCGAGCGGCAGCAGGCCATGCTCAAGAAGGAGATCGCCTTCATCGAACGGTTCAAGGCCCGCGCCTCGCACGCAGCCCAGGTGCAGTCGCGCGTGAAGAAGCTGGAGAAGATCGACCGCGTCGAGCCGCCCCGCCGCAACGAGAAGGTCTCGTTCGAGTTCAAGGTCGCCCCCCGCTCGGGTGAAGACGTGGCGAAGGTCGCCGGGGTGAACAAGGCCTACGGCGATCTGGTCATCTACAAGAACTTCGACTTCCTCCTGCGCCGCAAGGAGCGTTGGGCCGTGATGGGCGTCAACGGCGCCGGCAAGTCGACGCTGCTCAAGATGATCGCCGGCGAGACGCGCCCCGACACGGGCACGGTGACCATCGGTGGCAGCACCAAGATGGGCTACTTCGCGCAGCACGCGATGGATCTGCTCGATGGGCAGAAGACCGTCTGGCAGTCGTTGATCGATGCGTTCCCGCGCACCAGCGAAGGCCAGATGCGCTCGCTGGCCGGCTGCTTCGGCTTCGTGAAGGACGAGGTCGACAAGATCGTGCGCGTGTTGTCGGGCGGTGAGAAGGCGCGATTGGTGATGGCGCTGATGCTGTTCGATCCGCCGAACCTGCTGGTGCTCGACGAGCCCACCAACCACCTCGACCTCGCCACCAAGGAGATGCTCATCGACGCGCTGCGCAGCTTCGAGGGCTCGATGATCTTCGTCTCCCACGATCGCCACTTCCTCGCGGAGCTGTCGAACCGGGTGCTCGAGCTCACCCCGGCGGGCCCCGTGCCGTACGGCGGCGGGTACACCGAGTACGTCGCGCGCACGGGCCGCGAAGCGCCGGGCCTGCACTGAGCGGCTCAGTTCGCTGAGATCACCCGCAGGCGTCCGTCCCAACCGACGCTGCAGATCGCGGTCTGGCCGTCGCAGAAGGCCACTCGCGCGCAGCGTTGTTCGTGAGCGGGCGCCTCGAGCAGCACGCGCTCATCCGCACCTCGCAGCTCCACCACGCCGTCACGGCGACAGAGCGCGATCCGGCCATCATCCGCCACGGCGAGTGACTCCACGGGCGCACTCACCGCGCTGAGGGCCGTCGAACGCGGCCCCCACCGCCAGTACCCGGCGCCGGTCGACGCTGCGCGCTGCACCCCATCGGTCGAAACGGCGATCCGGTCTGCGTTCAGCGTCGTGGACTGTTCGCGAACACCGTCCAGTCCGACGTGATGGAGCGCCCCTTCGGCATCGAGCGCGAAGAACTCACCCTCGCGCGCGGCGAGATCGCGCACGTCGCCCGGCAGCACGGGAAGCGCGACGTCGACGAACCGTTCGAGCGCCGGGTCGAAACGCGCCGCTCTCGGAGGTGCACCCCAGCCCACGAACACGAAGTGGGTCGCGTCGAGGAAGGCCACGTGCCGCGCGCGGATCTTCGGATCACCTCCCCACGGCCCGGGAACGCGGCGAGCCGGCGTCTGCGCGGTGTCGAAGACCAGCAGGCCTTCGGGCCCCGCTGCTCCCAACGCGAGGAAGCGGCCATCGCGCGAGAACGACAACGACTTGATCACCCGCACCGGCCCCTTGATCGTCTGCTGCACACCTTCATCGAGGTGCGCGAGCTGCACGGTGCCGAAGCTGTCGCCCACGGCGATCCGACGCGTGGCCTCGTGCACCGCGAGCGCCGAGCGGCCATGAAGACCTCGAGTCACCGCCAGCTGAGCGCGCGCCCGAAGTTCGACCAGCGAGCCGTCTCGACGCGCACCGACGAAGCCGCTCCCCGCTTGCCTCCACACGCCGTCGAGCGACTCCTCCACCGGAAGCACGTGGCCGCCAGCGAGATTGAAGAGGCCCGCCCCCTGCGCACCGAGCAGCGCCGCCGATCGCCCATCGCTCGAGACCAGCACGGTGTGGAGCAACCCCAGGCCCGTCGGGCCCACCCAGGTCAGCTCGGATCGTTCGAGGTCGATGATGCCCACGTGACCATCTGCCGTGCCGACGAGCAGGGTTCGATCATCAGCGAGATCGCCCGCGACGGGCCCCCTCAGCACGCTGCCCAGCCCGGCCACTCGAGGCAGGCGCTCGGTGGTGGTGGGCGAGATCTGCACCAGTTCGTCGTCGGCGCAGAAGGCCAGCGCGCCCCCCTGCCTCGGCACCGCGAAGCGCACGGGCTGCCCCGGCGTACACGGCGTGAGGGTGGATCCCAGCTCGAGTCCGTTCGAGAGCACCAGGCCTTCGGGCGCAACGATCACCGCCTCAGAGCGGGTCGCGTTCATCGAGATGGTCGGCGTTCCCCCGGGGAGCGGGACCGAAGAATCCCTGAGCGTCGCGCGCGCGGTGGCTTGCGAGGCGGTGAGCAGCACGCCCGAGGCGAAGCGAGCCGCTGCCTCGACCTTCGCACTCCGGCAGGTCACTTCTCCGTCGGCGACCTCGAGCACCTCGCAGCCGGTGTTCTTCGACGGCAGACGTTCGACCTCAGCCACCCGAGCCAACGTGGCCAGCACGCCCCGCGCGCGCGGCTCATCGCGTGAAGCGAGCGCGCGTGTCGCGAGTCTTCTTGCCAGTGAGACGTCGTCGGCCGCCAAAGCCCGCTCCGCTGATTCACGCAGCAAGGTCGCCGTGGCCTCACGCGCGGTGTCTTGCGCCCGAAGCACCAGGGTGACCGCGACGAAACCGGCCCCCAGCGCGAAGAGCGCGGCGGCGATCACCCCCACGGTGAGGCGCGGCCGGCGGCTGGCCAGTCGCACGAGCCGATCCCACGGGCCTTCGGGCCAGGCAGCGAGCGGCTGACCATCGAGCCACCGGGCCAGCTCGTCGGCAAAGGCGCGCGCGTCGGGGTACCGCGCCTCGGGCCGAGCGGAGAGCGCCCGCTGGCACACGGCCCACAACGGCTTGGGGACTCCACGCGGAGCACTCGTCACGGCGCCCGTGGGGAGCGTCCGTGCGCAGAGCAGATGCAGCAAGGCACCGAGGCTCCACACATCGCTGGCTGCCGAAGTGGGGCCCCCTTCACGTTGCTCGGGTGCGGTGCTGCCCGAAGTGCCACCCCGAAAACCGCCGGCCGCCGCCTCTTCACGGGTCGCAGCGAGCCCCCAATCCAACACCCAGACCGCGCCATCGTCCGCGAGGCGCACGTTGTTGGGGGAGAGGTCGCGGTGAAGCACGCCGCGCGCATGAGCGTGGGCCACCGCCTGACTGGCAGCGAGCAACGCGCGCAGGAGCTGAGCGGGAACGACGCCGGGGGGCGCCGCACGCACTGCTTCTCCAAACGAAGAGCCCTGGCGCACGTGGAGCACGCAGACCAGCGCCCCGCGCGCGTCGAGGCCGACGTCGAGCACAGGCGCGATCGCCGGATGATCGAGCTGCGCGGTCAGGCGCGCCTCCCGAAGCAGCTGTGCATCTTCTTCAGGCGTGCCACGCAAAGAGCGTTTGAGGGCGACGGGCCGCTCCAACACGGGATCGAAGCCGGAGGTCACCCGGGCCATGCCGCCACGGCCCAGTTCGCCGCCTTCGCGATGACGCACCAGCAGCAGCGCAGGTGCGACGCCGTCTGACGAAACGACGTCGGCAGACGAAAGCGGCCCGGCCGAGGATCCTTCGTCGCTCACGCCGACCCGCGATCGTGCGCCTGATCACCCGGGTACAAGACGAGCTCGAGCGAGCCGTTGCGGTGCGCCGTCACCAGGTTGCGCCGCACGCCGCCCGCTTCGAGGCGACGGCGCAGCTTGCCCAGCAGAACGTCGAGCCGGTGGCGCACCAGATCATCGGCCTCGTCTCCGGGCCACAACCGCGCGGCCAACGCATCCCAGCGCAGCGGCCGGCCCTCGGCGAGCAGCGCCCGCATCGCCATGGCCGGCTGACCGCTGATCGAGACGGGCTCCGTGGCCTCGGCAGGCCACACGTGCACCACGTCGTCGTGGCAGGTGAGGCGCAGTGACGGACCGGGGGGCACCGGCGTGGTGTCGGGCGTCTCGGCGAGCCCCAGCGAGATCTCCACGAAGCGTAAGGCGTGGCCGCCCACCATCTTCGTTTCCCCCGCTTTGATGCGCACCGCCGGGCCCGCGCCCTCGCAGAGGAACCACGACAAGCCGTCGCTGAAGAGCTGCGCGCGCGTGTCCGGTCGCAAGCCGCTCACCAGGTGCAGCTTTGGTTCGAGGCACACCGAGACGACGCCCGACAACACCTGGCGTGGCACGCCTTCACCTTCGACGCCGAGCACGCGCGAGGGCAAGGTCACGCTCACCACGCCCAGGGTCACGCCGCCCGCCAGCTCCACGGATTGACCGGCGCAGAGGGTCACCCGGGGCAACTCCCGCCCGTCGACCCGTACCCGCCCCCGCAGCGCGATGAGCACCAGCTCGCCCCCGCGCAGGCTGACCTGCGCATGCGCCTCGGAGATGCGCGCGTCGTGCAACTGGAGCTCGGCAGTGAAGGCGCGGCCGATCACCGCGCCGGGACCCAGCGTGGCGGTGCTCCCATCTGGCAGACGCAGTTCGACGAGGGCCGGCATGACGCCGGGCGCACTAGCACAGGTCAGTCGTGCTCCCTCTCCCCTTCGGGGAGAGGGAGGGGGTGAGGGGCCAGACGGGCACCGAGGTGAGACCGTGACCCTCACCCCGACCCTCTCCCAAAGGGAGAGGGGGCCTCTCGCTACTGAGAAAACCGCATCGAGTTTCCGTTTCTCAGATCGACGCGCACCAACGAGTGGTTCTCGTGCACCACGATGGGGTCTCCGTTCGCCGGGTCGAGCCAGAAGCCGCCGAAGTTCTGGTAGCCGCCTTCCAGCACGCCACCCAGGCAGGTGTTGCGCCAGGGGACCACCGGGTTGGTGGTGCGGCAGTAGGCCTCGACCCGATCGCCGGTGCCGGGGTCGACGGCGGTGAGCGCGCGATAACTGAGCACCCCGCTCGCCCAGAGCACGTTGCGCGCACTGTCCCAGGTGAGCCAACGCTGACCGATGCCGCCCAGGTTGACGGGCCCTGAACCGAGCACGCCATTGGCCGTCGAAGCGCTCGAGATGCGCGTGCGTTGCCCGGTGGTGACATCGACGCGGAAGAGCGCGAGCAAGGCGTCGTTGAGCACGTAGAGCTGGTCGCCCTGCAACGCGAAGCCGCCGTAGTAGCCGCGATCGACCGTGACGCCGCCGCCGATGTCAGCGCCCGCATGCGCATTGAGCGCGCCCGCGCCCGAGCGGGTGATGAAGCGGCACGAAGCCCCATCGAAGCCGATCCGCACCAGGCCCACGCCCTCCGAGTACGGCCCGGCCCCGCGGAAGGCGAGGTACAGCCCGCTCGCGTCGGCCCCGAAGACGCGCTCCTGGTAGGTGACGGCGAGGCGCGCCGGGTCACCGCTGGCGCACTGGCCGAACGCCGGGTCACGCGCCCGCCAGACGAGAGTGCGTTCGCCGTTGGCTGCATCCACCCGGACGATCTCGAGCGAGGCGGTCGTGCTAGGCACCGACAGCGCATACAGCTCGCCCGCAGGCGCGCGTTGCACGTCGATCACCTTGTGGAATGACGGCCCCGAGCCCACCTGGGTGTAGCCGTTCGCCGGATCATCGAAGGCCCCCGAGACGATGCGCCGGTCGCCCGAGTCGAGGTGAACGGCCATCACCAGACCTTGCTGCGGGCGGGTGCTGCTCGACCAGTCGGCACCCACCAGGAGCTCGCGGCCGACGATCACCCCTCCGTTGAAGTGTGACTGGGGCAAGGATCGAATGCCGGGCCCGGCCCCGAAACGCGTGGAGCTGGGCACGTAGTTGAGACCGACGCACTGAGGGATGCCCGAGGTGGGCCCCCGATTGAGGAAGCAGCGGCAGTCGGCGGCGAGCGCGGTGGGGTTCTCCACGTCTTGCACGAGCGGGCACGAGCGCGACCAGTACGGGCTGCCCACATCAGCGACCGAGCTGCGGCAAGCGGCCGGCCCACCGATGGTGTTGCAGGTCACCTGCCCGGGGCAGTCCTCCACCAGCGCCTCGGGGCGGTTGCAGCTGTCGTAGCTCCAGAGATCGCCGAACGAGCAGCCCGTCCGCGCGGCGGGTGTGCAGCCGGCCCCGGCGTCGACAGGTGCGGTGCCCGCATCGAGTGGGAGCGCACAGAGTGCTCCCGAAGGCAGCTCGACGCAGCGCGAGGCGCCGGTGCAGGTCGAGACCTGGGGCCCGACGGCGCCGCACGAATCGAACTGATGCACGTTGCTCTGCAGACAGCCCAGCCGCGCGTTGGGGGTGCACGTGCACGCCCCCTGAACGCAGGTCGCGCCGTTTTCACAAGACGCCGAGAGCACACTGGTGGCGCCACGCGAGTCGCAGGTGCGCACGTCACCCGCTGCGCAGAACACGGCATCCGGCGTACAGGCCCGGCGCGCACAGACGTCGTCGATGCAGAGATTGCCCGTGCCGCACGCGGTGTCGCCCAGGCAGCTCATCGCCGGAGGGGCCGCGACACAGGCCGCCGTGGCTGCCGACTCCGCGCACACCTGTGACGAGCCGCAGCTGGTCACCAACGCCCCCTGCACCCCGCAGCCATCGAAGGAGAAGATCTGCGTTCCCACGCAGCCCTGCCGCGCGTTGGGGGTGCACCGGCACTGCGCCACGTTGGAGCTCACCACGCAGCTCTCGCCGCTGACACAGTCGTCGATCACGTCCCACGCGGTACCGCGAACGTCACACCGTTGGGCCTGGGTGCCGGCACAGCGCTGCGCGCCCGGAGTGCAGGTGCGGGGCGTGCAGGTGCCCGCGCCGCAGAACTCGGAGGTCAAACAATCAGCGTCCGCCACGCAGCCGGTGTTGCGCCCACAGAACGGGCCGCTGGGGCCGTCCATGCACTCGGCGGGCGCAGTGCAGGTGCGCACCAGCGAGCCTCGTTGTCCGCAGCTGCTGAACTGGTAGATGTCGGTCGAGTCGCAACCCGTGCGCGCGTTGGGCAGGCAGCGGCAGTCGGCATACGGCGAGGTGGGCAGCGTCACGCACGCCCGCCCCGCGTCGGCGCCATCGCACGAGACGGTGTCGTAGCCAGAGCCGTTCGCGCGACAGGTGGTGACCGTCTGGCCGTTGCAGAAGCTGCGATTGCCCGGAGGCGCCGGATCGCACACGTCGGGTACGCAGCCGCCGTCGGCGCAGTGGGTGGTGCTGTGGCAGTTGCTGTCGGTCTGGCAGGTGATGGGTCGGCTGCAGCGCGGGCCGTCGTCGAACACCAGGCAACGTTCACCGGCCGCCAGCGAGCAGTCACTCACGCGCGTGAGGCGGTTGTCGCAGGAGTCGTACTCGTAGATGTCGTCGTCGGTGAAGCAGCGCCGTTCACCGGTGCGGATGCAGCGGCAAGACGGCGTGCCCGCATCAGCGACGCAGCGGCGGCCGTTGGTGCAGGGGGTGTTGCTCCAGAAGCCACCGAAGCAGGTACGCAGGGTGCTCGGGTCAGCGCAGTCCGGCCCGTCCCCGGTGATGCACTCTTCGGCGGCCCCCCCGCCGCCCGTGGCGCTGCCTCCACCGGTCGCACCGCCTCCACCGGTCGCACCGCCTCCTCCCCCCGTGGCCACGGTTCCGCCGCCTGTGGCACCGCCCCCCAAGCCTCCGCCCAACACTTCGCCTCCACCTCCGCCTCCGGTTCCCGTGACAGGGGGCGTGGGACAACCGGCCAACATCAGGACGACGAGCAGCGGAGCGATTCGCATTCGCACCAAGCTACGCGTCGGCGGCTGCTGGAACATCGCAGCGAAACCTCACCAGCTCACGGCATGCAGGCGATCCCCAACGTGCCGAGCGCGGCGCAGCCCTGGGCGGGATTCGCAGGCGAAAGCGAGCTGGCCGCCGATGCGCAGTCGTACGAAGCGCCCTCGCAGCGATCGAAGAGATTCGTCCAGACGCAGAACATCGAGAGACAGGTCGCCTCCACCGTCTGGGTGTTGCAGCTGGCACGCGAGCAACTGGTGCCGCTCCAGACACACGCGCCACTGGCGGTGCAGGCGCTCATGGTGGTGCCCTGACAGGTGCCGCGATCGCCGCAGACGCCTCGACGCCGAATGGCACAGCCCGCATCGGCCGCCTCCAGGGTCACGCACTTTTCTTCAGTGAGACCTGCGCAGGCGCCGCTCCCCCGGCACACGAAGGACCCGGCGTCAGCAGAACCCGCGTCGGGTGTGCCGGAGTCAGGTGAGCCCGCATCGGGCACCGGCATCGGGGCACCGCAGGCGAGGATTTCGAGAGAGAAAAGGACGATGAGCGGCGTTCGCATGTGCGGCGCACGGTACGCACCCGCCGGCCCGCTGCCTTCTCAGCGAAACCTCACCGCGCCAGTCGCACGGGGAAGTCGATGTTCAACGTCGGCACGGAGCGTTCGGGGAACTTCCAGCCCGCGATCTCCTTCACCAGACACTTCGTCGCCGGGTTGTCTTTTTCCTGGGCCGATTCCACGTTGTACGGAGTGCCGCCCGCGGTCACCTTCCAGGTCAGGTGCAGATCGAGGTCGCGGCCGCTCAGCTTCTCGCACTTCGCCAGCTGATCGTGATGCTCGATGGCGACCTTCACGATCTCTTCGAAGGCCAGGGAACCCGGTTCGTCTTCCAGCTGATCGGCGATCTGACTCCACAGCAGCAGATCGCCCTTCTGCATGGGCGCCTTCACCCTGTGACCCAGCACGTGGGCGATGGCGTGAGGCTTCACCACCGACTTGGTCGCCACCTCCTCGGGCACCTGGTGCTCTTCGATCATCTCGCGAACGAGCACCGTCCCCTCCGCCACGTCCTGCTTCAGGCTGAGCACGGTCTTCCCCTTCATGGGCATCTGCTCGAACTGGCTCCACAACAAGGTGTCGCCGCGCTGCACCGCCACGTTGAGCGACTGACCGATGATGTACGAGGCCGAGTCGGGCTTGATGATCGAGCTGGTGATGAACCGCGAGGGCATCGAGCGCTGCACCAGCATGTCGAACGTGACGATGGTGCCTTC
>JANODF010000557.1:0-4998 GCA_031412555.1 Archangium sp. | reverse complement strand
GTGAAGAGCAGATCGGCGCCGAGCAGACCCGCTTCGACGTACAGCCGCGCAGCGCCCGCACTCGCTTCGTCGTCAGGGCCTGCCACGAAGAAGGCGACGCTGATGGGGCCCGGAGCGAGCGCACGCTCAGGCATGCGCACCAGCAACTTGCGCGAACGTGCATAGACCTTCCACAACACGTGGCGCATCGAGTCGCCGTAGGCGTACTGCCGCATCTCCACGAGATCGCCTTCGGCGCGCCCCGCGGGATTGGCCAGGGTCTCACCTTGCGAACGACCAGCGGCGAGCTGCGCGCCCTGTTTCGCAGACGCGGGCGTGATGGCGAGCGCGACGGTCCACTCCACGTCGAAGCTCGAGCGGGTCAGGCCGAACACGTCTTCCACCGTGAAGCGGCGCACGATGCGGGTGTAACGGCCTCGCTCCTTCGCGGTGACCACTTCGGCGAGCTGGCCGTCGAGCGGCTCGAGCTTCACCTCGAGACCCGACGGCTCGACCCAGCTCAGGCCGACGTCGAGCACCAGCCAGCGGCCCAGCGATGGAATGCGAAACCCAGTGCCCGTGGCGCGCGTGGTCTCGAGTCGTTCGGGCACCGAGACCGCGAGCGCCTTCACCGCGCGGCGCAGCGACCACGTGCCCAGCACCACGAGCACGGTGCAGACGACCACCAACAACAAGGCCACCAATCCAGCCGGGTACAGCAGGAAGTCGGCTTCCTGGGGCGCCCAGAGAAAGACGAGGGCCGCCGCGGCGGCGAGCAGAATGAGCGCGCCAGCACGGAGCGGAAATACGCGGCGCAGCCGGTCGAAGAGCCGCCTCATCGGGGTGGGATGTAACACGGCTCCCCGCCGGTCCCTTCCCACCAATGATGGGTCGACCGTTCGCCCCGAGGTCCTCCCGAGCAGGGACCGGCTTCGCCGGCGATTTCCTCCGAAGGAACAAACTACCCCGTTCGCATCGAGCGCAGTCGAGATGCCACCTCCGCTTCGTGCGGCAAGTAGCCCCTCGACTGGGCTCGGGGAGACCGGTGACGTCGGCCCTTAGAACTGCTCGCCCTCTTTGGGAACCCGGCAGGAGCCCCCCGGAAGCGACATGGTGAAGGGCAACGTCTTGCGCTCGTTGCCCGGGTTCACGAACACCTCGAAGTGCAGGTGAGGCGCCACGGGCGTGTCGTTGGTGGAGCCCGACTGCGCGATCACCGAGCCGCGGGAGATCGACTGACCGTCTCTCACCACCACGGAGCCGCGTTTGAGGTGCGCGTACTGCGTCAGAGTGCCGTCACGATGCAGCACGCTGACCAGATTGCCGCCGGAGCGGGTGCCATCTCGTTCGTCGTCCTGAATCCACGTCACCACACCGTCTCGCGCCGCCAGCACCGGAGTGCCTTCGGGCATCGCGAAGTCGAGCGCGTGGCGAACCCGATCTTGGTGCGTGAGGGCACCGTCGAAACCTTGAATCACCCGGAAGCCGCCAGTGGGCCGAAAGGGCAGACCCGCGGAGCAGTCTTCAGGCGCGGTGCGATCGAGATCTCCGAGCTGCGTCTTGAAGGTGTACGCGCAGCGCCAGCGTTGCCCCGCGGTCGCCTGCTTCACCTCGAGGAGCACGCTCTCGCCAGCTCTGGTGATCAGGCGCCGCATCGGCAGGGGTACGGAAGGCGTGCAGTTCTCATAGGCCGCGCCGGTCTCGAGGCTGATGGTCACCGGCAGCGCCGGGCCTTCGACAGTGGCCACCACGGAGTATCGGTTGCCTCCGAGCGAGACGTCTTTGACCTGCACCTTCGGCTCGAGGGCGAACGCGACGGAAGACACCAACACGAGGAACACACCCACCGTTCGCATCGACCGCAGTCGAGATGCCAAGTGACCCCTCGACTCCGCTCGGGGGGACCGGTGTGGGCTGTTCCCCAGAAGAGCTGCTCTCGGGGCGAACGGTGCATTCCGATGCATGGTCACCGGCGCTTCAGCAGGCCATCGAGGAGCTGCCGGGTGGTCTCGGCCCAGGCTTCAACTGCATTGGCCGTGGTCGGCTCACGTTCGGTGGTCGCTTCCGCCCAGTGCACCCGGGGCCGCGGACCACTCGCGTCGATGATGGCGTCGGGCGCAGCGTCACCTTCGAGCCCTGAAGGAATCTTGGTGGCGAACAACATCACGCGCGCCCTGCCCCGATGCGCTTCACGCGCCATCCTGATCGCCGCCAGTGACGAATCGGTGCGGTGCACGTCGACCTGCCCCCGCTCGCGGTATTCGCGCAGCAGCAACGAGAGCACCCCTTCTTCTTCACTGAGGGCCACGTCTTCCGCGTCGCTGATGAAGATGAGCTCGAAACGCAGCGCTTCGGTGTTGAGCCACTCCGAGAGCTTGCGCACCAGCGCGGTCACCGAGCCGAGCAGCCACATCAAGCGCTGATACGACTCACCGGGATCCTTCACCCGGCACCGTTGCAGCGAGGCGTCGAACACCAGCACCAGCGTTCGCTTCTTGCGGACTGCCACCGACTCATCACGCGCGTAATAGAGCAGCTCGCCTTCGACGAAACGCACGTCGAAGAGATCGGGCCGCGACTCGGGGTCGTCGCCCTGCTCCATGTAGATGAGCTCGCTGGTGACCAGGTTCTCCACGCTGCCTTGCGTGCTGATGCTGGAGAAGCCGCCGACCGGATAAGCCGAGTCTTCTTCGAGTGAGGTGGGTGCGTCGCCGTCTTCGAAGACCTGGCCCCGCAACCGGGTCGGCAGGTGTTCGTCGACCGCCTGCGCCACTTCGGCCAGCTGGGCGAGCGAGACGCGGGCCGCCAGTCCCTTGAGCGCGGCGAGGTTCTCCATCAGGAACACTTCCGCGTCGCTGAGCAGCTCGCGCGTTCTGCGTGCAGCGCGAGAGAGCTGGTTCAAACCTTCCACGATGCGCGCCGCGAGCTCTTCGTCGTAGAGCGCGGCGCGGCCGGCCTCGAGCACTTCTTCGGGCGGCCGGGTGGCGAAGCGGCGCACCAGGCCCGTGCTCACGCCGGTGCCCACGCCGAGCTTCAGGCGCGCGAGCAGCTGCGCGGTGACCAGGCCGACCGCGGGCGCGCGCAATTCTTTGGGCAGACCGGCAACGGCTTCGGTCAGCCGTGTCCACCTTCGATCGGCAGTGAGCCGGGCCAGCACGTGATCTTCGTAGCCGCGCATCGCTTCGCGCACGGGCTCGAGGCCGGGCGGCGGTACCGGCAGCAGCCGCTCTCCGTGCAGCAAGGCGGTGAGATCGAACACCAGCGTGGGCGCAGCCAGCAGCGGCCGTTCGGAATAGGCCGCTTCCAGGGCTCGCACCGAGAGCTCGAACCAGGTGGGCGAGGTGGCCGCTTCTCTCGCGAGCGACATCGCGGCCGAGAGGAAAGCTTCTGCGCGTGGACCGTCGAGTCGCTCGTCAGACATCGAGCGGGGACTATACCTATTCCCTCACGCCGACCCTCTCCCGAAGGGCGAGGGAGACGAAGACCAGCGCCTGACCCGGGCCGATCTCCAGTGGCATGCCTTCGGTGAACGGAAGCACCTGGCCATCGAGCTCGACCTGGTACTTCGCCTCCTTCTCCTCGAGCTTCACGCGGGCGATCTCAGGTGAGAGCGGATTGCGGAACACGCCGTCACGCAATTCCACCCTCACCTGTGCGGCTTCTGCGGGATCACACTGAAGGCGGTTGTTCTTGATCACCGTGGGCAACAGGTCGAGCCGGTACTGCTCGATGCGTTCGCGGAAGAGCGTCGGATTGCGGTCTGCGCGCACGGTGCCCACGCCGACCACCGAGAGCGCGATGGGGCAGTCGATCTTCGGGACCGGCGCGGGGGTGAAGTCCGCCGTGTATTGGCCCGCGGGCAGATGGTTCAGGTCGGTCATCACCACACCGTTGCGCTTGAGCGTGAGGGCGCCGGTGGTCTTGTTCTGCGCGCTCGACCACGCCGCTCGTTCGATGACCACCTTGCCGCCGTCACTCCAGAGATCCGCCTTGAGCTGCACGTCGAGGGGCCGCACCTGATTGACCAGGTTCAGCGGCATCCGGCTGAAGTCGAAGGCCACCCGTCTCACCTTCTCGGCCGGCGTCCACGCGCGAAAACAATCGGCGCCACTCTTCGTGAGGCGCGTGGCCGGGTGCCCGTTGAGCGTGAAGTCGAAGTCGAGCATCCACGTGCCGTCGGCCAACGCACGCATGTGCGGCTGAGGCGAGCTGGCAAAAAGTGCGACGCCTTCGGGAAGCTGCACGCAGAGCTGGAGGGCTGCCGGCTTTTCGGCGGCGGCCACCAGCGAAATGAGGAGCGCGGCGAGCACGCCCCACCTCAAAGCATCGGGCGTGCCTGAACCAGCAGCCCGCCATTCTTGCGTGGGGGGTGGGTCAGCCGAGGCAGCGCGGTTACTTTTACCCTCCGACGGATATTGACTCTGGAATCAACTTTCTGCTCCAAAGTCACATCCACGCTGTTCACGAGGTGTCCCCATGGGTTCTGAGCTTCGATTCGATGGAAAGGTCGTCGTCATCACCGGCGCAGGCGCAGGCCTCGGCAGGAGCCACGCGCTCTTCTTCGGCAAGCGGGGCGCGAAGGTGGTGGTCAACGATCTCGGCGGCACCTCCACGGGTGGCGGCAAGAGTTCGGCAGCGGCGGACAAGGTGGTCGAAGAGATCAAGGCCGAGGGCGGTACGGCCACGGCGAACTACGACTCGGTGGAAGACGGCGACAAGATCATCAAGACGGCGATCGACGCGTTCGGCCGCATCGACGTGTTGATCAACAACGCCGGCATTCTGCGCGACGTCAGCTTCAAGAAGATGACGAAGGAAGACTGGGATCTCATCTTCCGCGTGCACGTCAACGGCGCCTTCCGCTGCAGTCACGCGGCCTGGCCGTACATGCAGGAGCAGGGCTACGGCCGCATCCTCTTCACGGCGTCGGCCGCCGGCATCTACGGCAACTTCGGCCAGGCCAACTACTCGGCGGCGAAGCTGGCCCTGGTGGGTCTGTCGAACACGCTGGCCATCGAA
>JANODF010000556.1:0-6709 GCA_031412555.1 Archangium sp. | reverse complement strand
GCGCGACGCGATGGTGTTGCGCATGATGGCGCCGCTGGTGCTGCTGAGGGATGGGGTGGTCTACGAGGCCGCGCCTGATCTGGTGGAATACAAGGAAGTGAAGGTCGGCACGCTGAGCATCACGCCGAAGGTGGGCAGCATCGCGGTGCTGCGAAATCTGGACAGTGGTGAGTGGCGTTGCGCGCGCGTGCAGGCGGGTGGGCGCATGCGAGTGGCGGTGCCGAGCGACAAGGGTCACCGGTTGGAGCTGTCGTTCTACGAAGGGGAGCTCGCGCCGCAGAAGCGGGAAGGCTGCGTGCCGGAAGGTGAGCCGCTGGAGAAGCTGAACACCTTCGCGGAGGCGGTGAAGTGGCAGGGCAAGACGTTCGAGGCGGGCAGCGAGTTCATTGCGGTGACGGATGGTTTTGGTCTGCGCCGCGGCAACCCGGAGCTGCGCCGCATGCTGGGCCTGGCCCAGGTGGCGCTCGAAGGAGCCGACCCGGCGAACACCGCTCCGTTCATGCACGGCGATCGCACGCTGACGTACGGCACGGGCGAGACGGTCTCGACGCGGGCGTTCTACATCAACACGTTGGGTGACCCCGGGGTGCCGACGGCGTCAGGCGTGATGATGGCGCGAGCCGCAGGCCTGGTGAACTTCAAGGACGTCGATGATCGTTACGGCAAGTCGGTCGACCAGCTGCTGCTCGATACGGGCGTGGTGGAAGGCACGGAGTCTTCCCGCCGCCACCTCGACACGATGGGCAAGCCGGTGCTGATGGACATCGACAACCTCGCGAACCTCTCAGCAGCCGGAGACGGCTTCGACGCGCCCCGCCTCACCCCGCCCCTCCGCATCGTGCGTCGCAACACACCGGAACAGGGTGGCGGAATCAGCGCGCAGCTCTTCCCGATGATGGATCCGCTCGGCACGCACGGCTTCCCTCAGCCCAAACCCGAAGAGCCGTTCGACCTCGGAGCCCTGCTGATCAACCAGATGATCCGCTACGTCGCAACCAACGGCCAGGAACTCGACTTCGACCCCTGCCAGCTCGACTGGTCCTGCAGTTGGCTGCCCCCGCTTCTCTAGCAGCCGACGCTGTATTGCGTGAGGGCAACAGAAACTGAAGGCGCGCACTACTTGGCGCGCACGCCAACCTCCCCCTGCGATACAGAAGCCACTAGCGCAAATCACTCACAACCGACGAAAAGTAACTCGGATACAGCGAAAGAAATTCAAGCAACCTTGCTCGCTCATCATTTATTTGCTCAACGAATGAGGCCTGATCGATAAGCGATGGAAACATCGCCGCGATCTTCATCGCCAAGAATCGATCCGAGAGCCCTGCTTCAAAGACCACGACGGCCGCCTTCGACTCCAAGCCGTTGCGCAACCGGCTTTGAAACTGGTCGAGCCGACGATCCAACTCCTCCGCATCATCCCCAGCCAACCCAGCTACAAACTCGCGGACCGCAGTAACAAAAAGCATCGCGTCGAAACCGAATCCACCTTCAGTGATGTCAACCACGTCTTCAATCTTTGGCGTTCGAGGCTTGGCACCATCTCCGATGCGTGCGCCGTTCTGCGCTAGATCGAGGAGAAGATCACTGAAGGAGGAACCACGCAACCATCCATCGTAGAGAGACCGAGCGCATGATCGCGGCCGAAGCTTGCGAAAGCGTGGGTTCGGAATCTCGGACTCGAGCAAACCCCAAATAGCATTCGACATGGCGGAATCATCAGCAGCAACGCGCAACGCGTCCATGTTTTCGGTGACCCAAGCTCGGACACGAAGTGACTCGGAAACACCAAACACCAGCTTGGAAAAGCGGACCCGATCCTCCGAATCCGGAACTGCAACCAAAACACGATTTGCCAAAGCGGCGAACATTTCTTCTAGGCCTTGGCGCTCAACGCCGTCCGCAAGCGCATACGCAAGTGTTTGCTCAGCCAGTCGATGGGCACCCTCCGCCAAACTCGAACTGTCGTTAATAATCTCCCAGTGCGCCATGAGAAAGCACTCAATCGCACCGAAAACACCTGCGCGCATCAAAAGTTCCTCCTGCATGAAGGCGCGCTTGGCACTCGTTTCGGGAACCAATTCCGCGACCGAATCCATCCATCCATCGCCGTGCCGGATATAGAGATTTACTAGATCGAGTGGATTTACCTCGGAAACCTCT
The DNA here is from genome assembly GCA_031412555.1 of Archangium sp. Classification (GTDB taxonomy): domain Bacteria; phylum Myxococcota; class Myxococcia; order Myxococcales; family Myxococcaceae; genus Archangium_A. The sequence goes on along the minus strand of JANODF010000556.1, from coordinate 4,546 downwards.
TCACCACGCTCGTTGACAAGTGGCTTCAAAACCAGGAGCAAACTGCTGAGGCATTCTTCAGAGTTCACCGGATCAAGCAACTCGCGAAACGACGCCCACCTCCGCATACCGCCATACGTTGTGCGTAGATCGTAGATATCTGAGTCCGCAAATACGACACAGCCTTCTGTGTGCATTCCAGAACGACCTGTTCGGCCCATTAAATTGTGGAAATCGCGAACTCGCATCGCCTGCGCGCCCTGAGTCACGCCAGTAACAATGAGATATCGAACAGGAATATTTACACCCTGCGCAAGCGTCGAAGTACAGACAATCAATCGCACATGCGCCTTTCGCATCGCATACTCAACGGCCATGCGAATTCCATGAGGTAGGCCGGCATGATGACTCATAACCCCCTGTCGAGCGGCGGCGCTTACGTCGGCTTCCTCTCCGAGATTGTCCGCAAAGAGCCGCCACAGACGGCCAACCTCCTCTTGGTTTGATGCTTTGAGAGGAGCAGAAAGGCCACCACGAAGCGTCACGTCTCTTGCTAATTTTGCGACGGACACCGCCGTCGCTTTTGTCCCGCAAAAGATTGCGACCCCGCCGTTCGGGACCAATTTGTCCGCGAGATAGAGCGCCATACTCCTCGTGTTCTGCTTTTCCGGAAAGACGCGCTTCTTCCGTTCTCCTTTAAGAGCACCCAGTTCTTGGACTTCCACGACGCGAGGAACAAAAAACTCGTCAACGTCAATCTTGACCTTGTCGACAAACTGCAGCTGGGCTCCGCGTGCAGGCCAGCTCATGAACGCAAGCGTGCGCTCAGTTGGTTGGAGACCAACCCCATCTGCCACGCGGGACTCTGAGCCAAGGAGCCATGAACTGATCTTCTTTGCGTTCGGCAGCACGGCGGAAATCAAGAGCGTCTGAGCAGTCGCTGCGAGGAGAACGCGAAGCGAGGACACCAGCAATTCGTAAGTAACGCCCCGTCGGCCGGTATCGAACTGATGTCCCTCATCATACACGATCAGGCCGATTTGCGACGCAATCTCAGGCGCCTGCCGAAGCACGAACAGGAGTTTCTCAGGCGTCATAACCAACACGGAACGATTTGCGTCTAAAAGAAGTTTGGTGAAATCGTCCTGCATGGCATCACCCAAGAGGTCGACGTCGACAGTCTCATCGCGAAAGGCAGACCGCAGCGCTTCGCTAATTTCGTGGCACAGCGCGCGAAACGGGGCAACTACGATCGCCATACGGGTGCGCTCTGCAATAAATGCGGAGCGCACGACCATTTCGATTGCTCTCGTCTTGCCTGCGCTCGTTGGCATCTGAACAACAGCAGACTCGCCCGATAAGATGCCAAATTCGCCTAAGAGTTTCTGTGCAGGCCAAAGCTCGCGCGGGAATGCGTCTTTAGTGAGCGCACTGGCCCAGGCCGACAACCCCAGCCCCGAGTATCGAGCCAAGAGTTCGCGCGTGGAATTGTGTAACCTGGCTCGAACGACAGATTCAATCGTATCTGCGAGCAACAGTTCGCGCGCCGTCCCGCTTTCATACGCTTGCGTCCGAAGGTACCGCGCCTCAAGTAGACACGCGTCTGCGTTCACACTCAGTCGGAAGAATCCGTTGAGGCTTGTTATTAGGGGATGAGTGTCACCTATATTTGCGTTCCCGTCTTCGAGTAGGACGCCCAGGAGCACCTTGCCAAGGGGACCAGCTTCTGGCGCGAGGTTCAATGAGGCGACATTTGCAAGCACCCGTGAGCTTCCCGGCAGGTCAGCCAAATAGAATCCTGCACTGCCAATTAGCGCGAGGTAGTCGCCGATCGTCGGCGACAGCCGCGCTACGCGAAACGCCTCGAAGAATCGGACCGCAAAGTGCACGTCCGACGTCGCTGCGGATGAAGACGCGGCCGTCCCGGCCTGTGCGCGACGATTCGCTGCCGCAGCGTGATCACCCAATAGCCCAATTGTCAGACCGAAGAGGTCTGCCGGGTCGCGAAATGTTTCGTGTGCTTCGGATGGCACCTGAAACTCGACCATCTTGGCCTTGGCGCGAGTGGAAGCCAGCAACTCAATTGCGGCACTACTAGGCATTGCTTGCTCCGAGCGCGTATAGGCGATTGACCAAACTCATCAGGTCTTCCCCGCCAATGGCGATCAGCCTATATCCGTTGCCTGCGGGCAGTTGGGTTGTGATTGGAATCGGCGAGTGATTCGATATCGCGCTCGCGCCTTGGATCTGTACAAATGGACGACTTACCGCATCCTGAAACCGAGCAATTGTGGCAGCGCCCGCTTCATCCTGAACGTCAATCAATCGCTGTTTGATCGCATTAAGCGACTCAGGTAGGCGCAATGGGTCTTTCACCGCGGATTCGATCGCCTTCGAGAGTGCGATTGCCAACGTAGTGGTCAAACGCGCTTTGGCTTCAAAGACTATCACTTCGTCGGCAGGGCCTCCTGCGGCGTCCGCAAGCTTAAATCCGATGATATCGCAGCCTTTGGTCGATTCGTCGCGCACCTGCTTTCGAGAGAACTTCGTCTTAGGCACCCAATAGCCGAGGACGTGCTCTACGAAATCTATGGTCAGGAGTTCACCGAAATCACCCGAACGAATCCCTGGGCCAAGGTCCGTGGTACTCGGGAACTTGAACTTGAGTAGATACTCGCTACGCGAAAGCCCAGTTCCGGCTCGAAGTTTGTCTATCTCGGCATCAAGACAGTACTGAGCACGAATGTGATTGGCCCACGATGAAAGGATCGGGGCGCCTCCGGCGGCTTCGTTCACCCAGTTGAGACGCCAAACACTCACTTTGGTTGCATCGGAGCATACGATCGAACTTCCTGTGTCAGAGAGCCAAGAGAGGTGAGGCGGGACTTGGGGCACGTTGACCTCACGTATATCTGTTGCTTGCAAACACTAGGCGACGACAGGCTGGATCAGGGCTTGGATAGATCGACGGGAGTTCCAATTCGATGATTCCCGATCTCAACGGGCGCGCCAATCGCGGGACTGGAAGTCACGGCCTCCACGCGACCAAACCGATACGGAGCTGTCACACGAACGCCGTTTGAGTTGCCCTGTGAGTCGGCGACCGCGAAGAGATCCTCCCTTGGTAGTTCAACCCAACGAGCGCGGATGGCCCGCTTTGTCACACCCACGTCTTTGGCGAAGACGATCCAAGACGAAGATGCGGGCTCAAGTGTCACACCCGGAGGAGCTAGAAGACTCACCTTCAGATCCTGCTCAAGAGGAATCAGCTTCTCGATCTCCAATTCGAGGTCCGCAGCCCCTTGGCCCAGCTTGAGTTGGGTCCAGCGTATCGTCACGGGCGAGCGACCGTGATGAGCGTCAACTCTGGCGACCGGCGCCGCCGGGACGACCTCCGGCTTGGCGCACGCGACAAGGGCTACCGCGGCTAGAAGGGCAGTTCGCATTGGGTTGCTCATTGTGGGTCCATCCGGACGGTGAAGGAGTTCAAGCCGGCGCCGGAAACTGACGAGCGGTCAACGGTTGCTGCGCATGAGTAGTCGCGCCAAAGACATCGCAAGTCGAAGGGAGAGATGGTGTCGATGGAGTCCGGGCCGAACGGCGAGTCGTCATCAAAGAAGCCGATCGTGGTGCTCGCGAGGTCCGACCACGAATAGGTGCCCGACCCGACGTAGCTGGTCCAGACCGGGTTGTAGGTGTCTGACACATAGCCATTGCACGCCGTTGCCACCGCGTTGGTAGTCACGCACGCGTAGGGGTCAGGGGCACCGATGGTGTCGAAGGAGAGCGAGCGGACCTGGGCTGAGCGAATGAAGATCCTCCACTGAGAACTCGCAGTCGCCAGGGCGACACACGCACCACCTGACGTGAGACCCATGCACGTCAAACCCGACCCGCACGTGTTGTTGCCTGGGGTGCAGGAATCTCGGCAGTGACCTTGCGTGCTGCTCCCGAAGTCGAGCAGGCACAAGTTGCTCGCGCATTCCGAACTCTGACCACAGGCGGCACCTGCCGCTCGAGCGCACCTCCCTGCGATGCAGGATTCCTGGGGGGCGCAGGCGAGGCACATTGAGCCACTGCTGCCGCACGAGACCGTGGAGCCGCCAGTCAAACATTGTCCGCTAGGGTCACAGCACCCGCTGCATGTCGCAGAGCAGGAGGGGACGCACTGCCCTCCCAGGCAACTCTCGCCTGACTGACACGTCGTGCACTGAAGACCAAAGACGCCGCACGCACTTCCTGTCGTACCTGATTGGCAGGAACCTGAGCCATCTCTGCAGCCGCTGCAGGCGCCGCCTGGGCAGATCGGGCTCGCAGACGGATACGGGTAGTTGGCCGTAGGCGAAGTCGCAGCATTGATGACGGCCGGCGCGACGCCCGAGCAGATGAGCGCGTCGAACATGTCGGCCACCATCGGTCGACTGAGCCCGGTGTCGACAATGTTTGTGAACTGCGAGCCGTTGAGGTCCCAAGTATGGCGATTGTAGTTTCGGCCCCATGGGGATGTGTTCATCGCGGGCGACGAAAGACTGAGAAGCATGTGCGTCGGGCCGACGCTGCTGTCACT
>JANODF010000555.1:0-1632 GCA_031412555.1 Archangium sp. | reverse complement strand
CCGTCGCTGTGGTCGGCGCCGACTGGTTCGCCGGTGCGGCGACGTTTCCTCCACGTGGCGGCAATCGAGACGAAGTCTCCGCTGTCGTGACGCCCTACACCGTTACCCCGAAGCAGGGGCTTGAGAACACGCTGAAGGCGCTGGGCTCCAGCGCGTCGGTGACCTATCAGGAAGGTGACGACATCGACGCGGTGGTCCAGGCGGCTAGAGCAGCCGACGTCACGATCGTGATGGTCGGCGACAACCCACGGGAGACCTGGGACAAGACGACGCTGTCGTTGCCGACGATCAACGGCACGAATCAAGAGGCGCTCGTCCCGCGTGTCCTGGCAGCGAACCCGAACACCGTCGTCGTGTTGAAGACGTCCGGCATGGTGCTCATGCCCTGGCTGCCGAACGCGCGTGCCGTGGTCGAGGCCTGGCACCCGGGCCAGGACGACGGCAATGTAGTGGCTGATGTGCTGTTCGGTGTCACCAACCCATCGGGCAAACTGCCCGTCACCTTCGGCAATACCGCCAAAGAGGCGGCCTACGCGACCGAGGCGCAGTATCCCGGCGCGCGCGAGAACAACGGGCTCGGCGGCGGACAAGGCGGGACCAAGCCCGACGGTTCCCCCCAACTGGTCACGCACTACAACGAGAATCTGCAGATGGGGTATCGCTGGTACCTGGCGCGGAACGTGAAGCCGGTGTTCCCGTTCGGGCACGGACTGTCGTACACGACGTTCGCCTACAGCGACCTGAACCTGACACCATCGAGCAACGCCGCGGGCCAGACTGTGCTGACGGTCGAGTACACGATCACCAATACCGGAAAGCGTGCCGGCAAGGAGGCCTCGCAGGTCTACCTGACGCTGCCTGCCGAAGCGGCCGAGCCGTCGAAGCGGCTCGCCGCCTTCCAGAAGGTCGAGCTGCAGCCCGGCGCGACCCAACGGGTTTCAGTGAAGATCGACTGCGCGGCCTCCAGCCATCCGTTCTCCTACTTCGCGCCAGCCAACGCAGAGGATCTGAAGGCGTGGGCAGACGGTAACTGGGTCACGCCGAACGGCCAGTTCACCGTCCACGTCGGCGGCTCGTCGGCGGAGACCCCGCTGGAACGCTCGATTCCTCTGAACTTCGCAAAGTGCCCGGGCTGACGGTCGACAACACCGGCAGTGACGAAGGAGAAGGAGCATGTCCGAGGGTCCCTCTTCAGGCGCAACGGCGAATGTCCCCGATAATGCCACCGACGCCACGTCGCTGAAGCTGACACGGCGCAGTCTGCTGATGAAGACTTCCGCTTTCCTCGGCGTCTCGCTGTTGCCGATGGTCACCGGATGCGGTAGCGACAGTACAGACACCGTCCCACCATCACGCCCACCGCCCGCACCCCCTCCGGCAGCCGCTGACGTGCGGGCCACGGTGAGCTTTCGAATCGTCGAGACGGCCGCGAGCATGGACAGCCGCTACGCAGGCCTGAGCTATGAGAAGACCAAGCTCACCGTGCCGTTATTCGACGGAGACAACGCCGCGCTGATCAGGCTCTTCCGTTTGCTCGGTCCGTCTGTGCTCCGCATCGGCGCCAACGCGGTGGACCGATCGAGCTGGAACGGAGCGGTGGAGGGCCTCACGCCCATCCTGCCGGCGCAGATC
>JANODF010000554.1:0-5028 GCA_031412555.1 Archangium sp. | reverse complement strand
AGCCAGCAATGGCACGTTTTTTTGTTGTGAAGTGAGTGAAGGAATGTGTATTTTGATTATGTTGAGATGGAAATAGAGATTTTTGTGGAAGTGGCCTTCCTGCACTTCGCGTTGCAGATCCTTGTTGGTCGCCGCGACCACGCGCGTATCGACCTTGATGGTCTGCGTGCCGCCCACCCGCTCGACCTCGCCCTCCTGCAACACGCGCAGCAGCTTCACCTGCGCCGACGCGCTCATTTCCCCGACTTCATCCAGGAACAACGTGCCGCCATGCGCGCGCTCGAAGCGGCCCTCTTTCTTCGCCACCGCGCCGGTGAACGCGCCCTTCTCGTGACCGAACAGCTCGGCCTCCAACAGGCTCTCGGGCAGCGCCGCGCAGTTGACCGCGACGAAGGGGCCCTTCACCCGCGGGCTGGCCTCGTGAATGAAGCGCGCCGCGAGCTCCTTGCCGGTGCCCGATTCGCCGAGCAGCAGCAGGGTGGCCGTGGTGGGGGCGACCTGCTTGAGCAGATCCATGAACGCCCGGAACGCGGGTGACTGGCCGACCAGCGAACGCGGGCCGAGCGCGGCGAGCTGGGCCTTGAGGTCGCGGTTCTCGGCGACGAGGGCCTGCTTCTCCATCGCCTTCTGCACCGCCTTCACCAGCGAGTGGCGCTTGAGCGGCTTGGTGATGAAGTCGTACGCGCCGTCACGCATCGAGGCGACGGCGGTCTCCACCGTGGCGTAGGCGGTCATCAGCACCACCTCGACGTCGGGCCGCATCGCCCGCGCGGCGCGCAGCAGCGCCTGGCCGTCGACCCCCGGCATCATCAGGTCGGACACGATGATGCCCACCTCGGGCTTGCGCAGGTGCTCCAGCGCCTCCTGGCCGTTGGCAGCGCTCAGCGTGGCCACCCCTTCTCTCTGGAAGATGCGGCAGACCGATTCGAGGTTGGCGCGGTCGTCATCGACGACGAGGACAGTTGAACTCAAAGTTCTCCTTCAATCACAGGTGCCGAAGCTGCAGGTGTTGGAGCAGCACAGACCGCAGTTGCTGGCGCTGTACTCGCCGGGCGTGAGGCAACGGCAGGTACCGACCGGGTCACTCGCCGGGCCCCAACAGTTGTAGCGCTCGGCCTGACGGCACGAACCGCTGGTGACGCAGGACTGAAAACAAATGCCGAAGTTGTCCTGGTAGGAGGGCTCGAAGCTGCAGATGCCGCCGCTGGCACAGTTCTTCGTGTCGCCCCGGCAGAAGCCGACGCAGTACCCGCCCGGGTAGTCGGGCCCGGTGACGCACAGGCCAGTCTCACACTGGGCGTTCTGCGTGCACGGCGCTCCATAACGGCCCAGGCTCCGATCGACGTTGCCGCAGCGCTTGCTCCACGGATTGCACCCGTAACCGCTGCCCGAACCGGAGCATTCCGCCGAGTCTGCGCAGGCCGGGGTGCAGTAGTTGTTGCCGTTGCTCACGTTGGTATCGGTGTCGGTGCAGATGAACCCCGCGCGGCAAGCGCCCGACCCCGAGATCCCCGTTCCGGTGCAGCGGGCGTAGCAGGTGTTGATTCCCCCCGCCGAGCGGCACAGCCCCCCATTGCAGCCAGCGTTCGAGCCCACGGTGCAGGGGCTCGCGTTGGAGCACGCGCCGTTCGGCGTGCCGGTGAGGGCCTCGGTGAAGCACTTGTTGCCTGCGCACTGGCCATCGCTCAAGCAGGGCTTGCCGTCCTGGAGCGCTGCACACGCGGGCGAGCTGGAACAGCTGCTGTCGCCGCAATCGATCGCGCGGTCGCAGTCGTTGTCGACGCCGTCGGTGCAGTTCTCGGTGCCGACGTTGAAGCAGTCGGTGTCGGCGCAGTCGGAGCGGGTGTCGAAGTCGTTGTCTGCTCCGTCGTTGCAAGCGGTTTCGGTCTTGCGGTTGAGCGCGCAGACGCAGCCCATGCCGCAGGTGACGTTGACGCAGTTGCTGTCGTCACAGTCGGTCGCGTTGTCGGCGTCGTTGTCGATGTTGTCGGAGCAGTTCAGCTCGGTGCTCGCCGCGCCGCCACCAGCGCCGCCGCCCGTCGACGCGCCGCCACCCGATCCGCCGCCCGTCGCCACGCCGCCACCCGAGCCGCCGCCCGTCGCAACGCCGCCACCCGAACCGCCAGTGGAGACACCGCCACCCGATCCACCGCTGCCGCCGCCGTTGGACCCGCCACTCCCGCCGCCGCTGCCGCCGATGACCTCGAGGCCGCCGATGCAGGTGCAGTCGAAGCCGCACGACTGCCCGGCGCAGAGCGGATCGGCGCAGTCAGCGAGCGTGTCGTTGTTGTCGTCGATGTCGTTGTCGCAGCGTTCGGCCATGCCGCGGCAGGCGACGTCGGCGAAACACTTCGGGTCGAGGCAATCGACCTTGCCGTCTCCGTTGTCGTCCGCCTTGTTGTTGCAGGTCTCAGGTCCCAGCGGGCCGGGAGCAGGCGGCTTGGTGCCGCAGCCCGCTCCCAACAGCGCGAGCACGAGGATCGAAAGACGACACGACATGGAGAGTCCTCGGCGAGCGGCCAACAGCCGCACACGCTACCACACGGACTCGGCTATTCCTCCGCTTCGGCCGCCGGAGCGCCGCCCATCTTCGCGAGGTCGTCCTTGTTGACCTTGGCGGGATCGATCTTCCTGGTCGCGTCGATCATCTTCTGGATCGTCTCGTCGAACTCGAACTCGCCGTCCTTCTTGAACCGGAGGAAGTTCACGCGCGCGACCACGTAGTTCTTCAAGTACGGCGACTGCAGGCCCTTGGCCTTGAGCGCCTCGACCACGCGCACCACTTCGTCATCCCACTTGAGCAGGTGATCCGCCCGCGCTTCACGTGAGGTGAGCGCTTCGTCGACCGGCTCATCGAGGAAACCCTCGAGGCGTTTGACCACCGAGGTGTACGCGCCCGCCGAGAACCGCGGTCGCTTCTCGTACGCCGCGCCGAAGGTGATGAAGTGCGGCTCTTCGAAGAAGCCGATGTAGTCGCTCTCGTTGCCCGCTTTCGCACCGACCAGGCCGCGCAACATGCGGATCACCTCGAGCGAACGCTCCTTCAAGTTGTGCGCCTTCTCGGTGTTGAGCGCGAGGATCTGAAAGGCCACGTCCTCCTCGGGGATCACCAGGGCCACGATCGACTTGAGGCCGAGCAGCTTGGCCGCTCCCAGGCGGTGATTGCCGTTCGGAGTCCAGTACTGGCCGTCTTTCCGCACCGCGATGATCGGGTCGAGGAATCGGCCCACCCGCTCCATCGCGTTGGCGAGCTTCTTCACGTGCGCCTCGCTGCGATCGCGCTGGTAGGGCGTGGGCTCCACCTTGTCGATCGGCAAGGCGGCGATCACCACGTGTTTGCCGCCGAGCGGCTCTTTGTAGCTGCCGACGATGGTGCCGCCGTCACTCTCGATCAGCTTGGCCAGCTCGAGCCCGTCGAGCGACGCCGACATCTCCTTCGCGCCCAGGCCTTTGCTCTTCGCTTCGACCTTCTTCCTGCGCGCAGCCTTCGGCTTCTTGACGATCTTCTTCGCGGCCATGTGTGGTCACTCCCCCGAGACGGTCAGCTCTTTGAAGCGGATGGTCGATGCGCCGGTCGAGCCGTGGAAGGTGAGATCGTTTCCGATGGCGTCGAGCTGCATCAACATGTCGTTCAGGTTGCCGGCCACGGTGACTTCCTGCACCGGGCGGGTGAGCTCACCGTTCTCGATCCACAACCCGTTCGCGCCGCGCGAGTACTCGCCGGTGACGGTGTTCGCGCCGTGGCCGAGCATGGCGGTGACGTAGAAGCCGTTGGGGATCTCCTTGATGATCTCCTCCGGCGTCCTGGTGCCGGGCTCGAGCACCAGGTTGTTCGCGCCGATCGACGGGAGCGAGCGGTAACCGCGCGACGCGTTGCCGGTCGTCTTCGTCTTCGCCTTCCGGGCCGTGAAGGCGTCGTACAGGAACGCCTTGAGCACGCCGCCCTCCACCAGGCTGGTGCGGCGCGTCGGCACGCCTTCGCCGTCGAAGGGCGAGGTGGCCAGGCCCCGCTTGCGCAGACCGTCGTCGGTGATCGTCACGTGCGCGGGGGCGATCTTCTTTCCCAGCTTCTCAGCGAGGAACGACGACTTCTTGAACACCGCGTCGCCGTTCGCTGCGCCCGCGATGCTCGAGATGAAGCCCGCCGCCATCGTCGGATCGAGCACGATGGCGCACTTCTGCGACTTCACCTTCTTCGCGCCGAGCAGCCGCACCGCGCGCTCCGCCGCCTTCTTCGCCACGCTCTCGGGGCTGGCGAGATCTTCGAAGAACCGTTTCGCGTCGTACCAGTACGAGGTCTGCAGGCTGCCGTTCTCTGACGCGACCGGCGACGCGTAGAGGTACACGCTGGTGCCCTGGTAGCTGCCGCTCATGCCGGCGCTCGTGGCGAGATACACCTCGCTGACCGACTCACCGGCGCCCACCGAATCCATCGCGGTGATGCGGGGGTCGAAGGCCTTGATCACCTTCTCCATCTCGATCGCCGCCTTGATCTTCCAGTCGGGCGGCAGGTTCGCGACCTTCTCGTCGAACAGCTCCCCCACGTCGGGGTATTTGCGGAGCGCATCCTTGTCGGGGAGACCGTTGAGCGGGTTGGGCGCGGACATCTCGGCCAGCGCGATGGCGCGGTCGATCAACGTGTCGAGCCCGGTCTGATCGAAGTCGCTCGTCCACACGAAGCCGAGGCGGTTCTTCACGAACACCCGAATGCCCACGCCCTTGCTGGTGGCCTGGGTGAGATCTTCGATCTCTCCGTCACGCACCCGAACGTCGGCCGAGCGGCCCACCTGCAAGAAGGCTTCGGCCTGGTTGGCGCCACGCTTGAGCGCACGCTGCATGATCTTCTTCGCCAGCGCTTCGTAGTTGCTCATCGTGCACCGACCTTCGTTCCGCCCACCGTCATGTTGTCGATGCGCAGCGTCGGCAGACCCACGCCGACCGGCACGCTCTGACCGTCTTTGCCGCAGGTGCCCATGCCCGGATCGGGTCTGGGATCGTTGCCGACCTTGCTCAAGAACGTGAGCAAGG
>JANODF010000553.1:0-1687 GCA_031412555.1 Archangium sp. | reverse complement strand
GGCCGAACATCCGCTAACCCCTCACCCCAACCCTCTTTCGAAGGGAGAGGGAGCTTCCGCTTCTTTGGCCTGCTGTTGGTGTTCGCCTCCCAACTCGCCTTCGCCGACGGGTCGGTGCTCAAGCTCTGGCACGGCTACCGGGGCGGTGAAGAGCAGGCGATCGAACAAGCCGCCAAACAATTCACCGCGCTCACCGGCACACAGGTCGAGCTGCTCGCCGTGCCGTACGACGCGCTGAGCTCGAAGCTCACTTCGGCCATTCCGCACGACGCGGGCCCCGACGTCTTCATCTTCGCGCACGAGCGGCTGCGGCAATTTCATCGAATGAAGATCGTCGCGCCCTCAGGTGACGGGCTCGATCGCTCGAAGTACCTCAAGCCTTCGGTCGATGCGCTCGAACTCGACGGCCTGCTCTACGGCTACCCGCTCTCCATCAAGTGCCTCGCGCTGTTCATGCGTGGTGATCGTGGCCTCACCGCGCCCACCACCACCGCTGAGCTCGAGAACGCGCTCACCGAACGTACTCAGAACCAATTCACGCTCGCCTACGAAGCAGGCGACTTCTACTTCCACGCCCCGATTCTCTTCGGCTTTGGCGGTGTGCTCTTCGACGACAAGGGCCGTGCGCAGTTCGACACGCCAGCGATGACGAAGTCGCTGAACTGGGTGAAGTCGCTGCAGGATCGCAAGCTGATGCCCCAGGAGGTCTCGGGCGCGTTGGTGAAGACGCTCTTCAACGAGAACCGCGCGCCGTTCGTGGTCACCGGCCCGTGGTTCACCGGGGAAATCGATCCCGGGGTCCCCTACTCCATTCACCCACTGCCGACGGTCTCGGAGACCGGCCTGCCCATGGCGCCTTTTCTGGGCGTCGAAGCGGCGTTCGTTTCATCGCGCACGAAACAACCCGAGCTGGCCCAGGCGTTCGCGAAGTTCCTCTCGCTCGGTGACGCCACGATCATCCGCGTGACGCTGGGCCGGCAGATCCCCGCTGAGCTCGCCGCCTACGACAACGAGGCCGTCGCGAAGGATCAGATGATCAGCGCGTTCCGCACCGTCGCCGAGCGCGCTACGCCCACGCCCAACACGCTGGAGATGGCGCGCGTGTGGGAGCCGATGAAGCTCGCGCTCCGGGCCGTGCTGCAGGGCGGCGTTTCTCCTGCCGACGCAGGCCAACTGGCAGAGCGCCGGTACCGCGCGCTCAACCGCGAAGCCCCCCCGGCCACCACGCCCCTCCCGTGGATCGTGGGCTTGAGCCTCGGGCTGGTCGCCTTCGGTGGTTGGCAGCTGCGCCAGGGCAAGGGCAAGACCTTCGCCAAACGCTACCCCGAAGCCGGGCGTGGCCTGCTCTACGTGGCGCCCGCGGCCACCGGGCTCTTCGTGCTGGTGATCATTCCTTTCGTGATCGGGCTCTCGCTCTCGCTCTTCCATCACGATGCGGGCGAATACACCTTCGTCGGGTTCGCGAACTTCGCCGACATCCTCACTTCGAAGGGCTACCGGATCACCGAGCCGCTCTCGTTCTACTTCACGCTGGTGGTCACCCTCGCGTGGACGCTGGCGAACGTGGTGCTGCACGTGAGCATCGGGTTGTTCCTGGCGATCCTGCTGAAGGATCCACTGCTCAAGCTGCGCGGGGTCTACCGCGTGCTGCTGATCGTGCCGTGGGCGGTGCCGAACTACATCACCG
>JANODF010000552.1:0-13299 GCA_031412555.1 Archangium sp. | reverse complement strand
GGAGGGGGCGGTGGAACACCCGACGCGGGTCGGGTCGATGCCGGGCTGCCAGGTGAAACCTGCGCCCAGCCCAGGTCGGTCCCCAACGTCATCGCCATTGATGGTGGTTACGTAGCGACCTTCCGCGTCTCTCCGGTCGGTGACGACCTCACGCTCGGCTGCGCGGCGGACGGCGGCGCCGAGGCCGTCTTTGAGTTTGGTCTGCCAGAGACGCAGACCATCACTGCGACAGCGTCGGCTCCGACAGGGACGCTGGTCAATTTCAGTGTGCGTGAAGCCGATTGCAATACAGGAACTGAGCTGACTTGCACTTCTCGCGAAGCCGATGGCACGCCTGCCTTCCGACTGGCCGCGAGACCTTCCGGGACCTATTTCCTCGTTGTCGAACTCGAGTCCGGCTCATTTGCCGACGTCACGTTGACGGTTGCGCGACCGCTGCCGCCGGCGCCCAACGACACCTGTGCCAGCGCGATACCGCTCCAGTTCACCAATGATGAGGCGCTCGTGAGCGGCTACACCGTGGGGGCCACGAACAGCACGATGCTGAACGACCCTTCGCCCAGCTGCGTCGGAGCCCCTGCGCGATACATTGCAGACGTCGTCTACTCATATACATTGACGCACGCTCAGGATGTCGAAGTCGCGATTCTCAGCGCGCAAAGACAGCCGTATTTCATCCGGCGCGCGTGTGGAAGTACAGCGCTGGTCGATGAAATAGTGTGTACCGAGGACTACGAACGAACGCCCACCAAGTTGCTGAATCAAGGTCCGGGTACGTACTTTCTTTGGTTCTACGGGCAGGACCGGTTCTTCGATTTCCGCGTGAGGCTGGCGCCCCCAACGCTGCCGCCCTCCAATGACCTCTGTTCTACCCCACAACTTCTGTTCAGCGACGGAGGAACATTCGACGTTCGACTTGGCACCACGCGCGGTGCCAGCCCATCGTTTGCCAGTTGTCGGGCGAACGCGGACGTCGCAGACGTCGTGTATCGGCTCGACGTCGCCTCGACGCAGCGGCTGGAAGTGGTTGCAACGCCCTTCGGGTGGGACGGCGGCACCCTTCGGCCCAACCTCTCGCTGTGGCCTGCAACGGAGTGTCTGGCGGACGCAGGTGCGAACACCAATACGGCGAACATGGTGGGTTGCATCGGCGGCTACCACCTGACGGAAGACACTCACCTGACGGTCTCATCGCTCGACGCCGGCTCCTATCTACTGGCCGTGCAGGGGGCTGATGGCACCGTTGGCCCCTTCGAACTCTCGGCGCGGTTGCTTCCTGTGGCTGGCTCACCAGCGAACGATCAATGCTCCTTCGAGGAGTTGCTCCCGCTGAGCGCGATGGGAACCGCGAGCACCCGAGGCACGACGCGCGGGGCGTTGGACGACCACACGCCGACTCCCACGCCCATCTGCATGCCGACGCCATCGCCTGACGTCACTTATTCCTTCACGACCCCGGCCAATCCATCGACGGACGCCGGGTTTACCGCCTGGGTGTATGTACTTTCTGAGAACACGCGCGAGTTCCTTCCCAACGTGACGCTCAATGCTGCGTGCAATGCGGGTGGCGCGGGGCAACTCGACTGCGGCCCAGCTCGGCAGCAGCAATTGCCTGTCGCGCGTGCACGGGCCCAGAGGTTGGCCCCGGCTACGACCTACAACATCAGCGTTGGTGCCACGCTCGCCACGCTGCCCGCCGGCCCGTTTTCGCTGGTAGTGGAGGTCGCCGACCAACCGGCGAACGATCGCTGCAGCGGCGCCACGCCCATCATGGTCAACACCCCCGTCACCGGAAGCCTGGTGGGTGCGTACGATGACTACCGCCGCGATGGAGGCTACGGAGGCGATTGCGAAGCGGCGCTCGCGTCCGAGAGCTTTACGGCGAACGGCCCCGACGTGGCCTACGTCTTCACGCCGCCTGCTACGGGAGCCTATTCGGTGACGATTACGCCCGCTCCGGGCAACGTGGTGTGGCCGTATGTCTTCGAGGGCCCCTGCGTGTCGACGAGTGCCTGTCGACGTGAGCTCCGCACCAACTTCATCGCAGGTCCGCGAAAAGTGGCCTTCGTAGGCGTTGCTGGTATCCCCGTCTACATCGTTGCAGATACCGATTCGGACAATTCGAGCGCGCGCCGATTTGTCATTGAAGTGTCTCGTTGAGTGAGGAGGGCGTCATGAGAGCGATTGTGGTGACTGGGCGAGTGTTGGTCGCGGTGGCTTGCACGATGATGGCATCGTGCGAGCGCTTGGAGGGCGAGCGCTCGACTCAACGCACGGCCAGGCAAGAGATGGGTGGGTGCGGTACGCCGGTCAATTGTGGCGACGCGACGAACCTGACCACGACGGCGGTAACCGCAGTCAAGCTTGAGTCGAACTTCGTGATGATTCCGCGCACCAGATGGGACCAACTCATCGCTGAGGCGAACGGCGACCTTGGCGCGCTGCAGGCCACGAACCAGGTGCGCGAAAAGGCCGTGCAAGCGGCGTCCATTGCGAACGATCCAATGGCTTCCGGCGTGTTCAGTACCGACCCGGCTCCCCTCACCGAAGGTGGCAGCTTTACGGTGAATGACATTCTTGTGGTGGTTGAGGATGCCGATGTGCGGCTTGACCCCCGCAGTGACAAGATCTACGCGACGAACTACTTCATCGCAGCTGTTGGTTTAAGCGGCTCAAGTTCATGGATGCGGCGCGGCCTCGCAATCGCGGTGGAGCCCACGATGATGTCCGGTGGCGGGCGCTGTTGCGGGCCTGAGAACGTCGGAGAGCAGCACGAACCGACCCTCGGAGGACCTGGCACCCAGCCGCCCGAATGCTCACCGGGCCCCTATGCCTATTGCAGCGGTTGGAACACTCGACTTCGTGTCGCGGGCAGTCTCAACCACGACCAACGCCGCTCACAGTCGGGACGCCCGATCATCATGATGCGAATGTTCTCTTTGAGCGGGCAGGCGATGCGCTTCAGCTTCGCTGGTCGCCTGGGGGGGCTGGCCCCGGGAGCGATTGACTGCACGCAAGCACTCCCCATGTGTCTCGAGCCTCCGGGCACAACGGGCTTTCCATGGGGTGGCTGGGAAGCAGACCTCCCGCACGGCAACTCAGCATGTGCGCCCTCGGGCAGATTCGGTGGGACCAACGTCCCCCCGTGGTGCACGATTGCTTCGGGGTCAAACTACTCGGCTTCTGGCAGTTCGCTCGTCGTCGTGCGCCCCTCCGGCGGCGGGTTGGGCCTCGCGTCGTGTGACGGCCAATGCCCGGAGTGTTCAAGCCTCGACGCAGTCTCCAACACCGGAGTCATTCCGCGCCAGTGCTGGCTGCGAACGACGATGACGGGTGACATTTGCGAGAAGGACAGCGCCGCGAAGATGAAGCAGTTGCAAGACGAGATGAACGCGAGGTTGGACTACGCCACGATGACGCCCTGCGCGACGCCGCAGGATCTCACCGCTCGTTGCGGAGGTTGCAGAGCTGTGGGGAATGCCGGACTCTACGAGTGCGGAAGGTGTACAAAGAACGTCTCGACCGCCGTCATCAATTGCGACTATTACCAGTCATACGAAAATGGCGCCCCGGCGTGCCCACAAGAGGCCGATTTGATCTGCCGGCCCGAAGTACGGGATACGGCACCGGTGGGAGAGGTTCAGGGTTCGTATGCGAAAAGTTTCAGTGGTGGAGGTCCCCCGACCACCTTGGCGCAAGTGAGTTTACTGCCTGACCTTCCGTGCACCGTAGGGTGTGGCGGGGCGAGCCGCGTTAATGAACACATGCCATCGGCGGCGCCTCGTGGCGGCGCCGTGGCAGAGACGGCGGGTGAGGCTCCAAAGAACGTCAACGCCGCCGAAAGGTCAGACAAGAAGGAAGGTGAGAACAGCGAGATTCCGAACGATGGGCAGAAGAACGCCAGCGACCAGCCCAAGGCGGACGGCGACCCCGTGACCCTCTTCGACGGCGCGCTGGTGCTGAATACCAGTGACCTATCCTTCCCTGGCCCGTCGAGGCCGCTGGAATTCGCACGCAGCTACAACAGTCGGACGAATATTCGCAGCCCGCTGGGCAGCAACTGGTCGCACAGCTTTGCGGCGCGCCTCATTCCGCTCAAGAAGCAGAACATGCCCGCGTGGGTCGACCCGTACTGCATGGGCACCCCCACGGTGACGACCTGCGTGATGCTGGTCTCGGGAGACTCGAGCCGCATCTTCTATCTCGACCAGGCGACAGGCATGTACATGCCGCAGGCAGGCTCGATGGCGACGGTGCGCGCGGTATCCGACAACCCGGCGAACGGCACGGACGACATCGGGTGGATACTCCGTCAGCCCGATGGCTCTCAGTTGACGTTTGACCTGCGCGGCTACCTCCGTCTCGACGTCGACCGGTTCGGCAATGGGTTCACGGTCGAATACGAACTCACGGCGGCGGGCCGCGCGATGGAGGCGGTATGTCCTCAGGTGCCTTTTGTTCGGGTGAATGGTGAATGGGGCGCGGTGCTTGGCCCGACGGGCGTCAGCTCCGAGATGCAAGGCTGCGTGCTGCTCTACGGACTCACCGGCTTCTCAGACATGCCGACCTTCTCGTCGACGACTGTCGTCACAGACGCGATGTTCGGCAGCCCTTCGACCGCACCCGCTGCCACGGCCGCGCGTGCAGCCGTCGTGGCTTCACAGCCAACCTTTGGAACGCCGCTCCCTTCAGGCCAGGCGCACCAACGCGTCAAGCGCGTCACCGACGAGCTGGGGCGCACGCTCGATTTCGAATACTTCACGAGCGGGGTCAACAACGGGCTTCTTCAGCGCGTCAGAGGGCCCGCTGCGACCGCCGTTGAGTTCACCTACGCAAGCAACGCCAGCGCGCCCGCGGGACTCAATGAGCGCTTCCTGGTGGCCGCCAAGCGCGTCGACGGGAGCGCCGGTTTGCCACTCATTCAAGCCGCGGGGAATCGGGGCTACGAATACCAGTACGCATGGCAGCGCTCGGACCAGATGCCGACAGACCTGACTACGGCCGGCGCCGCCTACCGTGCCTACTTCGGAAACATTTACAACTGCGGTGGCCTCGTCAAACAATCGTGCAGCGACAAGTGGATCAACACGGTTCAATTCGCTGACACCGGGGCCCTCGCTGCCGAGCAACTACGGCGGCTCTACGCCGAGGCGGCGGACAACATCACGACGGTCCGCGTGCACAGCTACGCCCCCACGACCTCTCGCATCGAGTCGGAGACGCGTTACGCGCGCAATGTGTATGACTCCAACTTCGACAGGGCAATGGCACAGCGCTGGGGCGGCGAGGTGGATCCTGCGCTGCCAGCGGTGCAGCACCCGCCGACCTCCTTCACGTGGCAGACCAGCCTTCCGCTTGCCACCTTCGAGTACGCGGGCGCGGTGCCGAAGGCGTCGGGCGGAACCGTCATCGGCGACGAGACGGACGACTTCCTGCCGGTCGCGCTGCGCACTCGGTATGCGATGGAGCCTGACCTGTGGCCATCGAGTTCCGGCCAGTCGTCCTACGACAAGGGTTTGCTGCTGCCTCGATCACCTCCCGTGACCCCACCGGCACCGTTTGCTGGAGGGCGGGTGCCGGTGGCGCTAGGCGTGAGTCAGATTCTCGAGAACACCGTGCGGCAGCCCTGCGGGTACCACCTGCTGCCAGACGCGCGGACGAAGCTGCCGGGCTACAAGCCCTCTCTCGACTACTACGACACCCAACTGCCCACTGGGGAACTCGCGACCCCTGGGGTCTCCTTTACGCAGCAGATTCGGCGCTCGTACCTTTCGTGCGAGACGCTGGCGCTCGCGGAGACGTACGACGTTCGCCACAACGATCTTGCGTCGACCTGGACCAAGGCCACCAATGGCAGCTTCGTCGTGGAGTCGATGACGGGCCGACGCAAACACACCGCCGCTAACGCAAACCGCATTTGTCAGTGGGTGCGATACACCGATCGCGACGGCGACGTGCACTACACCGGCCTGAATTTTCAGGGCCGTCCGCTGGTGAATGCGGTGCAGGTGGTCGCGGGCAACCCCGGGCACTTGAAGGTTGCCGAGACGCTCTACAACGCAGACGGTAACGTGCTCTCACAGCGACGGACGACCGGTGCGGGCTGGGGCGGAGGGCCGTGGACCCCGTCGGCCGGTGACACCCGCTACACTTACATGGAGACCGGAGTCCCTTCGGGGAGTCTCGGCACCACGCGTCCTCAGCACTGGACCAAACGCGGAAATGTGGTCCGTGTGTGGGAGCGCCCTCGCGGCGACAAGGTGGTGGATGAGGTGGATGGCACCTCGACGCTGGTGACCTCGCTCGGCCGGTTTACGGACTACGCATATGAGCCCTTCTTCAACCAGGTACGGCTGGTCGTTCGTGGCAACGTCAAGAATGACATGACGTACGAAGCGTTGGAGCGCACGGTCATGTTGCAGGACTGGCAGGAGTTCGGCTCCTCGGACCCGCAGCTCCAGCGCATGTTGTGGATGGCGCACCTTTGGGGCGGGCAGCTGTCTACCGACTCCCCCCCCGGCAGTCCGCGACAGCTTCCGACGGATGGCGGCACGTTCTCGTTCGACTGGGAGGCGGTGAAGGGCCAACTCAACGTCGCGCTGTACGCCGCCGACCTCAATGACGACGGGGTGTACGGATCCACCACAGGCGTCCCGGTGTTGATTCGCGCGGAGGCAGGGCTTGGCTGGGCCCAGCACGAAGACACGCAGCTGCGATGGTCCCCCGCTGGGAGGCCCTACATCATCGATGCGCCGGGTGGAGCCCGCACTGTGCTCGAGTACTACGCGCGCGCGGGCGCGCAGAGTGGCGCTGCGGACCTGACCTCGAGCGGAGCCATCAACGGAGGAAATGCCGGCTTCCTCGCACGGGTCACCCGCGAGCGTGAATGGCCCAAGTACGCGGGACCCCCGCGTGCCTCTTGCGAGGAGCTGCCTTCGCAATACCGGTTCCTTTTGCCCTCGTGTGCGAAGAGCCCGCAGGGACAGTTGAGCGCCCTGGGACTTTCGGCTGAGGCGGTCGACGGCATCGTCAATGCCCCGTCGGGTTTCACCACGGGCGTCAACTACAACGTCCTCGGGCACGTCAGCGGCGTCCGGAACTACGCGGGTCTTCGCTCCGTCATCACGACAGACACCGACGGGCGAACGCTTCAGACCGACGTGTACCCCGCGGGGAGTTCGGCCCGCGATACCTACTCGGTGGAAACGCTGGACGCCTTCAAGCGTGTCACGCGCAGTGAGCGCTTTGCCAATAGCGGCCAGGTCCTGTCGGACACACAACGAACCTTCGATAACGGTGACCAGTTGCTGACTCAATGTCATGCATCTGAAGCCAATGGCTGCGCTGTCGGGCAGACCGCAAACGTCAAGCGTCGATGGGTCTATACGCGCGAAGGGGCGGTGTTCCGCAGCATCGACGCGGCGGGGTTGGTTGCCGAGAACACGCGGGACCCTCGCAAGTGGGTGACCGTGAGAAGGTTGACGAGCCCTGACCCATCGGATGAGGAAAGAATTGAGGCCACTGAGTACGACGATGACGGTCGAGTGGTCCTCACGATGCGGGGAAATCAGTCGCGGCTGACAGAGCAACGAAAGTGGGATGGGCTCGGGCGACTGGTTTACTTCGTCGACGCTCAGGACCGCGTGGTCAAGTACCAGTACTCGAAACAGGGTGCGCTCACGTCTTCGGAACTCGTCGGGGACACCGCAGGTCGCGCGACCTACGCACACGATGGCTTCGGCCGTACGTCGATCGCGTCCAAGAATGGCCGAACCCTCGCCGTTTACAACCGCATTCCCGGTGGCCTTCCGTTTGCCGTCAGCGCCGATGGCCGAGGTACACAATTTGTGACGTACGACGCATTGGGCAAAGTCGCCTGGACGGAGAACTCGGTTGGCGACATGTCTGTCTTCACCGAGACGGTGTCGCCAAACCACGTGATGACGAGCTCGCTCATCCGGCAGCAAGGCAGGTTGACGACCGGCTCGGTGTCATCAATGGACGCGCTCGGCCGGATAATCTCGACTCGCGAGGTGGGCGGTGCGCTCAGACGGGAGACGCTCTTCAAGTACGACGTGGCGGGCAATCTCGATCAAACCAAGACGCCCGACACTGCCACCACCAGGGCTGTCTATGACTTGCTCGGTCGCATGAAGGAGCTGCACCAGCAACAGGCGTGGAACACCGCCGTCTACGAAGTCAGCACCTACACGTACAACTCGCGCGGATTTCTGGAGAGCATCTTCGACCCGATGGGTTACGAGACAGTGCAGCAGTACGACGGCTTTGGTGCGCCGTCCGCGAAGACCGGGCCGCAGTCCATTCTCGACGAGTGGAAATACGACGAGCACGGTCGCAAGGTGACTCACACGGTCAATGGGCAGATCGATCTTGGCTATCGGTACGACTCGTTCGGCCGCCTGGCTCAAGTGACGCGTGGCGATCCGGCGAATCCTGGAGTGCCCGAATTGGCCAGCTTCGAATACGACGCGCTGGGCCGGGTGGAGTCGGCCAAAAGGCGCAACCTTGGGCTTTCGCCGTATCTTGCCGAAGCGGACAGGACTGTGACGCTTGGGCGCACCTACGACGACGCCTCGAGGCGGTACACCGAGACAGTCACCGTGGGCCAGGGGCCGCCGCGCACGCTGACCACGGAATGGGCCTTCACCGGTGCATGGGCTCGGGCAGTGACGCTTCCGAGCGGCCGGACGCAGGAGCACAGATTCGATACTGAGGGCCGGGAGTCCCAGCAGCTTCGCGCCTCGGGCGAACTCAGCGACTTTTATTGGCTCAATGAACTTCTGGAAGGGTCGACGAGCAACTTCCCAGGCCACAACCCAGTGATGAGTGAAACTCAATTCGACGCGCTCGGCCAACCCGTCGCGTGGAATTGGTTTGCCGATGACAGGCTCATGAACGTCTCGGTGGTTCGAGACAACATGGGGCGCATCGCGAGTAGCGGCATCGACTTTTCGACCCCAGCGCAGACGGCGACGAGCTGGCGCGGGTATGTCTACGATGCGCTGGGTCGTATCGCCATCGTTCGCGAAGGAGCAGCCACGCCGAGCGGCGTTCAGCCTCACGAGGCCACCCCCAAGGCCGGCGCCGAAGTGGAGGCTGCTGGTAACTCGGTCTCCGCTGCGCGCTGGGTCTACACTCGTGAAGAAAAGATTGGTGGCCTGTTGTCCATCGACGACGGCAATCACCGACAGCGTTTCGAGACGCCGCTTAAATTTACGTCGCCTAACGGCACCGACACGGCGCGCACGGCCGGACATCGGTTGGATCTGTTCGTGGTGGGGAATTCCACCCGTCAGGCCGCCTACGACGGAGCAGGCCGGCTCGTCGGCGACGACGACCAGCAGTTCGTCTTCGACGACCTGGACGCGCTTGCCTTCGTGAGAGATCCGGGAGGCAACCTGACGGAGGGTTACCTCTACGATGCGCAAGGTCGTCTTACAGCTCGGCTCGACGCGGCCGCGCAAGTGGTTGAGTCGATCGTTCACGATGGGGTTCAAATGGTTGAATCCTTCGACTCTGGCGGAGCCGTGCGCTGGTCAGCGTCGTGGGGGCCGGGCATCGACAATCTGGTCTCGCTGACAACGCAGAACTACGAGTACTTCACGCTTGCAGACGGCAAGGCAAATATCGTCGGCTGGGTCTCAAACCAATCTGGGCAGCTGGAGGCGTTCGCGGAATACACGCCCGAGGGGCGCGGTAAGTACACCGATGATCTCAACGGCACTGTCTGTGAAGAGGTTGACAGTGTTCGCTGTGCGAAGCCGTTCGACCTGCCGTTCGGCTTTCACTCCGCGTACTCGTCGTCGGCGACCGGCCTCATTTACTTCAGAAATCGCTGGTACTCGCCGGAAGCGGCGCAATGGCTAAGTCACGACCCTCTCGGCTTCGTCGACTCGTTTAATCTGTACGCCTTCAATGCGTTTGATTCAGTCAACTTCTTCGACCCAATGGGGTTGGATTCTAACCTCACCGATGATGCGTCGGACCCTGAGATCGACCCTGCGCTGCCCTACGGTCCGTGTTCAGGGGCAGATCCCAAGTGTCCGAGAAACAACGGGTCCTCGCCGGCGCTCGTCTCTTCCGAAGCCGCGCCAGCCTGCAATGCGGTGTGCAAGTTGATGGAGTTCGGCGGTCGCGAGTTTCAGGGAGGCAACTCGGCTGGCGACGAGCGCCGGTCAGGGAGATCGGGAACGCCGACGGACCGCCCGCCTGTCGGGCGCCCCCCTTCCGCCCGCCCACCCGCTCCGATGCCCTCTCGGCTGCCGCCAGGGAGTCCGGGTGTGCGTCCTGGCGCCGCTGCTTTGATCGCCATCGGCATCACCGTGTGCGCCCACTTTCAGGGCTGCTCGGATGCGATTCCAGTTGTCAGATATTTGACGCAACCCATGAGTGAAACTGTCGTGGAGATCCGGGAACGCATGGGCGGCGATTCGCCAGTGCCTGGCACTCCGGCACCGGCGACACCCGAGACCACGCCTGAAACCCGTGCGCCAGACCCGGAACCCGCAACGGATGGAGCGGGTGCCCTACAGCCGCCAAACCGGCCAAAATTCAACTTCAAGCGGCCCGCCAATCGCCATTCGCTTCGCGGGGTAGACCAACGATCAGTCGCGAAGGACGTCAACTCGGTTATGGAACCGGACATCAATGTCAATGCGGACGTTGCTGCAATCAATGAAGGCAACGCAGAGCGCACGGGAGAGAGTTTTCTGCTCTCCAATGGGCGCACTTACGGCGTCCACAACGGAACACTCTTTCCGATCTCGGGACCAGGCATCCATCAACTTAACCGAGGCGCGTATCAAGCCTTGGGTGTTCTCAATAAGTTCGGTGATACGCCCCAAGCTCACGGCATCCTTGGCAAAATGGGGAACGTGGGACCTCCAGAGGTCGAGGCCGCGTTGAAGGCATGGAGATCGGTTCAATGATCGATTTCGCCGGCGTGGATCTCATCATCGAGAAAGCGGGCAATGTGGGGGTGATTCGGGGCGCTCTCGCAAAGGTTTTTGCGCTTCCGGCACACCGCATCTCAATCATCGACGATCTCGCCAACTATCCTGAAAGGAATGCGGCAGATATCGTCTGTGTAGTCACTCCAATTGCCGGCGAATTCGCTGCAATTCTGTCGATTCAGAACGCCAAGATGTATGTGCCGGCCGACACGCTGGTCGACGTCGCACGCCGCCTCGCCTCGGCCCTCGGGACCAGGTGCCTCCTGCCCCAAGAGGGGGTCAACCCCTATCTGATGTGGATGGTTCTCCCGGATTCGACGGCAAGTGCTGTCGCACTCGATCCCGACGCGCTGGCCGATGAACGCTACGTGTTGAGTGACAATTAGCCATTTCTTCGTGTCGTTTGCCGCCCCTAACTCGGCGACGGAACACCGGCTGCCTTGTTCAGCTCCTCCAGCAGATCTTTGCGGTCTTCTTCTTCCGGCAGCTGACCCTTGTTGTTCAGGATTTCCGCCATCGCGCCGGAGAACTCGGTGGGGATCTCCACCTTCTCTCCGCCCTCCATCACTGGAGCGAGCCCCGCGCGGTACGCCACATTCAACGCGTCGAAGATGCGCAGCTCCAGCGCGCCCGCATTCTCCGGCATCGCCTTGCGCGCCACCGCGAGCACTTCGAGGTTGTGCCTGCAGCGCTCGACCGTGTCCCCGCCCCATGCAGGCACGAAGAAGGCTTTCGCGAGCAGCTCCCACGTCTCTTCGCTCACGCCCTTCGCGAGGCTGTCGCGTGCGGCGTTCAAGTTCGCAGGCGCTTCAGCCCATTCCTTCCGCTCGCTCCACGCGCCCATCACCAGCAAGCCGCCAAACAGCACCACCACCAACGTGGCCGCGAGCGCCGGGCCCCACCAGCCCCACAACGTGTGCAGGTTCACGCCCATGCCGATGAGCCCGAACAGCCAGATGGGCAGGAAGAACACGCGCCCCTTCAAGCCGACCAGGTCGCTCGCGATGCTGATCACCGTGATGAGCACGCAGCTCAAGACGTTGCCCTGCGTCGAGTCCATGAACTCGGGGAAGAAGTAGAAGAGCGGGCCCAGGAAGATGCCGATGATGAGGCCGACGACGATCGCGAGCGCGTTGAAGATGATCATGGGGCCTTTCGGGAAGTGGTGATTCAACCAGAAATATTTGCGCTGGTACGCGGCTTGAAGTGCTCGTGCGCATGGATGACTACAACGACCCATCCCCCGACTTTCCGCCCCCGCGCCGACGCATCTGGCCGTACTTCGTGGTGCCTTTCGTCGCGATGGTGGTGGGCTATCTGCTCGTCTACCGCATCGTCCACGAGCCACGTGGCCCCGAAGGCTCACCCCAGGTGGCGATCAACGAGGCCCAGCCGGCCGGGCCGCTCGACAGCGGACTGCCGATCTCCGTGGAAGAAGGCGACACGAACCTCAAGGAGCAGGCCGCTGCCTGGTCCGCTGATCAGCTCTATGTACGGTGGCTCGATCTGGTCAGCCTCCGTCACCTCGTCGCCGCCGCGCAGCTGGTGGCCGATGGCGAGAACGTGAAGCCCGCGTTGCCGTTTCTCGGCGTGCCGGGCGAGTTCGCGGTGCGCGAAGTGCGCCCTGAACCCGCGCAGGAGCGCCTCTTCATCAACCCCGACAGCTACACCCGTTACGACGTGCTCGCGCGCGTGGCCGGTTCGGTCGACGCGGCCGCTGCGGGTGACGCGTACAGCGGCTTCAAGCGCTTCTGCGACTCGGCGTTCGCGGAGATCAGCCCGGCCGGCAAGGTGTTCGACGAGGTGCTCGCTTCAGCATTGCGCCGCTTCACGCAGCGCCGCGTGCTGGAAGGTGAAGTCGAGCTGGTCCCCAAAGGCGCGGTCTACGCCTTCAAGGATCCCTCGCTCGAGGCGCTCAGCGCGGCAGATAAGCAGTTCCTGCGCATGGGGCCGAAAAACGGCCGGGTGTTTCAACGGCAGCTCCGCGTCTTTGCCGAGCACGCGAAGCTGAACATCAGTCCTGGCGAACGTTGACCTGCCTCGAGGCCCTCACCCCAACCCTCTCCCGAAGGGAGAGGGAGCTAATCCTGGCGAACGTTGAGCTCGAGCTTCCAGCGGCCCTTGCCTTCACGCTCGAGACACCGCACCTCGAGCGCGCCCAACTCGGTCACCGCAGCCTGAATGTTCACGGGAACCAACGCGCCACCGGTGCCCGGCAACGAAGTCTCGATGGGCGGAAGCTCTTCGAGCTCCTTCGAGCGCTCGGCGTCTTCCAGCAGCTCACCGACCTTGTCGTCACGCCGCGTCGACGAAGAGAAGAAGCGGA
>JANODF010000551.1:0-1991 GCA_031412555.1 Archangium sp. | reverse complement strand
CCGCGATCGAGCGTCTGATGGCTATAGGGAGTCACACTGGTTGCCTCGACTTCCCGGTAGAAGCTCTCGTGGTAGGCGTGGAACCGCTCGTAGTGGGAGCGGTCGCGGGGACGCATCACGTGCAGGCACGTGACAACGAGGCCAGGGTAGGCGCGACCGACACGGCTCGTCGCTTGGATGTACTCGCTGGTTGTTTTCGGCTGGCCTGCCACGACCATGAGTCCGAGCCGGTCCACATCCAATCCGACTGAGATCATGTTGGACGCGAGGACAACGTCCAGCGGCTTGGCATCTTCTGAGACGTGTCGCGCGGCAAGGCGCGCTTTGGTCTCCTTCACTCTTTCGGTGCTTTCACGCGAGGTCAGCTCGGCAGGCTCACGGAGCCTCCGGCTCGCGGCCCACGGATGCTCGCCAGAGAAGTCATGCGGTCGCTTCTCCTCTGCAAACCGGGCGACGCGGTTGCGCACTTCGTCCTCGACGAGCCGCCGCATGCCGCCGAGCTCGCGGAGGCTGTTGAAGTAGCCGACGAGCGTCATGTATGGATCGCCAGGCTGCTTGAGATCCCCCTTTGGGTTGAAGGTCTTTTGCGCCGCAGCTAGCAGTGTCGCGTAGGTACGCACTGAGACTGCTCTCAGCGCACGCCCCGGAGCACCGACTCCGACGTAGAGGCGACCAGTCCTCTCCTTGAGCGATGCGGGGGCGGCGAAGAAGTTGTCGCCCTCGTCGATGCCTCGCGGTGGAAAGAGGGCCATTTCCCTGCCGAAGAGAGCGCGAATCTGTTCCTTCGCACGCCGAACGGTCGCCGTCGAACACACGACCTTAGGCACACGGGCACTGCCATCGACCTCCCGCTCACACAGATAGTCGATGGCCGCTTCATAGAGACCAACCATGGTGCCGAGCGGACCGCTGATCAGGTGGAGTTCATCTTGGATAATGAGCTCGGGAGGCAGCAGCCCATCAGGGATCTTGAGTGCGTCCTTTGGTGCGTCGTGCATAACGCCGAAGACTCGTCGTCCCTTGAGGTGGGTTGCGCGACCGAAGAGCATCCCGGCCTCCCCGCGCCAAGGCATCATCGCGAACTTGTCGACCGTTGCCACGACGAAGTCCGGGAGCTCTTGGTAGATCTGCTCGTCCACGAAGAGCACTGGCAATCCTTGGCCCGAACGCTGCGCCTCGGTGAATAGGCACTCGGTTCGCGCACAGTAGACCACCGCACGAGTGAACTTCGTCTTGCTGGGATGCCCCTCTTCATCGACGAGTTTGATGTTCTCGATTCGGATCCCCTCGCCGCACCAGGGGCATTGCGTCAGCGGAAACGGTGACTCGTTGCGTGCGCTAGCGAAGTCGTTTAGCGCCGCGTGTACTTCCTTAAGACGATTTGCCGTCGCTGCTCGACCTACCCAGAGTCCGACCGAGAAGCGCGTGTTGCCGAGCTTCTTTGGGTCGCGCCTTCGAAGTTCTTCGAGCGCGCAGATGAGAGTCGCAGCGCGACCCAGCTGGTCAAGGGTGAGCAGGCGAAGCGTGTAGCGGAGGATGACTGCAACTCCGCGACCCTCGTCGGGCCTAGTCTTGCCTCGTAGACGTCGAAGCAGCAGCGTGAATGCGACGAGACCGAGGTACGCCTCGGTTTTTCCGCCTCCGGTCGGGAAGTAGATCATGTCCGCAATGCCGCGGTCGCTGTGACTCGGGTCTGCGATGCTGGGCAGGCTCATCAGTACGAAGGCGAGCTGAAACGGGCGCCACTCGGGTCGCCTTCCGTCAGCGTAGCGTCGGTCTTCGCGCTGAGCATCGGCTTGGAGAGCTGCGACGTGCATGGCTTGGTTGGCCAGCAGAAATGCCTCGCATATGGCGGGGTCGCCCTCGAGTAGTGCGATTCCCTCCAAGATGCGGTTCTTTGCCGCGTCGGCCTTCCTCGCGAGGTGGTCGCGCGTGTCCTCGAGTGACTTCCGGTCAAGCGAGCGATATCGCTGCAGGTCGATCCATCGCGC
>JANODF010000550.1:0-24784 GCA_031412555.1 Archangium sp. | reverse complement strand
GATGTCACTCGAGACGCGCAGCTCGCTCTGGCTCAACGGCGCGCTGGTACCGACGTCATGGAGAATGCGGGTGGCCACCTCGAGCGCTTCGGCGACCTGCTCGGGTTTGGTGTCGAAACCCGCAGTGAATTGCCCGGTGGTGGGCCCGGGGTTCACCGAGGAGAACGCCGAGTAGGCGAGGCCGCGTTCGTCGCGGATCTCCTTGTAGAGCCGGCCCACGCCGAAGGTGCCCAGGCTGGTGTTGGCCAGGCGCAGGGGGAACTCGGCGGGCGTGTTGCGCGCAAAGCCCCACGCGCCGATGCGCACCTTCGCTTGAGCGATCTTCCGCGGAACGATGATCACCCGGCGCTGCAGCGGCGCGGACGCAGGCCATTGTCTCGGAGCCGGCGCCCCGCTCTTCCACGAGGCGAACTCCTTCTCGAGCAGCGGCCGGAGCATCTTCGCGTCGAAGTCACCGGTGATGATCAACCGCGTGGTCTTCGCGCCCCACGTGCTGGCGTGAAGCTTCTTCACGTCGGCGACGGTGATGTTCTTCACGGTGGCTTCAGTCGCTTCGCGTCCGAGCAGGGAGGTGGGGCCGAAGACCGCCTTGTTGAGGGCGCGAGCGGCGACGCCGTCGGGGCGATCTTCTCTGCGGCGAATGCCCTCCAGCAGGCGGCCGACCGCGACGTCGAACCGCGCAGCCTCGAAACGAGGGCGCTGCACGAGATCGGCGAAGACGGGGAACAGCTTGTCGAGATCAGCCGAACGAACCGAGAGCGTGACGGTCGAGTACTCGTCACCACCACCCGAGCTCACGTCAGCGGCGTGAAACTCGAGCAACTCGTCGAGCGCCTCTGGGGTGCGCGAACCCGCACCACTCTCGGTGACCAGCACGCCGGTCAACGAAGCGAGGCCCAGCTTCGCCGCGGGATCATCCACCCCGCCGACCGGCACCAGCGCGCGCAGCAGCACGAGCGGCGCGGTGTGATCTTCGAGCAGGTAGACCTGCAGCCCGCTGCCGAGCGTGATCACCTCGGGCTGCTTGAGCGCGAACTCGAGCGGAGCAGGCTTGATGCTCAGCGGATCGACCGCGAGCGCTTCAGGCAACTGGCGAAGCAACGTGCTCCGAGTGGGAGTCGACATCAACCCCGGATCAGGCCGAGTGACGACAGCAGGAGGCGTCGCGCAAGCAAGAAGGAAGCAAAGAAGAAAGTGCCTCCCTCTCCCTTCGGGAGAGGGTCGGGGTGAGGGCCTCAAGGCCGCACCAGAGTCACGACGAGAGAGTTCTCCCTCACAAAATACTTCTTCGCCGCAGCCTGAACCTCCGCCGCATCGATCTGCTCAATCACCTTCGGCGTCTCAATCACGTACCGCCAATCACCAATCAACGTCTGAGCCCGCGAAAGCGCACTGGCCAACCCCGAGTTCGACTCGATGCTGCGAGCAAAATCGGCAGTCACCCGGTTCCTCACCTTCTGAAGCTCGAGATCCGAAGCCTTCTCACTCGCGAGCTTGTTGAGTTCCTCCCAGATCGCCGCTTCGAGCTGCTCGGTCTTCACGCCCGCCATCGGAGTGACCGAGATGATGAACAAGTTATCGAGCCGGATCCCCGGGCCGGTGAACACGCCCACGCCCTGAGCAAGCCGATCCTTGAACACCAACCGCTGCTGCAGCCGCCCGGTGTTCCCTTCATCGAGCATCACCTGCATCACGTCGAAAACAAAATCATCGCGGGCCGGAGGCGCCGGCTTGCGAAACGCGATCATCAAACGCGGAGCCGCATCGAAGGTGAGCGCACTGCGCCGCTGCGCCCGCGCGGGAGGCTCCGAAAACACCGGGCCCGCCGGCCGCGCAGCCGTCGGCAGCTGACCGAACGTCTTCTCCAACAACGGCCGCAGTTCCTCGGCCGACACATCGCCCACCACGCAACCGACCGCGTTCGAGGCCACGTAGTTCGCGTCGAAGAACGCCTGCGCACCCGACCACGTCATCCCCGCGAGATCCTGCGCGTAGCCCACCGTCGGCCAGCGATACGGGCTGGAGACGAAGGCCAGCTGCATCAGCTCTTCGTACATCGCCCCGCCTGGGTTGGTCTCGATGCTGCGCAGCCGCTCTTCCTGCACCACCGAGCGCTCGGTGTAGAAATCGCGCAGCACGGGGGCAGCGAAGCGCTGGGCCTCGACGGTCAGCCAGAGCTCGAGCCGGTTCTTCGGCAGGCTCACGAAGTACGAGGTCATGTCTTTGTCGGTGGTGGCGTTGAGACCGACGCCGCCGTTGACCTGGTAGAGCCGCGCGAGCGCGTTCTCGTCGAAGAGCAGGCCGTGTTCTTTCTGCAGGGCGGCCACCTTCGCCGCGAGCTTCTTGCCTTCTTCCGAGCCCGCCGTGCCCTGGCGTTGCATCAGCGCGAGCGCGTCACCGGACTTCTGCAGCTCGATCATCAGGGGCTGCTCGGCCGCCCAGTCTTTCGCGCCCAGCTTCGGCGTGCCCTTGAAGGCCATGTGCTCGAAGAGGTGCGCGAGGCCGGTGGAACCCGGCGTCTCGTCGGCGCCGCCGACACGAACCCGGACGTAGCCGGTGAAGATCGGAGACTCGGGGCGCTCGACCACCAGCCACGTCATGCCGTTGGCGAGTTTGATCTCTTTGACTCGCTCGGCCAGCGGCGTCTCCGCCTGAGCCAGCGTGGCGACACACACGATGAGGGCAAAGATACCTCTCCTTGCGAAGCGGGGAGAGGTCGGCCGCAGGCCGGGTGAGGGGCCCACTTGCTTGCCCCAAAGGCCCCTCACCCCGACCCTCTCCCCGCTGGCGCAGGGAGAGGGAGACAAGGTCACTTGCACGGAACCTCGACGGC
Source organism: Archangium sp. (assembly GCA_031412555.1). Lineage (GTDB taxonomy): Bacteria > Myxococcota > Myxococcia > Myxococcales > Myxococcaceae > Archangium_A. The sequence continues at coordinate 21,951 of JANODF010000550.1, read as the reverse complement.
GACGACCGACGGCGAGTACGGAATCTGAGCGCGCAAGGTACCGGGAGTCATCTTCACCTTCTTCTTCGCAGGACACGTGAACTTGAGAACCAGCTCTCCGACGGGCCTTTCGATGATCGCGTCAGGCGCCACGGGCTTTCCATCGACCGTCATCACCGTGCCCTTGATCGCGCGAACCAGCACCTGCACCCCGCTCTTCACGGGCGCCTTCGGAGCCACCTTCGGCGCGGTCGGAGGCGCCACCGGCTTCTCCGGCTCGCTCGTCGGCCACAACAACACGCCCAGCAGCAACAACACCACGAGCCCCGCCACACCGAAGATCGCGATGAGCACCTTCTGACTGCTCGAACGCGCCCTGATCGAGAAGTCGTTGGCCTGATCGACGGTCGCGACGTCATCGTCGGGATCCTTCGGCGACGGCCGCTTGATACCCGTGGGAGGTCCCCTTCGCGGCGGCGCGCGCGTGGAAGGCGGCGGCGGCGTGGGCTCGGAGGGCTCTGAAGGTTGAGAGGGCTGCGACGGCTCCCCTCCTTCATCCATCAGCGCGCCCAGGGTGGCCTCGCCCGCCGACACCGCCGAGAGCTCGGGCAACGAATCGTACGAAGGCACCGGCGGTGACGACGGCCGGGCGATCAAGTTGCGCAACCGGGGAGGCGTGCGCGGCGCAGGAGGAAGCTCGGGCGCCGAGTCGAGCCCCGCCAACGTGGGGATCAAGGGCGCGAAGACCTGACCGACCTCCACGTCGCGTGCACCCGAGACCGACACCGCTGTGGCCGGCACGTCGTCCTCGATCGCCCGCTCTCCTTCGAGCTCCGCGGTCGTCTGGAAATCACGCCGCTTCGCCTCGACGCGGCTGGGCATGGGCGCGGTCACTTCGGGCTCCCACGGATTGCCTCCCGTGCCGGGGCCCTTCGACGACGACGGCTTCACGCGCGGCCGGTCGGATCGGGTCGACGCGGTGTTGAGATCGATCTGCTCACCCGTCTGCCGCCGTCCTTCAGGCACCGGCGGCCCCGGGCGTTGCGGAGCAGGAATCGCCTGCGTGCGCTCGTCTTCCGTGAACGGGTTCTTCTTCTCGTTCTTGTCGGCGCGCTGGGTGCTCGTGTCCGTGCGGCTGTCGGTGCGTGACTGCGCGTTCGGGGGAATGAAGATGCTGGTGCGTTCGCTGTCGTCGCCGAAGAGCCGCGAGACGTAGTTCAGCGCGTCGTCAAAAGTGGTGGGCACCTCGGTGCGGATGAACTCCTCGAGCGCGATGCGGATCTCGTCGGCCGTCTGGTAGCGCTTCTCGCGATCCTTCACGAGGCACTTGAGGATGATCTTCGAGAGCCCCGGCGGGAAATCCTTCCTCACCCTGGAGGGCGGGTCCGGCTCCTCCATGCGGATGGCGTAGATCACCGCTTCGGTCGAGGTCCGGTAGAACGGGCTCTGGCCGGTGGTGAGCTCGTACAACATGGTGCCGAGCGCGAAGAGGTCGGTGCGGTGATCGAGCGGCTCGGTGGTGAGCTGCTCAGGCGCCAGATAGAGGAACTTGCCCTTGATCACCCCGGGCTTCGATCGCCCCATCCACGCAGTGGCCTTGGCGATGCCGAAGTCGACCAGCTTCACGTCGGCCTTGAAGCTGACCATCACGTTCTGCGGGCTCACGTCACGGTGAATGATGCCCAGTTGCTTGCCCGCAGCGTCCCTCGCGAAGTGCGCGTGGTGCAGTCCTTCACACAGCCTCGCGACCAGCCAGGCACCGACACCCGCGGGCACAACGCTGTGCCGCTCCTGCTCCTTCTGGAGGATGCGGCGCAGGTCGATGCCGTCGACCCACTCCATCGCGATGAAGGTCGAGCCCTCGAGGTGACCCAGCTCGAACAGCTCCACGATGCTCGGGTGATGGAGCGAAGCGGCGATGCGCGCCTCGTCGAGGAACATGCGCACGAACTCGGCTTCCTCCGCGAGGTACGGGAGGATGCGCTTGAGCACCACCATGCGATCGGTGCGCGTGTCCTTCGCGAGAAACAGCTCCGCCATCCCGCCCACTGCAAGGCGCTTCAGCAGCAGGTACGAGCCGAAGGGGATCGCGCTCTGTGGACCGGACGTCGTAATGGGGACGCTTTCGTCAGTACTTGTAGAAGCCCTCGCCGGACTTCTTTCCGAGCTTACCCGCTCTGACCATTTTCTTGAGCAGTTGCGGCGGCCTGAATGTGGGGCTCCCGGTCTCGGCGTGGAGGTACTCGGCGATGGCGAGGCGCACGTCGAGCCCCACCAGGTCGCCCAGCTCCAGCGGGCCCATGGGGTGGCCGTAGCCGAGCTTCATGGCCCGATCGATGTCGGCCGCGGTCGCCACGCCTTCTTCCAGCATGCGGGTGGCCTCCAGCCCGAGCGCCACACCCAGGCGTGACGAGGCGAAACCGGGCGAGTCCTTCACCACGATCAGCTCTTTGTTGATGGCCGTGCCGAAGGCCTTCACCCGCTCGAGGGTCTCGTCGCTGGTCTGAAAGGCGCGCACGATCTCCAGCAGCTTCATCAGGTGCACGGGGTTGAAGAAGTGCAGCCCCACCACGCGGCCGGGGTGGGTGGCCACCGCGGCGATCTCGGTCAGAGAGAGCGAACTCGTGTTGCTGGCGAGAATGGCGTCGGGCGCGCAGAGACCAGAGAGCGAGATGAACAGCTCCTGTTTCAGGGCGAGCTTCTCGGGAATCGCTTCGATCACCAGCTGACAGCCAGACAACGCGGCGAGCGTGTCGACGCAGGTGATGCGGGCGAGCGTGGCGTCGCGATCGGCCGCGCTCACCTTGCCCTTGGTCACGCCGATCTCGAGGTTCTGCTGGATCTTCGTCTTGCCGGCGCCCGCGGCGGCGAGCGTCACGTCGTAGAGCGAGACCTCGAAGCCAGCGAGCGCGGCCACGTGGGCGATGCCGTGACCCATGGTGCCGGCGCCGACGATGCCTACCGCTTTGAGTGCAGTCATAAGGTTGGAAGGACTCAAGCTCAGCTATGGTGCGCGCGCCATGACGTTCGCGCTCCTGCTCGCCCTCGCCCTCGCTGCTGACGATGGGGGAGCCAGCACCACCCGCCCCAACCTGCTTCGCTCTGCCAAAGTGACCCGCTCCGATGGAGCGCCCAACGTCGCGCGCATGGCCGATGGGGTGGCCTCGACCGACGGCGACGTGTGGGACTCGCCCCGGGCCGCCCTGCTCGCCGCGACTGGCGTGGTGGAGTGGGATCTCGGCGCCGTCGAGCGCGTCTCGGCGCTGCGCATTCAGGCCGACAACAACGATCGCTACATCATCAGCGGCAGCCTCGATGGGGCTCGCTGGACGCCGATCTGGGTGGCGCAGAGCGTCGAGTTGCCGGGCGTGCAGACGCGCACCTCGCCCGAGCTCACCGCCGAGACGCGTTTCCTGCGACTGACCGCCGAAGGCGGCGACTCGATGTATTCGGTGGCTGAGTTGGAGCTGTTCGATTCGCAGGCAGCGCTGCTGGGGGCGCAGCTCGAACGAATCGCCCCGCCGCCGCCTCCGCCGCCTGCACCGGCGCCGCCGTTCGACACCGGGTTTCTGATCGTCTTCGGCGTGACGGGCGTGATCTTCGGCTACTTCCGCTGGGTGATCGCCCGTAACCGCAGGGCCGCGATGGAAGCACAGAAGCTCTCATCAGCTCTCCCTCTCCCTGCGCAGCGGGGAGAGGGTCGGGGTGAGGGGCCGTAAGGGCAATCAAGTCGGCCCCTCACCCCCACCCTCTCCCCGCTCGCGCAGGGAGAGGGAGCACTACTTCTTCCGAGCCAGGAACGCGCTCATCCGAGTCTGCTTCTCGGCCGAATCGAACAACAACCCCTGCCCCACCCACTCCATCGGCGCCGCGTTCACCTTCGCCGCCGCGTTGAGTGACACCTTCGCCACCTGCACCGCCAACGGCGCATTGCCTGCGATCACCTTCGCGATGCGCATGGCCTCGGCCTTCGCGTCACTCTCCACCAGCGACTCGAACAGCCCCCACTGCGCCGCCTCCACCGCGTCGACGATGCGCCCGGTGTAGACGAGCTCCTTCGCCCGCCCCAGACCAACCAACCGGGGCAGCCGCCACGTGCCCCCGGCCGACGGGTAGATCCCCAGCGTCACCTCCGGCATCCCGATCTTCGCGCTCTTCGAAGCGACCCGCAGATCACACGCGAGTGCGAGCTCCAGCCCGCCACCCAGCGCGTACCCATCGATCGCCGCGATGGTCGGCCGGGGAAAATCCTCCACCAGCTGCAGCATCTTCTGAGTCCACGCGAGGAACGCCTGCGCGTGCGTGCGCTCCTTCAGCTCGCCGATGTCGGCGCCCGCCGCGAACGCCTTCCCACCCGCGCCCGACACCACCACCACCCGCACCTCATCCAACGCCGCCCACGTCTCCAATGTGCGAGTGACCGCGTCGCACAGTTCCTTGTTGATCGCGTTGCGGACCTCAGGCCGGTTCAGCTCGAGAGAGGCGATGCCATCAGCGATGTGCGTGGTGATCATGCAGGCTCCAAAAAAGAATCGCGACGCGGCGCCAGGCCGGTGAAGGCCAGACACGCGCGCCGCGAAGAGTTCAACCCAGCTGACTGCTTACTGGTTCAGGTCAGCGCAGTCAGTCGGGTAGAGCACGTTGGTGTAGCCGGAGTCGGGGCTCGGGGGCACGGTGCCGCGGCCTGCGAAGCAGCGGAAGATGTCCGTGCCGCCGTCGAGGCAGGGCGCGAACGCGTAGGTGTCCCAGACGCCCGTGATGCCATTGGGGAAGGACACCGTGCCGCCATCAGCCACCACGAAGCGCACGTCGCAGCTCGAGACGCCGCCGTCTTCCAGCTGCGCACCGTTGAAGATGCGGAAGTCGTTGACCAGCACGCCGTTGGAGAGCTCGAACCCGAAATAGCGGGGGTCGTTCGCTCCCTGTGCAGAGACCTGGTGCAGCGCTTCCGGGGTGATGCTGGCAACCGTGAGAGGGCCTGCGATCTTGATGCGGGCGCCCTTGAGGGCCTGCTCAGCGCGGAAGCCCGCAGCACCGAACGTGGAGGGCTGGTCAACGACCGGCAGCGGCGACATCGTGCCCGTCTTGGTGACGACGAAAGGCTCGCAGGGCGGCGTCGAGCTGAGCGCGCACACGTAGCCCTGGGGCTTGCTGGGGATGAAGTCGAACTCGGACTTCACCATGATGCGCGAGGCGACCCGCTGCTCGAAAGGAGACTCGAAGCCAATCACGCCGCTGATGTTGAGCACGTCGCCGACCGCGGGGAGGTAATCGATGTCTCCGTCGCAGCGGAACTTCTGCACCCAGACCCCGTTCTCGGGGCTGGCCGGATCGGCGACCCAGAAGTCAGCCGTCACGCCGGGGCTCGAAGCGCCCGCGCAAGCACCCGCACCCGAACGACGGGCGAAGGAGATCGCCGTCACGACCACGCCCTGCAGCTGAACCTTCGCGGGGTAGGTCGAAGCCTTGGCCGCCTGAACCGTGGTGGCCGTGCCCATGCCGCCGCCGGTCGAACCGCCGCCCGTGCCGCCGCCCGTCGTGGTACCGCCACCCGTGCCGCCGCCCGTCGTGGTGCCTCCGCCCATGCCGCCACCCGTGGTGCCGCCACCGCTTCCTCCACCGGCGCCGATACCACCGCCCATGGGGCAACCGATGCCGACACAGCCGGCATCAGGTTTTGCCGGCGTGGGCCGGCAGCCAACCGCGAACATCAACGCAGCACCCATCATCATCGAACGAAACATCATCGGTTGTGGCTCCCTGTGGATTTCAGCGCCCCTTCGCTTCTAAAGGGGCTCCGGCCGTCGTCCCGCGTCGTGTACACACGGTCTTCACCTTAGGCAAGCCACGGAGACGTCACTTTGAGAGCGATCGCCTTTCGGAACCACGGCGGCCCCGAAGTCCTGGAGTTGATCGAGTTGCCCACCCCCGAGCCACGCGCCCGGGAAGTGAGGGTCAGGGTGAAAGCCGTGGCGCTCAATCACCTCGACATCTGGGTCCGCAAAGGGTGGCCGGGGCTCAAGCTGCCGCTCCCTCACGTGCTGGGCAGCGACGTGGCCGGGGTGATCGACGCAGTGGGCGCTGAGGTGACGGATCTGCCGCTGGGCACCGAGGTGCTGGTGAACCCGGGTATCTCCTGCGGCGCCTGCGAGCGGTGCCTGTCGGGCGACGACGTGTTGTGCCGCCAGTACCAGATCATCGGGGAAGACCTCGCCGGCGGCTACGCGGAGTTCGTCTGCGTGCCGCGTCAGAACATCCTGCTCAAGCCCAAGAAGCTCAGCTTCGAAGAGGCCGCTTGTCTGCCCCTCACCTTCCTCACCGCCTGGCACATGTTGTTCGCGCGTGCGCAGTTGAAGCCCGGAGAGACCGTGCTCGTTCACGCCGCGGGTTCGGGCGTGGGCAGCGCGGCGGTGCAGTTGGCCAAGCTCGCGGGAGCGACCGTGATCGCCACGGCCTCCACCTCGGCCAAGCTCGACAAGGCAAAGGCGCTCGGCGCGGATCACCTGATCAACTACGCCGATTCGGACTTCCTCGACGAGGTGAAGAAGCTCACCTCGCGGCGCATGGTCGACGTGGTGTTCGAGCACGTCGGCGCGAGCACCTGGGAGAAGTCGATCGCCTGCCTGCCCAAGGGGGGCCGGCTGGTCATCTGCGGCGCCACCAACGGGCACGACGTGAAGATCGATCTGCGCACGCTCTTCTACAAGTCGATCTCCCTGCTGGGCTCGACGATGGGCAGCAAGGCCGAGCTGTTCAAGGTGCTCGAGTTGGTGGAACAGGGCCGGTTGGTGCCGGTGCTCGATCGAGTGCTTCCGTTGGAGAAGGCCGCTGAAGGGCACGCGCTGCTGACCACGCGGCAGACCTTCGGCAACGTCGTCTTGATGCCGGTGATGCCATGAACGTTTGTTACGTCGCTGACGCCGTTCGCACGCCGATCGGAAAGCTGCGGGGGGCGCTGAAGGATGCCCGGCCCGATGATCTGCTCTCGCTGGTGATCGCCGAGCTCGTGCGCCGCACCGGCATCGATGGCTCGCAGGTCGACGAGCTGTACGCGGGCTGCGCCAACCAGGCCGGTGAAGACAACCGCAACGTGGCGCGCATGGCGGGCCTGCTCGCGGGGCTGCCCGACACCGTGCCCGCGGCGACCGTCAACAGACTCTGCGGCAGCGGGCTGGAGGCGATCATTCAAGGCGCCCGGCAGATCCGCCTCGGTGAAGCAGACCTGGTGATCGCTGGCGGCGTCGAGTCGATGACCCGCGCTCCGTGGAGCACGCCCAAACCGAACGAGGCTTTCCCCGGGGGCAAGCTGGAGTCGTGGGACACCTCGTTGGGCTGGCGGTATCCGAACCCGAAGCTGGCCGCGCGCTTCCCGCTCGAGGGCATGGGCGAGACCGCCGAGAACGTGGCCGAGCGGCTGAAGATCTCCCGCGAGGATCAGGATCGTTTCGCGTTGGCCTCTCATCAAAAGGCCGTGCGCGCGCAGCAGGCCGGAGCGTTCGCAGCCGAGCTGGTCTCCGTCGAGCTGCCGCAGAAGAAGGGCCCGGCGATCGTGGTGGCGCACGACGAGCAGCCGCGGGGAGATTCCACGTTGGAGAAGCTCTCCACGCTCAAGCCGGCGTTCCGTGAAGGCGGCACCGTGACGGCAGGCAATTCGTCGACGCTGAACGACGGTGCATCGGCAGTGGTGTTGATGAGTGAGCGCGCGGTGAAAGCGTGGGGCAAGACACCACTCGCGCGTTTCGTCTCCAGCGGCACCGCCGGTCTCGATCCACGCGTGATGGGCCTGGGGCCCGTGCCTGCGACGCGGAAGGCGCTCGAACGCGCTTCGTGGAAGCTGAACGAGTTGGAGCTCATCGAGCTCAACGAAGCCTTCGCCGCGCAGTCACTCGGCTGCATCCGCGAGCTCGAGCTCGACGAGAGCCGGGTCAACGTCAACGGCGGCGCCATCGCGCTCGGTCACCCGCTGGGCATGAGCGGCGCCCGCATCGTCGCCACCCTCACCCACGCCATGCGCGCGCGGGGAGCGAAGAAGGGCCTGGTCGCCATGTGCATCGGCGTCGGCCAGGGCATCGCGGCGACCTTCGAGGCGCCATGAAGCACGCGTTCTTCGAGGGCTTGAAGGCGCCGCTGCACATCTCCCATCGCGGTGGAGCAGCGCTCTACCCCGAGAACACCCTGTACGCGTTCGAGCGCGCGTTGCAGCTGCACCGCAGCGACGTGCTCGAGCTCGATGTGCATGCCTCTTCTGACGGCGAGATCGTGATCGCTCACGATGCCACGCTCGAGCGCTGCACCGACGGCTCGGGGCCGCTGAGCGATCAGCCGTGGAGCGTGCTCTCCCAACTCGACGCCGCGTTTCACTTCACGCCGGTCGGTGAGACGGGAACACCGCTGCGAGGCAAAGGGGTGCGGCTCCCTTCGTTTCGCGAGCTGCTCACCGCCACTCCGGGCCTGCGCCTCAACGTGGAAGTGAAGAGCGCCGGCGCGGTGGAGCCCTTCGTGTCCCTGGTGAAGAAGGAAGGCGTGCTCGACCGGTTGTGCATCGGCAGTGAGCACGACTCGATCGCCGCTGAGCTCGCGCGCCTGCTGCCCGACGCTTGCCACTTCTTTCCCCGCGACGCGTTGGCGGCCTTCGTGCTGCCGACCAAAGGTGGCGAGCCACCCGATGACGACCCGCGCTACACCGTGCTCGACATGCCCTACCGCTGGGAAGGCGTGACCCTGTTCGACGCCGAGCTGGTGAAGGTGGCCCAGGCGCACGGCAAGTGGATCAACGTGTGGACCGTCGATGAAGAGGTCGAGATGCGCCGCTGCATTCTCGACGGCGTGGGCGGCGTGATGACCGATCGCCCTGACGTGCTACGCGCGGTGCTCGACTCGCGGTAAGTCCCCCCGCATGCCCGACATCCTCGCCTGTACCGCGGAACATCCACTCGCCGACGGTGAGGTCCGGCTGCTCGGCGCGATCGATCGCGTCACCGGCGCCATGACCCGGGTCGAGCTGGGGGGCAAACGCCTGCTGGTCGACTGCGGCATTGGTCAGGGCCGGGAAGCGAACTCCTGGGTCTTCCCCGAAGAGGCGCGCGACGTCGACGCGGTGGTGCTCACCCACGGTCACCACGATCACATCGGCTCCCTGCCCCACCTGCTCGACGGCGGCTTCGAGAAGCCCATCCTCGCCACGCAGGCGACGCTCGACATCGCGCGCATCTCGCTGGAAGACAGCCTGTCGATGCAGCGGGCCACCTTCCGCGAGACGAAGGGTCTGCTCGCGGCCTTCGACAAGTGGGCGCAGCCGGTGCCGTACGATCGCGCGTTCTCCGAGCTGGGCCTTCAGCTCACGTTTCGGGAGGCAGGCCACATCCTGGGCTCGGCTTCCATCGATCTGAGCAGCGCGAAGAGCCGCGTCATTCTCTCGGGTGATCTCGGGCGGCCACACTCACCGCTGTTGCGTGATGCGTTCACCGGTTGGTCCAGCGATCGGCCCGTCGACGTGGTGGTGATGGAGTCGACCTACGGCGAGCGCGATCACGAACACAGCCACGACGACATCAAGCAGAAGCTGCTCGAAGTGGTGCAGCAGACCGCGGCGCGCAAGGGCAAGGTCTTCATCCCCGCCTTCGCGATCGGCCGCACGCAGGTGATCCTCTATTTCCTCAACGAGCTGGTGGAGTCAGGCCAGCTGCAGCGCGTGCCCGTCGCGCTCGACACGCCGATGGGTCTGTTGGTCACCGAGACGTATTCGAAGTTCCAGCAGCTCTACGACGAGCCGTCGTTGCACAAGCTCGCGCAGGGCGACGCCCCGCTCGACTTCGACGACCTGTACGCCTCTCGCCGCGGCCCTGATTCGGCGAAGCTGCGTGACGCGCCCGGGCCGATGATCGTGATCGCCGGCTCCGGCATGCTCACCGGCGGCCGCATCGTCAGTCACCTGGTCGATGGCGGGTTGTCCGACGAGCGCAACACCCTGCTCTTCGCGGGTTACCAGAGCTCCGGCACGCCCGGTCGGCGCATTCAAGACGCGGCCAAACTCGGCAAGCCGGTCTGGCTCGATGGCCAGGAAGTCCCGGTGCGCGCGCGCATCGACACCCTGCGCGGGCTCTCGGCACATGCCGATCGCACGGAGCTGCGGGCCTGGCTGAGCGCGATCCCCCAGGTCAAACGCGTCGCACTGAACCACGGCGAAGTGAACGCTCAACGCGCGCTGGTCAGCTTCCTCAGCTCTGGTGCTCCGGCCTGACCAGCGGCGGGCTCGGAGAAGGCCCCGTCAACCCCAGGCTCTCCCGGACCGCTTGCACCAACGCGCCCGGCCGGAAGGGCTTCTGCACGAAACGCGCGCCCTGAGAGACCAACCGCGCCGCGGCCAGCGGATCCGGGGCGAAGCCTGAGACGAGCACCACGCGCATCGAGGGAAACCGATCCAGCAGCCGCTGCGCCAGCCAGAGCCCATCGCGCCCCGTCAGCATCACGTCGGTCACCAGCACCGGCAGCTCTGACAACGTGAGCGACATGGCCATGGCCTGCTCAGCGGTCGCCGCGGGCAAGACCTGAAAACCTTCGTGCGCGATCAGCCGCACCATCAACGATCTCACGTCGGCGTCGTCATCGACCACCAGCACGGTGGCCTCGTTCGGGCGCCGCTGCCGCCGCGGTGGACTCAACGCCGGAACGATCACGTCGACTCCATCGAGGGCGCGCGGCAACCAGATGCGGAAGTCGGTGCCCTTGCCCAACTCGCTCTGCACTTCGATCACCCCGCCCAGCGCCTTCACCACCCCGAACACGGTCGCCAGGCCCAGGCCCGTACCGATGCCCGGCGCCTTGGTGGTGAAGAACGGCTCGAAGAGGTGCGAGCGGGTCTCAGGCGACATGCCGGTGCCGGTGTCGGAGAACGAGAGAAACACGGCATCGCCGACGACCGAGCCGGGCGCGTTGCGGGCCGTCAGGCGCAGCGTGCCCCCTTCGGGCATCGCGTCACGGGCGTTGGCGGCGAGGTTCATCACGATCTGCTCGAGTTGCGAGGGACCGCTCCAGAGCGCCCAGGTCTCGGGATCGACCTCGAGTTCCACCTTCACCCGCTCACCCACCAGGCGCTGAGCGAGCTCACTGGCGCGCACGAGCAACGGGCCCACCTCCACGCGCTTGGGCAGCACCACGTCACGCCGGCTGAAGGCGAGCAGCTGAGAGGTGAGCCCACTGGCGCGCGAGATGGCTTCTTGCACATCGTTGAGCTCGGCCTGCGCGGTGCTGTCGCGCGGCACGTTCTGCGCGGCCAGCGTGGTGCAGGTGCGCATCACCGAGAGCAGGTTGTTGAAGTCGTGCGCGATGCTGCCGGCGAAGCGGCCGAGCGCTTCCATCTTCTTGGCCTGCTCCAGTTCGCTGATCATCGCGCGTTCGGCGGTCACGTCGCGCGCCACGCAGAGCACCAGCCCGGAGTCAGCCGCGGGGCTGCACACGCACTCGAATCGCCCGATGGTGCCGTCGGCCCGGCGTCGTTTGATCTGACTGCGCGCGACCTGACCTCCACGCACCAGCGCGAGCACCGTATCGAGTGAATTGCCTTCGTCTTCATCGGCGAGCGCAATGCGTGCCGGGCCGCCCTGGGGATCGAGGCCCAGCACCTTCACGAACGACGGGCTCGAGTAGACCACCGTGTTGGTGGCATCGAGCAGCGCCACCAGGTCGGTCGTGTTCTCGGCGATCAGCCGGTACCGCGCTTCGAGCTCGGCGGCGCGTGATTGGTGCTCCGCGACTTCTTCCAGGGTGCGCCGGTGCGCGCGGCCTTGCAGTCCCGCCACGAGGGCCATCAACGTGAGCCCGACCAACGAGCTGATCACCCGCTGCTCGGTGCTCGTGGGCACGACCTCGACGACCGAGACGATCGCCACCGTGGAAAGCAGGCTCAGCCCTGCCCCGATGAGACCTGCCCACAGCGCCTTGCCCTCGAGCGTGGCGAGCGCCACCACGATGGCCAGACCGCAAAACAGCGGAGCCGCACCCAGCTGCTGCGAAGTGAAGACAGCGAGCACCGAGCCGAGGCTGGGGATCGCGGTGAGCCAGAGCCCCGCCAGGGTGCCGCGCCCTGAACGGGCCAACCACGCGGCGGCCGGGCCCATGAGGGCGAGCACGACCACCAACAGGGCCATTCCGAAACGCAGCGAGCCCTCGCGCATGATGAGCGTCTGCAGAAGAATCGGGATGCCGGCGAGGCCTACGAACCAGCCGATGCGCGCAGCGGTGCGCTGACGCCGAGCGGCATCAACCGACAGAACATCTTGCAGGTAGCTGGTGGCCCCCCCACCAGCCGCCGAACTCGGCAGCATGGGCGGACTCTCCCATCACCGGGCTTACGCGCTCAAGACCCACTGCAGATACGCAGGTGACCCTTCAGGCACCTCGAGGCGGAGCACCTCGGGCACGGTGTAGGGATGCAGCGAGAGAATGCGGGCTTGCAGCGCGGGGTAGTTGGCGGCCGGTGCCTTGAGCACCATCATCACTTCGCGTTCGTCGGCGACCGCGCCCTCCCACCGATAGATGCTGCGCACACCTGGCAGGAGGTTGGCGCACATGATCAACCGCTCCTCGACCAGGGTGCGGGCGATCAGCGCTGCGTTCTCTTCGTTGGGCGCCGTCACCAGCACGACGGCGATGCCCGAACTCACAGACGGGCCTCGAAGGCGTGGGTCTGCCCGTCGACCAGCTTCACCACGATTCGAGCGAGCACGCCGACCAGCCGCTCCGGCGCACCGAGGTCGAAGTGGATGCCCATGTCGCCGGGCGCGGAGGGGAACGGTCGGTCAGGCTCGTCGCTCCGGTAGACCGCGGCCGCAGCCAGACGATCCAGTCGATGGGGTTGAACCACCACCTGGACGGCTTTTTTGGTGCGGAAGAGCAGCACCTTGAACTCGGCGCGTTCTTCGATGATCTCGGGGGTGATGCTTCGCTCGACCGGGATGGACACGGGAGCGGACTGCGGCACGGCGACTTCACTTGCGGTTTCTTCGGCGATGGCGGCCTCTGCGGCTTCCATGGCGGCCAGCGACAACTTGAGCTCGGGATCTGCGTCGGCCTGGAGCCGAATGACTTCTTTTTCACCGGGGCTGGCGAGGCCGAGATCGAAACGGAGCAGATCGTCGAAGGACACCGGGCGACCCCGTTTCCGGGTGACTTCGCTGTTCGCGCTCTTGAACTCCGAGGGCATCGAGCCCTTCACTTCACCGCCCAGCACCTTCACCAACTGATCGTCGTCGATGCCGGTGCGCTCCGAGTACCACCAGGCCTGCCCCCGGTACTCCTGATCGATCAACGCGGCTTCGGCCCTTCGTGCACCGTTGAGCGCAGTGAGGCTGGCGACGCCGGCGCGACAGACCTTGTCGACACCTCCGACCGCTGTGCGCAATCGCGTGACCAACGCCGCGGCGTCTTTGCGGCCGGTACCTGCGAGGGCCTCGAGGGCGACCAGGGCAGATTCGAGGCGGTCTCTGGCTTGAAGATCTTGCACGGCCCACTGCGCCATCGCTTCGCCGTCTTCCACGCTGTCGGGCAAGGCCGACTCGACGGCCTGACTGGCGGCGCGCTTGAGCTTGGCGGCGAGCTCTTCGACCTGCACCCCGTCACCCCACGAGCGGAGCGCCAGCTCGGGAATGGCGCCCAATGGCTTGTTCAGATTCGTGCTCTTCGCGTTGAGCGCGGCGCGCCTGCGCAAGACGTCGCCCGCGGCCTCGAGGAGCAACCCCACCACCACCGCCCCATCGCCCGGCCGCTTTCCTGTCTCCAACTCGTGGTGCAGTGCTTCGAGCTCGGTGAGGCGGGCGGCGTACTTCTCGGGGGATGACGGGACCATGTTCAAGACTCCTCGGTGGGGCCCTCGTCACGCTTGCGCGCTTCGAGGATGTAGAGCTTCAGCCACGCCTGCGCGCGGCTGACACGTTTGTACGAGTTGACGACGGTGATGCCGAGGGCGCGAGCGACCTCTTCGTGATCGTCGAGATCCTGGTGGTGGTACAGATCCCAGGCGGCGGCTTCGTTGGGATGCTCTTCCTTGAGCCGCTCCCACGACTTCCAATACTCGCCGTGAGCCTCTTGCTGCTCGGCGAGGGCCCGCGCCTCGGAGATCGACCGATTGGCTTCGGGCAGGCTGGTCTCCGGCTCGTCGTCGTCTTCACCGACGCCCCGGCCTGAATCGAGCTCTTCGCGCTGCCGGCGGTACCGGTCGATCGCGCAGTGCTTCACGATGCGCAGGAAGAAGGTCTTGGGAGACGCCGCTTTGCCTGGCACCTGCTCCGAGACGCCGCGAAATTGATCCAGTCCCTTCGCCATGAACTTGGCGACCGCGTCCTGGAAGATCTCGTCGGCGTCGTCGGGGCTGCCCCTCATGAACGCGCCTTGGACGCGCCGGATGACGGTGGTTGACGCATCGCGCCACCGAAACACCAGTTCCCCGAGGGGGCGTTTGTAGTCCTGGCCAAGCGCCTTGCGCCTGGCGATATCTGCGAACAACTCGTCGTCGTTGAGCATGGGCTGAGGCCCGGGACCATACCTGCCCCACACGAGGGGGCAGCGGCATTCCTGACAGACCAAATTGAGAAAAGTGTCTCCCTCTCCCTTCGGGAGAGGGTCGGGGTGAGGGCCTCGCCAACAAGTCAGGAACCCAAATAATCGCGAGTCCTTACCCATCATGAACCGCACCATCGTCATCGGAGATCTTCACGGCTGTTACGACGAGACCCTCGATCTCCTCGACACCCTTCAAGTCACCTCATCTGATCGCCTCATCTTCGCGGGCGACCTCGTCGATCGCGGCCCCAAACCGCGCGAGTGCGTCGAGCTCGCGATGAAGCACGAGTGCGTGCTGGGCAATCACGAGGAGAAGCACCTCCAGCAACGCCACAGCAAGGCGGAGAAGCTCTCCCCGGCCCACCTCTCCACGCGCGATCGGCTCGAGCCACAGCACTACGAGTACTTCGAGCGCCTGCCCCTCTTCATCCGGCTGCCTGAATTCAAAGCGGCCGTCGTGCATGCCGGCGCCTTCCCCGGAGTGCCGCTCGAAGAGCAGCGCGCCAACCACCTGCTGCACGTGCAGCACATCAAGCCACCGGGCCTCAAGAGCTTCTGGCCCTCGAAGGCGCCGGTCGACTTCTCCTTCTGGACGAACTTCTGGAAAGGCCCCGAGCGGCTCATCTTCGGCCACTCGGTGCTCGATCGTCCGCTGGTCACCGAGTGGGCGGTGGGCATCGACACGGGCGGCGTGTTCGGCCGAGGGCTGACCGCGTTGATTCTCCCCGACTGGGAGCTCAAGACCCTGCCGACGCGCGACTACTCGGGCGGCAGGAAGACGGTCGCCAGCTACCCCGTGCACGACGGCGTGATGGCATTCAGCTGAGCTTCTTGATTGCGTGCGACCCATGAGCGCACTCGCGGTGGTTGATCCCAAGAAGCGGACGTCGTTGTCGGGCCCGGTCTCCGGCGATCCCTGGGCGATCATCGACGCCTGGGCGCCGGGGGCGGGCTACCGGGTGGTCGAAGGCGCGGGTACGGCGACGCGCACGTACCAAAAGGGTTCGGGCTTCCTGGTGGCGCCGATGATGGCGGCGTTCTCCTTCACCGGCGGCACGCTCTCGCTGCAGGCGTGGATCGCGCCGACCTTCTTCGCGCGGCTGTTCGCGCTGTTCCTGATCCCCGCGTCGATGCACGTGAACTCGGGCGGCTTCGTGATGGTGTTGCCGCGCAACATGGCGCGCAAGGCGCTCAACGAAGTGGTGGGCAAGCTGGGCCTCCCGCTGATTTCCTGAACATGGCGGATCATCACGGGCCGGCTGGGCGTGGGCAGGCGGGCCTGTCCAACCCCAACGTTCATGGCACCCGTGCCGGCACGCGGCGGTGTTGGACTTCGGCCCGAGTGGGTTGGACGCGTAGGGGCTCAACATATACGACCACGCGAGCGACTGCAGCGACGCGCCGGCGGTGGCGCTGACACCCGACGGCATCGAGCGGCCACCGGCGAGCGACCAAGGACAGATCACGCCCTCAGTCCGCCTCCATCAACCGTATGGTGCAGTCGTAAGTGGGGTTGGTGAGATCGATCACCTCGAGTGAGCCCTTCTCGTCGAACCTTCCCGTCATTCCAGGCATGCGTGGCCCCAATGGACGGGGTGGGACGCCGGGCTCTCGGGTCTCGTGATTGATACTGGAGAGCGCGCTCAGCGCGGCCATGGTGAGCAAACCAACCGCGGCGCGGCCCACGCCTCCATCGAGCGAGGAGAGCTTCCGCCGATAGATGACGACGCCGTCGAAGCGCCACACACTGCGCAGCGGCCGGGCTCGAGTGCCGCCGTCGACCGAAAACTCGAGCGCCACCTGGCGAGACCGCTCGAGCACCCATGCATCGAACGCGGTCAGTCCGCTCGGTCGAAGCAGTCGCGCCGACGCCAGCGCTCCAGAAGAGAGCTGTTTCAGCTCGACCAACGCGAAGAGCCCCAGACCTGCACGGCCGTCGGCGAATTCCTGGAGCCGTGCTCCTGCGGCGAGGAACTGGGCCAACGCGTGCGCATCTTCCGGGCTCGCTCTGGCCCAGGCTTCGACCGGTCGCTCGAGCTGCTCGCGTCGGCCTTCGGGTTCCGAGTACGCAGCGCCCGTCTTGCCGTACTTCTCGGCGCCCGGAGCCCAGCTCTCCACCAACGCCCCACCCACGGCGAGCGGCGAGTTGGTGTCGATGAAGCGCGGCACGCCGTCGGTCGCCGCCCGCAGCGCGTCACCGAGCTGGCGATACTCGGGGTCGAGCAGCCCTCCACGGGCCCGGGCTTCGTTCACGTCTGCCGCAAGCCAGGCTCCAACGCGGGAAGAGACGCGCTGCTGATCAGCGACGCCCTCATCGTTGTCGGGAGCATTTTCTTCACCCCGAGGCGTGAGCGAGGCAACGCGTGGGCTGTCCGACTCGTGGGGTTCGGTCTCGGCGGGTGCGTCAGGTCGTTCCGGCGGGACGTCGCGAGGCGCGAGCTCGATTGGCCGCGCTCGTCGTTTCGGCCAGGGGAAAGGCTGAGGAGGAAGCGCTATCGGTTGCGTCACCGGAACCGGCGATTGCAGCACCTCGAGGATCAGGGGCGAGTTGCTCTGCAGCCGCCACGACGGCAAGGTGAACGTAGGCGCCGCGCTCATCAACCACGAGAGCGCACACACGTGCACGACCAGCGACATCGCCAGCGCGAGAAGCCCCCATCGGGTTCGGCGAGCGTCCATCGACACGCAGCATACGAGCACCCGCGGGCGCCATTTCCGCCTCGCCGGAAATGGCGCGAATCACTTTGCTGAACCCGCCGTCGGTTTCGGCCAGTCGAAGGCGTGGGGCCAAGGGAGTCGATGAAGTGCGCAAGGTTTCGGCAACGCCCAGAACCTCACGGCACGAACCAGCGTCGCGACCCTCCGACACAAGGTTCGGGGACGCGATCAACAGGCACCCCGCCGCCGCACGTTGCATCGGCGTGCACCTACTTGCCCGTCAGGATTTCCAGGCTGAGATCCATCGCGCGGGCGGAGTGCGTGAGTGCTCCCATGGAGACGTAGTCGACGCCCAGCGTGGCCAGCTTCGGCAGGCGCTCGGCGGTGACTCCGCCTGAGACTTCGAGCTCGACCTTGCCCTCGGCGATCGCCACGGCGGCTTTCACCTTCGCGTCGTCCATGTTGTCGAGCATCACGATGTGCGCGCCGTGCTGAATCGCTTCGCGCAGCTGCTCGAGGGTGGTCACTTCGATCTCGATCTTCACCAGGCGGGGCGCGTTGGCCTTCGCGCGCGCGAGTGCCTTGGCGATCGAGCCGCCGACGGCTGCGATGTGGTTGTCCTTGATCAACACACCGTCGAAGAGCCCGAAGCGGTGGTTGAAGGCGCCTCCGTCGCGCACGGCCTGCTTGGCGAGACCGCGCATGCCCGGGGGCGTCTTGCGGGTGTCGAGGATCTTGAGCTTGCTGCCCTTCACGCCTTCGATCAGCGCCATCGCGGCGGAGGCGGCGGTGGCCATTCCGGCGCAGCGTTGGATGATGTTGAGCGCGGTGCGTTCGCCGATCAGCAGGCTCTGAAGGGGGCCTGTGAGGGTGGCGATGCGTTGGCGTTTGCTGGTCTTGTCGCCGTCGGCGGCTTCCAGCTTCACCTGGACTGCCGGGTCGACCTTTTCGAAGGTGCGCACGAAGGCGCCGAGGCCTGAGAGCACCATCGGCTCTTTCGCCCAGAGCTCAGCGCGGCCTTTGGCGCCCGCGGGAACGAGCGCGGAGGTGGTCACGTCTCCGGCGCTGCCGAGGTCTTCATCCAGCGCGAGGTCGATCAGCCGGTCGATGAAGGTGTTCACTGTGGTCCTTGGATTCAATGTGAGGACGCTATGCCCTCACCCCGACCCTCTCCCAAAGGGAGAGGGAGACAAGTTCACTTTCTCTTCTTTGCGACCGGCTTCTTTGCAGCCGGCTTCTTCGCCTTGGGCTTGGCGACTTTGGCCTTCGCTTTCGGCTTCTTCTTGGCCGGCGCGACCACCTTCTTCTTCGCTGCGGGCGCGGCCTTCTTCTTCACGACTTTTGCCTTCGCGACCGGCTTCTTCTTCGCCGGCGCCTTCTTCTTCGGCTCGTCGTCCTTCGCCGCGTTGAACTCGCGTACGGCGTCATCGACCAGGCCCATGTTCATGTACGCCACGCCGAGATCGTAGTGATCACGCGACGTCAGACCTTCCTTGGTCCCTTCGCGCAGCTTCTCGAGCGCCTCGGTCACCTGCTGATCCGTCTCCTGGACCCGCAGACCCGACAGCTCTTCCTTCAGCTCTTCACCCAGATTCCGCGCACCATCCGGAGCAGGCGGCGCAATCCGCACCTCCACCGGGGCGATGCGCTTGATGTTGTCGTTCACCTTGCTGATGCGCGAACGCAGCTCTTCCACGCGCGCGCGATCCTTGGCGACGACCTCCGGCGGAGCACGGGCCACGAAGGACGGGTTGTTGAGCCGCCCTTCCATGCCGGTGATCTCCTTCTCCGCCTTCTCGATCTCCTTCTTGAGCCGCTCACGCTCTTCCGCGAGGTCGACGATGCCGGCCAGCGGCACGTAGATCTCCATGTCCGCCCGGATCTCCGCCGCAGCCTGCGGAGGCTTCACGCCCAGATCGCTCACATGCAGCGACGCCAGCCGCGCCAGCTGAATCACGTAGTCCCTGCACCGCTGCAGCGTCTCGCGCACCGACGGGTGCGACGACTGCACATGCGCCTCCACCCGGATCGCGGGCGAGAGCATCGACTCCCCGCGAATCGTGCGGATGCCGTCGATCGCATCGATGACCGGCTTCATCTCGGCCTCAGCCGCCGGATCGTTCAGCCGGCGATCTTCGACCGGGTACGAGGCCAGGCAGATCGACTCCACCGGGCGCTGCATGGGCAACTGCTGCCACAGCTCCTCGGTGATGAACGGCATGAACGGGTGCAACGCACGCAGCACCTGATCGAGACAGAACACCAACACCGCCCGCGTCGAATCACGTGCGTGCTCGTCTTCACCACGCAGCGCGCCCTTCGACAGCTCGATGTACCAGTCGCAGAACTCACGCCAGAGGAACTGGTAGAGCAGCGAGCTCGCTTCACCGAAGTTGTACGCCGCGAGCGCCGCCTGCACGCCGCCGATGCACACGTTGAGGCGAGAGAGGATCCACCGATCCGCCAGCGAGAGCGCGCGCTCCTTCACGAAGATCTTCGGGTCGACCTTGAAGTCGCCCATGTTCTGCAGCGCGAAGCGCGACGCGTTCCACAGCTTGTTGCAGAACGCCTTGTAGCCCTCGATGCGCTCGACGCTCAGCTTGATGTCGCGGCCTTGCTGGGTGAGCGAGGCGAGCGTGAAGCGCAACGCATCGGCGCCCATCGCCTCGAGCCCGTCGGGGTACTTGTTCTTCACCGACGGCGGCAGCTTGATGGCCTCGGCGCCCTGGATGATGTCGAGGGGATCGATCACGTTCCCCTTCGTCTTCGACATCTTCTCCCCCTTCTCGTCGCGCACCATCGCGTGCAGGTAGACGGTGCGGAAGGGCACATCACCCATGAAGTGGATGCCCATCATCATCATCCGGGCGACCCAGAAGAAGATGATGTCGTGCCCGGTCTCCATCACCGAGTTTGGATAGAATGCCTTCAAGTCAGGCGAGTCGGTGTTCGGCCAGCCCAGCGTGGAGAACGGCCACAGGGCCGAGCTGAACCAGGTGTCGAGCACGTCGGGGTCCTGCACCCAGTTGCCTTCGGGCTTGGTCTTCGACACCACGAACTTCGCGGTCTCGAAATCGACGGTGCCATCAGGCGCGGTCTCGTACCAGGCGGGGATCTGGTGGCCCCACCAGAGCTGGCGGCTGATGCACCAGTCGTGGATGTTCCGCATCCAGGAGAAGTAGGTGTTCGTCCACGACTCGGGCACGAACTTCGTTCTCCCCTGCTCCACGGCGGCGATCGCGGGATCGGCCAGCGGCTGCACCTTCACGTACCACTGCCATGACAAGCGCGGTTCCACCGGAACGCCGCTGCGTTGGCTCAAAGCCATGGCGAGCTTGTGCGGCTTTTCTTCGATCAGCAGCCCGGCAGCCGTGAGGTCTTCGAGGATCTTCTTGCGCGCGGCGAAACGCTCGAGCCCCTGGTACGGCCCGCCGTTCTCGTTCACGTGCGCGGTGTCGGTGAAGATGTTCACCATCGGCAGCTTGTGCCGGAGCCCCGTCGCGTAGTCGTTGTGATCGTGCGCGGGCGTCACCTTCACCACGCCGGTGCCGAACTTCGGGTCGACGAGGATGTCGTCGGCGATGATCGGGATCTCCCGGTTCACGAACGGGAGCATCACCGTCTTGCCGATGAGGTGTTTGTAGCGGGGATCTTCCGAGTGCACGGCGACCGCGGTGTCGCCCAGCATCGTCTCCGGGCGCGTGGTGGCCACCACCAGCTTCTCGTCAGAGCCGGTCACCGGGTACGCGATGCTCCACAACGAGCCGTTGCGCTCTTCGTTGTCCACCTCGAGGTCCGACAGCGCGGTGCGCAGCTGGGGATCCCAATTGATGAGCTTGCGGGCGCGGTAGATCAGGCCCTCTTTGTGGAGGCGCAGAAACACTTCCTGCACCGCCTCCGACACGCCGGCGTCCATGGTGAAACGTTCACGCGACCAGTCGAGTGAGGCGCCCAACACCCGGTGCTGCTCGGCGATGCGCGCGCCGTACTTCTCGCGCCACTGCCAGATGCGCTTGACGAACTCTTCACGCCCGTAGTCGTGGCGCGACTTGTTCTCGGTCTTCTTGAGCTCGCGCTCGACCACCATCTGCGTGGCGATGCCGGCGTGATCGGTGCCCGGCACCCAGAGCACGTTGAACCCGCTCATGCGCTTCCAGCGAATCAGGATGTCCTGAATGGTCGCGGTCAGCGCGTGGCCCAGGTGCAACGAGCCCGTGATGTTGGGCGGCGGCAGAACGATGGAGAACGACGGCTTGGTCGAGTCGACCTCGGGCTTGAAATACCCGCGCGATTCCCACAGCGGGTACCACTTCGACTCCACCACACCCGGCATCCAGCCCTGTTTCTCCTTCGGGGCTTCAGCGGTCTCAACGGTCTCGGTCGTCATCGGAACCCTTCACTCGAAAAACAAATCAGGCGGCCCTCTCAAACACGGAAGGGGCCGCCCTCGACAACTGGAATCAACGAAAGGAAGAAAAGTCAGAGACCTTTGGCTTCGCGATCCTTGATGAGGCGGTCCAGTTCCTGGCGGATGATCGTCTCCGCCAGCTGGGGGACGACCTCCCACGCGATCTTCTCGATGACCTCGCGAGAGGCCTTCGACAGCGCTTCACGCAGATGCGCTTCGCCCCCATCGGCCGAGCGGTGCGAATCGAGATCGAGCGACTCAGTGCGGTGCGCAGGCTGGGGCGGCTGCTGCGGAGGCGCCTGGCCCGGCAACCCGAACGGATCGCGGCGAGGCACCCCGGGGAGCGGCGC
>JANODF010000549.1:0-4793 GCA_031412555.1 Archangium sp. | reverse complement strand
GCGTCACGCTGAGGACTCAGTGCACGGCTGAGATGCTGCCCTTCTCGCTCAGACACGCGTAGCTCAGTGCAGATGAAGCGCGTTCTGCCGATCCTTCTGTTGCTCGCTTGTGGTGGTGGTCCCGTCGTGATCGTCGAGCCCGATGCAGGGCACTCGTTCGACGCGGGACTCAGTGGAGAAGACGCAGGTGTCGACGCGGGCGCCGAGACGGAAGATGCGGGGACCGACGCGGGTACCCAGGTTGAAGACGCAGGCTTCGACGCAGGCACCACGCCAGTCGACGCGGGCACCACGCCGGTTGACGCGGGCACCACGCCGATCGACGCTGGCACTCCCGCGCCCTGCATCACGCGCATCACCTACGGAGCGAGCTGGTTCCCGCCCGCCAACCACCCCAACGACTTCGACGACGTCACCGGCGTGGTCACCTGGGATGGCAGCTGCACGCAGGACAGCTCCGGCAACTCGAAGGCGACGCTCTCGAACGGTTGGGAGCCCATCTTCGGCGGCCGCAGCGGCTGCGTGATCGCGCTCGATCAACGCGGCGCCTGCCCGACCTCCGCACCCGCGTGCAGCACGCGCATCTCCTATGGCGACACCTGGCTTGCCGCGCCCAACCATCCCAACAGCTACGACGACGTCGGAGGCCGAGTCACCTTCGACGGTCTGTGCCGTGCGAATGGCTCGACGTCGGTGGCGCAGTTGTCGAACGGTTGGGCTCCGAACTTCACGGGCAGCAACGCCTGCGAAATCGCGATGCGCTACACGCAATGCGGAGGGCTCTACACGAACCCGGTCGTCGCCACCGACTGCCCCGATCCGGGCGTGATGAAAGACGGCGACACCTATTACATGGCGTGCACTTCAGGCGGGGCGGCCAACGCCTACCCGCTGCGCAGGTCGACCGACCTCGTGAACTGGACGCGCATCGGCAACGTGATGCCGCAAGCGAACAAGCCCACCTGGGCGGGCGGCGACTTCTGGGCGCCCGAGCTCCACAAGGTCGGCTCGACGTACATCGCGTACTTCAGCGCGCGCCACACCAACGGCGTCTTCGCGCTCGGAGCCGCCACTTCGTCCGTGCCGCAAGGTCCCTACCAGGCGCGCAACACGCCGCTGCTGCAGACCGGAAGCCCCGGCGTGATCGACGTGCACTTCTACGAAGCCCCGAACGGAACCCGCTACCTGCTGTGGAAGCCCGACAGCAACGCCATCGGCCAGCAGACCTCGATTCGCATTCAGACTCTGGCGGCCGACGGGCTCTCCCTCACCGGCACGCCCACCACGCTGCTGGTCAACGACCGCGCCTGGGAAGGCAACGTCATCGAAGGCCCGTGGATGATCCACCAGGGCTCGTATTTCTATTTGTTCTACAGCGCCAATGGCTACGCGAGCACCGCCTACGCCGTCGGAGTCGCGCGCGCGACCTCACCCACCGGCCCCTTCACCAAACGAGCGACTCCGATTCTCGTCACGCGCGGTGCGTGGGCGGGCCCGGGTCATGGCTCGATCGTGAAGGGCCCGAGCGGCGACTGGGTGCACGTCTACCATTCGTGGGAAGCCGGCAACGTGGGCCAGGCACCGGGGCGTCAGGTGCTCGTCGACCGGATCACCTTCGAGAACGACTGGCCCGTGATGCACGCGGGGCCTTCGACCGGCTCGCAGCCGCTGCCTTGATTCCCCACGGTGAGCGGTGAGCGGTTCTCGTTCGGTCAAAATCACCGTGGCCTAGCTCTGGCGCTCTGGATCGATGCCGTCGGCGCGCAGCCGGTCTGCGGGCGCGATGTCTGCCACGGTGCCCTTCGGGTGCTCGTACCAGCCGCTGCCGTCTTCTTGATCCGGCTTCGCGCGCACCTTGAGCACCGTGAACATGCCGCCCATGTCGATCGACGCGAACGGGCCTTTGCCGCCCACCATGGGGATCGAGTTGGTGGGCATCTTCATGTTCATCGCAGACATCGAGCCCATGCCGTCCTGGCCCATGGTCATGTAGCCGGGCACCAGCGGCTGAACGCGGCGATCGATGCGGCGCGCGTCGGCGCCCACCATCACCGGAAAGCCGTGGCCCATCTGGTTCATCACGTGATGGGTCATGTGGCAGTGCATCGCCCAGTCGCCCGCTTCACGCGGCACGAACTCGAACACGCGCACCGAGCCCACCGGCACGAGGAAGGTCGTCTCGGGGTGACGTGCTGACATCGGCACCTCACCACCGTCCGTCCAGGTCAGCTCGGCGCTCACGCCGTGCAGATGAATGGGGTGGTGATCCATCGGGGAGAGGTTGCCGACGCGCACGCGCACGCGTTCACCCACGCCCATCACCAACGGCGCCGTCGCCGGGAACGCCTTCGAGTTGAAGGTGAGCACGTTGAAGTCAGCCATCGCGTTCGGGTCGGGCCGCGCTGCTCCCGGGTGAATGAGCCACTCGTGCGCCATCAACACGAAGTCGCGATCGACGCGGGGGCCGCGGGGTGACTTCGGGTGCACGACGATCATCCCGTTCATGCCCAGGGCCATCTGGGTCATCTCGTCGAAGTGCGGGTGGTACATGAACGTGCCCGCGTCTTTGAAGGTGAACTCGTAGAGGAAGGTCTCGCCCGGTTCGATCGGCTTCTGGGTGAGCCCCGACACGCCATCCATTCCGTTGGGGAGGATCACGCCGTGCCAGTGCACGGTGGTCGCTTCAGGCAGCCGGTTGGTGACGTAGAGCCGAACCCGATCGCCCTGCGTCACTTCGATGGTCGGGCCAGGCGTGGAGTTGTTGTAGCCCCACGCCTTGATCTTCAGCCCCGGCGCGAGCTCGTGATCGAACTCGTGCGCCACCAGGTGGCCCACCTTCACGCCGTTGATCAACTTCAGCGGAAGCGTCGAGCCATTCGGAGTCACCACGCCCTTTTGTCCACCTGGCGCCACCACCACGGAAGGCGCCGCCACGGCCTTGGCCAGCACGTCCTTCGCGGCGAGCGCTCCACCGGCCATCACACCCAGCTGCATCAGTTCGCGGCGGTTCATCTCAATGACCTCCCGTGGGCTCGACGGACATCGAGGTGCTGCCGGGCACAGCGCCCAGGGCCAGTGGCGTCGAACGCCCCGCCAGCAGCAAGTCCACCGAGGCACGCGCCTTCCAGGCATCGAGGGTGGCATCGACCTGCGCGATGGCGGTCTCCGTGACGGCGCGTTGGGCGGCGAGCAGCTGAAAGACGTTCAGCTGCATCGCGTTGTACTGAAGCAGGCTCTGCTGCAGCACTTCCTGCCGCGCGGGGAGCAAGCGCTCCGAGTAGTGACGTGCGCGTTTGCTGGCGGACTCGGCGCGATTGAGCGCGGTGCGCACCGACGATCGAACGTGCAGCGCCTGGCCTTCAGCGCGTGCCCGCAGCGCGTCGTATTCACTGCGAGCCGAGAGCTGCTTGCCCTGCGCGCGATCGAACACCGGCAGGCCCACGGTCACGTGACCACCGAGCTCCCACAAGGCCGCGTCGCGTTCGCCGTGAAAACCGGCCGAGAGATGCGGCAACCACGACTCGGTCTTCGCGAGACCGACTTTGCGGCTGGCGGCCTCTGCCCGGAAGATCAACTCGGCGAGCTCGAGGTTCGCGGAGAGCGCCTTCGCTTCGGTCGCCTCGCCCTCCTTCATCTCCTTCGGGGGCGGCAGCGGGCCTTCCAGCGTCCACGCCGTGCGCGCACCGGTCAGCCCCAGCTTGCGATTGAGCGCCTCGCGGCCATCGAGCAGGGCGTTCTCGGCTTCGGCCACCTGCACGCGCGAGAGCTCCACCGAGGTCAGCTCGTTGGCCAGGGTGAGCGCGGGAATGTTGCCCACCTTCGAGAGCTCGAGCGCGGTCTCGTAGGAGGCCTGGTTCGAGGCGAACGCACGCAGCCGAAGCTCCAACTTCTGCTGGAGCGCCTGCACTTCGTAGAACGCGACGCGAGTGGTCCAGGTGAGATCGAGCAGTGAGCCCGCCGCCTTCAACTTCTCCGCGTCGAGCGTCGCTTCGGCCACGCCTGCGCGTGCGGGTGCGAGGAACAGGGCCGAGAGGTTGAGCTCGACCCCGAGATCGATCTGCGCCGGCTGTTCACCACCGGGATCGCGGACCTCGAACTCCACCTCCGGGTTGGGCACGAGCCCCGCGGTCACCAGCTGGCCTCGCGCGATGCCCACCTCAGCGAGGGCCGCGCGCGCTTCCCGATTGTTGAGCAGCGCCACCCGCACCGCCGCATCTGCATTGAGCGGGCGGGAGAGCAGGTTGTCGACTTCTTCCGGCACCGACTCGGGAACGTCGAAGCGGGGCAGGGTGAGGTTGGCCAACGCGCTGCGGGTGGAGACCGAGTCTTGAATCGACGACAGATCGCCCGACATCGAGGTGGTGGCACAAGCCGAGCCCAGCAGCGCGAGCAGCACGAGACGCTTCATCACTTCGCTCCGGGGTTCTGCGAGATGAACGTGCGACGGCAGGTCGAGGAGCAGAAGAAGTGCTGCCGGCCCTGGAACCACAACGAACCACCGCCCGCCGTCTTCGGGTCGATCTTCATCTTGCAGACCGGGTCGATGACTTTGGTGTCCGCGATGATTCCCGGCGTGGGCGACTTGAGCGGCGAGAGGCTCGGTGCAGGCGCGGGCTCTGCTTCGCCGTGATGGTGGTGGTGCGGTTCTTCTTTCGGCGTGGGCTCAGGCGCGAGCTCCGGACAGGCCGCGGTGTTCTGAAGCGCGCAGTTCGGCGCCGCCAGCGGATCGTTCGGCGTGAGCGTGCTCGCCACGGTCGATCGTTTGGTTTCGGCCTGGGTGAGATCGAGGGCCG
>JANODF010000548.1:0-3239 GCA_031412555.1 Archangium sp. | reverse complement strand
ACATTACGGCGATCAGCGCTGGCTGACGAGCCAGATCAACCCAGAGAGCAACGCGACGATCGCCAGCAGCAGGGCGATGTAGAGCGGCACCCGCGACGTGGGGGGCTGTGCGGCCACCGGCCCCAGCATGTCGGTTTGGTCCGCCGGGTCGCTTTCGACGAGGGGGGGCAGGGTGGGTTGGCTGGCCGGCCGCCGTTTGGGGCTCTGCGAGCGCACCACTTCTTCCGGATTGACGGCCATGGTGGGCAGTTCCAGGCCCCGGCTCGACTGAAAACGCGGGCGGTTGCCCGACGACGACGGCTGCACCGGCTCAGGCTCGGGCACGTCGTGGGCGACGTTGGTGGCCGCCCAGGGAGAGACGTGATCGTTGGTGCTCACCTCCGAGCCCTTGTCTTCCGAGGCACTCTCGGTGACCAGGGTCTTGGCCTCGCCCCACTCGCGTTTGGGCACCACGCCGGTGGTCGAACGATTGAGCGCGACGCTCTTGCCAGAACTGCCGGTGCGCCCATCGCTGATTCGGCGCAGGGCGCGGCGCGCGTCTTCGGCTTCCTGGTACCGCTTCTCCGGCTCGCGCGCGAGCAGGCGCATCACCCACTCGTCGAGCTCTTCATCCATCGAAGGCTGCCACTGCCGCGCGCGAATCGGGTCGTGCGCCATTTTCTGCGAGAGCACCTCGATGGCCGAAGGTGCCTCGTGCGGCAGGTGATTGGTGAGCATCTGGTAGGCGATGCCGCCCACTGCATAGAGATCGGTCGCCGGGGTGACCTTGGTGCCCAGCACCTGCTCGGGCGCCATGAAGGCGGGCGTGCCCAGCAGCGTGCCGGGGTTGGTGGGTTTGACCGAGCCGCCGGCGCGATCGGCCTGCTTGGCGAGACCGTAGTCGATGACCTTGCTGCCCTTCTGGCCGTCGGGCTTCGACTCGACGAAGACGTTGCCGGGCTTCAGGTCGCGGTGAATCACGCCCACCGCGTGCGCGGCGGAGAGGGCCGAGAGCAGCTCGTCGAGAAACGGCGCCACCTGGCGCAGCTTCATGGGGGCGTGCAGCTTCAGGTACTCGTCGAGGGGATCGCCCTCGAGCAGATCCATCACGATGTACGGCTGCTCGGTGCGCGGGATGGTGCCGAAGCCGAAGATGTCGACGATGGCGGGGTGGCGGATGGCGTTGACGGTGCGCGCTTCACGAATGAGGCGCTGCACCATCTCGGGATCATCGGAGTAGTCGGCCTTGAGCACCTTGATGGCGACGGCCTTGCCGATGATCTGGTGCACCCCGCGGTACACCATGCCCATCGCACCGGAGCCGACGAGCGACTCGACCTTGTAGCTCTCGATCACCTGACCCAGGAGCGGATCGCTGGCCGGGCCCAGGTTCACGTTGCGAATGGTCTCGTCACCGAGCTTGGGACCCACGGTGAGCGGAAGCTACCTGAAACTCAGCTCGACGCGACGGCTTCCCACACGGGGAGCGCTTCGGCCGAATCGATGAAGCGACAGTGGTGCGCGAACTCGGCGCCCTTCTTCGAGGCCGACAGCACCTCAGCACGGGCGACCAGGCCCTTCACCACGATGTCCACGTGCTTGGTCTCCACCCGGCGATCGAGGAGGAACATCGCCCCCCCTTCGGAGACGTCGCCGGTCACCTTGACGGCCTCACCCCGCAGCTCGACGCCGAAGGCCATGTTGACCCGGCGGAAACGGCGGGAGGCGGCGGTGCCGTGCTCGGGGAACTCCGCGGGCGGCCAGTTCGGATCCTTGATCAACCCGTGGCGCACGCCGAAGCTCGGCGAGAACTTGCCGGCCTTCTTGTTCTGGGCGGTGCGGGTGATGACCGACGAAACTGAACTCGACTTCGTAAAGACATCGCTCATGGTGTGTCCCCTTGTGGGACACGGATGCTCCTGTGGGGCTGTGTGTGTCAATCCCCCTTGTTCATTTGATGTAGGTCTTGAGTTGTTTCGACGCCTTAGCGGCGAGCCAAAAACGCCTTGGGACGCGCCTTCGACTTCTTGGCGACGGCGGTCTTCTTGGCGGCCGGGGGCGCGATGGGCCCGCGTTCGATGCTCTGCACCACCAGCGAGGTCGCGTGCACCAGGTCGGTGGAGGAGATCTGATTCCACTCGTTGAGCGGGGCGAAGGTGGTGAGCCGCGCCTGGCCGCTGACGCTGGTGACGGTGAGCTCGACGCCGCCTTTGACGGCCTTGCCGGTGACCACGAAATCGCGCGCGCCGCTGCTGACGCAGTTCATCGAGATGCAGAGCGTCTCTTTGAGGGGGGCGGCGGCGCCGGTGATGCTGATCCGTTCTCCGGTCGCGAAGGCCGCGGAGGCGATGCACAGGGAGGCGAGCAGGAGTGAGCGGATCATGCGGCCCCTGTGTGCACGAAGAGGGCCAGCACGCAGGTGCCCGGATCAACTTCTTGCGGTGCTGACAATGGAGCGTGGGCGCTCCAGTTGTGGGGCCGCGACACCGCGCACTGCAGTGCTCAGGTCTGGGCGGCGACGCTCACGGCGACCCAGCGCAGGGCGATGCCGAGTACGCCCGCTCCGAGCCAGCCGGCGAGCACCAGGCCTTTGCGGCGATGCTCGAACTGGGAGAAGCCGTAATAGACGTTGTAGATGGGCAGGCAGAGCACGATGAAACCGGTGCCGATGCTGCGCTGAAAAGCGTGCACGAGGACCAGCGCGAACGAGACGACTGACACGAAGATGAGAAGCAGGCCGAGCACGCTGAGCGCCATGAGTGGCGGATAGCACGCTTGAGCGGGTCGTCTCATTCCCGCAAACGTCATGCTAAGCCGAACGCATGGCTCAGCTCCGAGTGGTCCTGACGTTCGTGGTGGCGTTCGCGTTGCTGGCGGTGCTCCTCGTGAGCTGGGCAGGCCCGAGCTACATCAGCTGGGACAACACGCCCGGCAGCGGCACGGCGGCGATGTGTTTGTGCTCCAGCCAGGCGCTGCAGGGGGCGCAGAAGATGATCTCGTACCAGATGACCGGGTGCGCGGTCGGCGCGGCCCTGGGGGCGATCCTGGGCATCACGGTGGTGGTGCTGCGCCGCAAGAAAGTCGTGACGGCAGTCTAAGAAAACAAAAGCGAGAAGAGATCCCCTCTCCCTCTGGGCTGACTCTTAGTCACAATTCCCGGCTGTAGGAGTTGCAGCAGTTTGTCCGGGGTGATCTGCGTGGCTCCAAGGAGCCATCATGCAGAAGGAAACTGTCGTTTCGTCAATCGTGGCGTGGGTCGG
>JANODF010000547.1:0-7650 GCA_031412555.1 Archangium sp. | reverse complement strand
CGGTCTCGAAGGCCTCGATGGCCTCGGGCACCTTCACCTCAGAGAGGTACACCTCACCCTCCGCGGCCGGCAGCCGGGGATCGGTGGGGTTGAGCGCGCGCACTTCAGCGAACTGTTTGTGCGCCTCGGCGAAATCACCCTTGAGATAGGCCGCCTGGCCCGAGAGGTAATGCCCATCAGCCCGCACCTTGGGATCGACCCCATCACCAGGCTTGGGGCAACCACACAGCGCCAACACCACCAGCAGGGAAACGCGCTTCAAATGTTCTTCATCCTCGCAAGAGTGTTGGCGCGGCTCTGCACGGCCGGCGCAAAGCCCGGCGACAGCTTCAAGAGTTCATCGAGCGTGTCGATGCACGTGCCGTACTGCCGGAGCGCGTTGAGCGCGGCGGCGCGGTTGAACAACGAAGGCACGTGTTTCTCATCGAGGCGAAGGCCGATGTCGGCGGCCGCGAGCGCCCCCAGCGCGTTGCCATCCGCCAACCGGGCGAACGACAGATTCGCGTACACCTCAGGCAGCGTGGCGCCCCACTGCACCGCGAGCTCCAGCTGCTCGAGCGCGCCCTTCCCAGCCGCCGCGTCGCCCGCCTTCAGCTTCTCCAGCAACGCCGCGCCGAGGTTCGAGCGGTACTCCGCGATCTCCGGCTCTCGTTTCACCGCCTGCTCGAGCTGCCCGACCGCCTCGTCGAGTTGGCCCTGCCGCACCGCCATCGCCCCGCGCGCGTAGTGCCACGCACCGGTGCGCTCCTTTTCGGGAGCCGATTCGAGTGCCGCCACGGCCCCTGGCAGATCGCCCGCCTGTTCTTTCTGCCGGGCCAGGGTCAGCGCGTTCTCGAGCGACATGGTCAGAACGTCCACGCCATCGTGGAGAGCGCCCACTGCTTCAAGTTCGTCATGAAGGAGTCCTTCTTGAGCTCGGCCAGGGTGACCGGCACGGTCTCCTTGAGGCCCGCCGCGAACCGGTTTTCCAGCTGCCGGGCCGTCGCGTCATCCTGCACCGCGAGCGCCACCTCGGCGTCGGTGTTCTTCGAGCGCCCGTTCATATTGACCGAGCCCACCACGCTGAACTCGCCGTCGAAGGTGGCGGTCTTTGAGTGCAGCGTGCCGCCGTGCTTCTCGAAGATCTGCACGCCGGCTTTGAGCATGTCGTCGTAGAAATACCGCGCGGCGTCCGACACGAAGCCCATGTCGTTCGAGGCCTTGCTGTTGCTCATCACCTTCACTTCGACGCCGCGTTTGGCCGCGTCGATGAGGGCCTTCCGGATCTCCGGGGGCGGCAGGAAGTACGCGTTCTCGATGGTGATGCTCTTCTGCGCGTTCTCGATCGAACGCAGGTAGAGCTTGTCGGTGGTGCCCACCAGGCCCTTCACCTCGGGGTTGCTCTGCACCACGCGCACCGACGGGCCGCCGCTCACCTCGGACAACTTCGGGAACAGCTTCTGGCGATCGGCGTCCGACAGCTTGCCGCCCAGCTCGTCCCAATTGCGGGTGAAGGCCTTCATGGTGTCGGCCACCGCGGGCCCTTCGAGCTTCATGTCGGCGTCGCGCCAGGCCTCGGAGCCCACGCCGTCGCCGCGCGAGAAAATCTGCTTGCCCGAGCCGCCCAGCGCGTACTCGTCGGCGATGTTCATGCCGCCCTGCACCGACGCCTTGCCGTCGACGATCAGGTGCTTCTCGTGCCAGCGATCGTTCAGGTCCCAGACCTTGTACTTCTCGCCGTAGGCCTTCACGTCGACGCCGGCGTTCTTCATCAACTCGAACATCTTCGGGTCGGCCCGGCCGCTGCCCATCGCGTCGTAGATGACGCGAACCTGCACGCCCTCCTGCGCCTTGGCGGCCAGCTTCTTCGCCAGCGCCCAGCCCGTCTCATCGGAGTTGAAGATGAAGGTCTGAAAGCAGATCGACTCCTTCGCGCCGTCGATCATCTTGTTGCGCTCGGCGAACGAATTGACGCCGTCGAACAGCATCGAGACCTTGTTGCCCGCGAGGCTGCGCGACTGGGTGTCGCGATCGAGCTGCGCTTCGAACACCGCGCTGCGCACGCCGGGCTTCGGCACGGCGTTCGTGTTGACCGGCTTCAAGACAGGCGCAGCACCAGCCGGCCCGGCCTTGACTCCCCACCCCTTGGTGACCTCCGCCGTCTGCGCAGCAGCCTGCGTGGGCGCCCTGGGTGCAGTCGAAGGAACGGCTGTGGTCTGGCCTCTTTGAACCTTCATCGATGGACCCCTCGAGAGCGAACTGAAGACCTGCTTCTTCATGAGGGCGTTTGCCTTCCGCCCTCACTCCCACCATCTACCCCACCGTGGTCATGCGGAGCACTTCTTCGAAGGTGGTTTCTCCCTCGGCCAGTTTGCGCACCGCAGCCTCTCGAAGTGTCCGCAGGCCCATGGCGCGCGCCGCGGCGACCAGCTGCTCGGGAGGCGCCTTCTTCGCGATCATCTGTTTGATCTCCTGCGTGGCGGTGAAGATCTCGAACACCGCCGTGCGCCCCAGGTACCCGGTGCCGCGGCACTTCACGCAGCCGGCGCCCTTCATGAACTTCGGCCCGCCCGGCAGCAGGGGAATTGGAGCCCCCAGCGCCGCGACCTGCTCCTGCGACAACTGCACCGGCTGGCTGCACGAGCCACACACCTTGCGCACCAGGCGCTGCGCCATCACGCCCAACAGCGCCGAGCTCAAGAGAAACGGAGGCACCTCGAGATCCATCAGCCGGTTCACCGCGCCGAAGGAGTCGTTGGTGTGCAGCGTGGAGAGCACCAGGTGACCGGTGAGCGCGGACTGCACCGCGTTCTCGGCGGTCTCGGCGTCGCGGATCTCACCGACCATGATGATGTCGGGATCCTGCCGGAGGATGTGGCGAAGCGCGTTGGCGAAGTCGAGGCCGACCTTCGGCTGCACCTGCACCTGGTTGAACGCGTCCCACACCATCTCGATGGGATCTTCGATGGTCGTGACGTTCACGTCGGGCCCGGCGAGGGCCTTGAGCGCTGAATAGAGCGTGGTGGTCTTGCCGCTGCCAGTCGGCCCGGTGACCAGGATGAGGCCGTGGGGCTCGGCGATCCACCCCTCGAAGATGCGCTGCTCCATCTCATCGAAGCCCAGGCGCGTGACGTCGACCGCGAGCGTCTCGGGGTCGAAGATGCGCATCACCACCTTCTCGCCGAAGGCGGTGGGCAGGGTGCTGACGCGAATCTCGACCTCGCGCCCATCCCGATCGACCTTGATGCGGCCGTCTTGCGGCTTGCGCTTCTCCGAGATGTCGAGCCGCGAGATGGTCTTGATGCGCGCGACGATCGGCAGGTGGAGCTGACCTGGCAACGTGTACACGCCGTGCAACACGCCATCGATGCGCAGGCGCACCAGCGACGAATCGCGCTTGGGCTCGACGTGCACGTCACTGGCGCGGTTGTCGAAGGCGTAGCGCAGCAGGTAGTCGACAGCCTGAATGACCGGCTTGTCACCCGCATCGAGCTCGCGCCCGGTGGACAACGAGACCAGCTGCTCGAAGTTGGTGATGCCCTGCGTCGCCTCGGCGTGTTCGACGGCGGCCGCGGCGAGCGTACGCTTGAAGCCGTAGACGTCGGCGATGCCCTTGAGGATGTCGTTCTTCGCCGAGAGCACCGGCACGATCTGGGTGTTCGCCAGGCGCGCCAGGTTCTCGAACAGCTCGTGATCGAAGGGGTTGGCCACAGCGACCACCAGGGGAACGCCCGGGCCGGTGCCGCCATCGAGCGCGAGGATGCAGTGCTTCTGCGCGTAGGGCTTGCTCACCATCTTCGCGGCGAGGTTCATGTCGAGCTTGAGCGGATCGATCTTCCGATACGTCACGCCCGCGGCCTTCGCGGCCACCTCGCACACCCGATCCTGATCGAGCACTTCACCCGCCCGCGTGCCCACGGGGATCTGAAAGGCCGCGACGATCTCGATGGGCGAGACCACGTAGCGCTCGGCGCCCATGCTCTTGAGCACCCGCGCGCTGGCCTGGGCCTGCTTGGCCGCGATGTCCGAGGCCTGGGTCTTGCTCAACGAGCCCGCCGTGACGAGCACGTCCAACAACCAGCTCAGCGTGAAGTCTTGCGCGCGACGGCGCTCCTGCACGACTGCGGACGCCACGATCAAGGCCCCTTGAAACGACGGCGAGACACGAGCGTGAGCAGCCCGAGCAACACGAAGCCGAACGAAGGGTCGACCGTGGTGCAGCCGCAGCCGCCGGTGCCGCCATTGCCGGTGCCCGCGTCTTTGGGGGTGACCACGATGGGCCTGCCGGCATCGGGGCGGCATTGCAGCGCCGAACAGCCGCCGTCACCTTCCATCGGCGTGTAGCACTCGCCCATGTTGCAGAACTGGCCCACGGGGCAGTTCGCGTCGCTGCTGCAGCCGGGCAGACAGCTCTTGCCCACCTGCGTGTCGGCGCACCGCAGCGCGGGGCCGCAGGTGCCGGGCCCGGTGCAGTCCCTCAAGCAGAACAGCTCGCCGCGCGCGGAAGGGGTGCAGGTGCTGCCCGTGGGGCAGATGCCGCAGCCGCGTGAACACTGCTGCACGCACTGCTTCTGGGTGCTCTGCAGATCGGTGATCCGGCAGACCTGACCGGGGCCACACTCGGCGTCCTGCAAGCAGGGGTTGCCCAGCTGGCCCGCGGGGTTCTGCCGCGCCACGCACAAGCCATCGCAGGTGCGGCAGGTGAACTGCACCGGGTTCACGCAATCCTGATCGGAGAAGCAGCGCGGAATGCACACGCCGGTGGTGCCGATCGCGTCGACCTGGGCGCACGCGTAGTTCACCCGGCAATCGGCGAGCCCCACGCGGCAGGTCTGCAGACACCGATCACCCGGGCCCGCCTCCACGCAGAGCGAACCTGCGGGGCACGGCGGCTGACCGGGCTCACAGGCCTGGGTGCAGTACCCGTCGATCCACGTGAAGTTGCCACCCGAAGCAGGCTCGGGCGTGCGGCAGTAACCGAACGAGTTGCCACAGTCGGGGTTCATGGTGCAGTTGCGGCCCACCTGCGTGACGATGCTCCCGGGCAACACGCAGGCGCCCGTGAAACCGTTGAACGCAGTGGAGGCCTGGCAGTTGAGCGGAAGATCGCAGTTCGCGTTCGCGCCCAGCGAGCAGCCGCGGGTGCACAGATTGACGGTCAGCCCGTTGGTCACCGGCTGGGCCAGACACTTGAGATCAACCTGGGCACAGCCGCCGTCCGCGTAGCAGGGAGACGCCGATTCGCCGGCCAGCGGGTAGCGGGTGCACAACATCTGCACGTCCATCGGGGACAACACGCGCAACGTCTCGCCGCGCGAGATGCGCTCCTCCATCACCACGTCATCGAACAGGCCGAAGTGGCCCATGCCGAAGCAGTGACCCTGCTCGTGCAGCGCCACGGTCTCGAAGTCCATCGAGTTGGCCGGCGTCACCACGTCGAGCGACCACGAGAAGCCCGGCGCGTTGAAGTAGGTGTCGCAGGTCTGCAGAATGCCCGCGTACGCGCGCGGCAAGGTGATGGCCGCCACCAACCCGGAGTTCCCGAAGACCTGCGCCGCGTCGGCATCGGCCACCAGCATCCAGATGGGCGAGACCGAGAAGTTGTCGAAGCTCTGATTGGGGTTGGGCACCGTGCCCACCGAAGGCCCCAGCGACTGCACCTTGGGGTACGCGCACTGCACCGCGTTCCAGGTGTTCCAGGCGCGCTCCGAGGCGTTCTGCATCAGGGTGTACTGCAGGCCCGCAGGCGTCTGGCTTCTCGAGTCGACGTACACCGAGAACTTCTGCTGCGCGGTGCTGAGCATCTTGTAGTCGAGATAGTCCTGCGCCGACGCAACGCTCGCGACGCAGAGCAGCCCCACCAGTGCGAAGCGCTTCATCGCTTCACCGGGCCCGGCGAGAGCTCGGCGCTGAGCGCAGTCAGGGTGCGTTTGCTCCACTTGCCGGTGAAGAGATCTTTCACGAAGACCTCTTCGCCTTCGACGTCGAGCTTGCCCGCGCTCATGGCCACCAGGTGGCACCGGTCGACGGCGAGGCGGCAGCGGAGGAACAGCACCGCCGTCTCGCCCACGTTGAACTTCGCGTCACCGGGCACCTGCATCGACTCCAGCCCGCGTTTTCCGCCGAGCTGCACCACGTTGAGCTGAGAAGGTCCGCTCCCCCGAAGGTCTCTGCCGACCACCACGGTGGTGATCGTCTTGAGCGGAATCGCGGCGCCGGGGGTCTCTTCGAGCGTCTGCGAGATGACCTGTACCAGCACCACCCGGTCCGACTGCTCGGCGCGTTGGGCCAGCGTGTGAGGAACGAGGGTCGTCGCCAGCGCAAGGGTCGGCAGAGCCAGCAGGCCTGCCAGGATCGGAAGTGGACGCATGAAGGCGGGGAGCCTACTCCGAGAGCGCCTTGAGCGCGGCATCCACCACTGCGTCAGCAGCCGCGGCCGAGGCGGTGGCGTACACCTCCACACCCAACGACTCGAGGGCAGCGGCGGCGGCGGCCGTGGTGGCCACCACGCGCAGGCCTTCACTGAGCACCGACCGGGAGCCGGGCACCACCTCAGCGAGCACCGGGCCGCAGCACTGCGCTGCGTGAGGCGCGGCCACCGGCAGGCCCTGGGTCAGCTCGACGAACGCTTCTCCGGCCGCGGCCGAATGAACGATCACCACCCGGTGTGCATCGGTCGAAAGCAGACCCGAGCCCACCGACGGAGGGATGGCCACCTGGGTGAAGCCCACGCCCGCGGCGTCGAGCGAGTCGAGCAGGATCTCCGGGGCTTCGCCTTCGTGCAGCACCAGCACTTCGTCATCGCTGGTGAGCAGCCCTGAGACGGCCGAGGTCCACTTGCCGTCACCGGGCACCCTCACCGTTCCACCCTGGCGAGCGATCGCCCGGGCGGTCGGCGCGTCGGCGGCCAGCCACTGCACCTTGTCGAGGGCCCGGCGGGTTCCGGCGCGGTTGACCGACTCCAGAAACGCTCTCAGGGGGCCGCGGCCGATCGCCACCACCCAGGTCACGCGGTGAAGCTGTTCGGCCACCGCTCGCAGACCCAGCGGCAGCTCACCCGGAGCGCCCAGCACGGGCCAGAAACAGGGCTCGTGGCCCTCTTCTTCGAGCAAGAATGCGAGGTCGGCCGCCTGCTCAGGCGGCGTCAGCAGGAGCACGCGCGCCAAAGGCAGCCTCTAGAGCTTGTCGAGAATGAAGGCCGCGAGGAGATCGGCCTCGGGCGAGCCCGTCTTCTTCTTGGGGTCGCTCTTGGCCGTCGGAGCCACCTGCACCTCGGTGACGTAGCCCTCGACCACCTCGTAGGCCGCTTCGCCCACGATGCAGGAGTCTTGAAAGTGTTCAGCGTTGAGGGCCGACAGCTGGGCAGTGGTCTTCACCCGCCCCAGCAGCCCCTGGGTGTCTTCACCCGAGACCAGCTTGGCGAAGTGCACGCCGGCCGCGACCGGAAAGCTCGCTTTCCCCTCGGTCACGAAGAGTTTGCCGTCTTGAAGATCGGCCTTCTCGGAGACCATCCAGTCCTCGAGAGTCTTGTGCGGCAGAAAGAGCTTCACGTGGTTCCTCTTTTTCACTGCCCTGCATGCGGCGGACTTGGGTATTAAATCCCGGACGGTCCAAAGTCCAAAGCCACAGCATCCCCAAGCGTCACTTCTTTCGCATTCAGGAAAATTCCAG
>JANODF010000546.1:0-4559 GCA_031412555.1 Archangium sp. | reverse complement strand
CCATGGCCTTGGCGAAGAGCGTCTTGCCGGTGCCGGGAGGCCCCCAGAAGATCATGCCGCGGAAAATGAGCCCCTCGATCTTCTTCATCGCCTGCTCGTCGTCGCTCGTGTCCTTGATGGCGAGCACGTCGAGGATCTCTTTGCCCAGGCGCTCCTTCACCTTCTTGTAGCCGCCGATGTCCCGCTCGAGATCCACGTCGGGCAGGGTCAGCTGGCCCACCAGGGTCGCCTGACGAAGCTGGTGGTACGCAGGCTTGGTGTCGACCGGGTAGTCCTCTCCGGTGAGCGTGCTGAGCAGGCGGCGCATGCGCACCGCGTTGACGCCCGAGACGCTCTTGTAGAGCTGGTACGGCTTCAAGGTGCGATCGGCCGACAGCTTGCGGCTCTCGCGCTGGGTGACCAACTGGCCGAGGCGATCGCGCGGCACCCCCAGCAACGACTCGCGCCGGGGGAACAGGTTCTCGATCACCTTGGGCAGCGGGAACGACGGATCCTTGAAGCCCATGAAACAGAGCTCGGGGTTTTCGTACAGGAGCGGGATCACCTCGCGCGCTTCGCTGGTCAGCCCACCGACCGAGGTGGTGAGCAGATCGAGGTGCGGCAACACGAGGATGCGATCGGCCACCGCGCCGCGCACCGCTTCGCGCAGGTAATAGAGGATGGTCGCCACCAGCCCCATGCCCGGCTGCGGCGGGGGCATGTCGTTGATCGGCCGCCCGTCGAGGTAGAGGAACTGGCGCGGCGGGGTCTCCTTCTTCAGACGATCGCGCACGCACTTGTAGAGATACGGGGTGAGCTCTTTCTCCGCCTCGACCAGCACGGGAAGGCCACGGCGCAGAGAGTCGGTGATGCGAGCGAGCTCAGCGGGGTAGGCCGCTTCGACGGCAGCAAACGCCGAGAGCTCTGCAGGGAGCTTGTCTTCAGGAATGGAGACGGACACGGATTTAGACGCGGACCTTGATGGTGATGCTGCCGTTGGCCTCTTCGTGGATCTCTTCCACCTGGCCCAGCTCGGCAGCGCGTTGTTTGAGCGCGAGACCGGTGACGCGGTTCACGGCGCCATCGAGCTCGTCTTTGAGATCGCGCAGCTTGGCTTCGAGCTGCTCGGTCACCTTGCGGCGCAGCGCGTCTTCTTCGGCCTTCGCTTCACGCTCGAGCGACTGTTTGGCGGCGTCGCGCAAATGCCGCTCGCGGTCACCGGCCAGGGTGTTGTCGACGACCGCGGTGCGCTCGGTCTCGAGGTTGACCTGGGCGTGACCTTCGGCAGTGACCGACACATCGCCGGTCTCCAGGTTCACTTCGACCAGGGTCTCACCTTCTTTGCGCTGCGCCGTCTTGCCGTCACGCTTGAAGCCCCGCTGCTCGAGCTCGGCGCCCAGCAGCTCGGCCATGCGCTCTTTCGGCAGAATGGGCAGGAGCTCGAGCGACGAACACACCCCGTCCTCCACCTCGACATGGCGGGACAGGCTCTCTTTGACGCTGATGCGGTAGGCGCGTGACATGGGGCTAGACGAACACACCTAAGCCCTCCGCGTCATCAGCGCAGGAGAATCAGGCGGGGGACTGCTCGAACTGTGGGGAGACCGTATTCCCGGGCTAACCGCGACTTGCCTGACGACTCCTTCGACTTCGAGCGCCCTCACCCTGACCCTCTCCCAAAGGGAGAGGGGATCTCCTTCAATTGCAGGGCGACAGCTTCACCCGGCCGACGCCCGAGTCGATCATTCCCAGTTCGCGCGCAGCCGCCTCAGAGAGATCGATGATTCGGTTCCCGACGAAGGGGCCGCGGTCGTTGATGCGCACGTTCACCGAGCGACCCGTCGCTTGCGACTCCACATGCACGCACGAGCCGAAAGGCAACGTCCGATGCGCGGCAGTCAGCTTGTTCTTGTCGAAGGTCTCTCCATTCGCGGTGGGCCGGCCGTGCAGACCGGCGCCGTAGAACGACGCGAGGCCTTCATCGTTGCGCACGTTCAGCGTGCCCGTGGTGCGGCAACCCACCAGCCCGAACACCGCCGCGGCGACGAGCGCGCGCTTCACGCAGGCTCCACCGGCCGCAGGGTGGGAATGGCGTCGAGCTCGGTCACCAGGTTGGCCGCGCGGGTGAAGCCGCGTTCACCCAGCCGCTCCCAGTCGACCACCAGGCGCTGCGCCAGAGCATAGTCGTCTTCGATGAAACGCACGCTGCGGTGTTGCTGATCCCACTCGCGCAGCCGGGCGAAGCTGCGCAGCATCGCCGCCGCACGGCGCCGCGCATCGGTGCGTTCCCGCAGCGGCGCGTCGGCCGACATCGAACGGGTCAGCTCTTCGGCCGTGCGATCCGCCGCCAGCCAGCTCGAGCCGGCGTCGATCAGGAAGGTGGCCAGGTCTCTGCGCCCCGCCTTGTCGATCGCGGTGAGGAAGGCCTCGAGCACGTCGCTCTGCGCCCGGCCCAGGCGGCTCAACATGTCGGGCGCGACCAGATCACGTTTCGATCGTTCAGCGGCGAGCCACGAACGCCCGAGCAGCACGCGCATCCCCTCGAGGAACGGCGCGAGCACCGCCACGTCGAACGGAGGCATTTCGTCGAGCGAGAGTTCACGCGCCATCAACGCGGCGTGCGCCAGGGTGGTCAACGGCTGGCGTCGAATGGACAGCTGGCGCGCGAGCAAGGCATCGCAGCCGGTGCCGCGCAGGCGATCGATCAGCAGCGCGATGAGAAAGTCTTCGGCCACGGTGAGCGGCCCCCGGAAGAGCAGCGGCCCCGCATCGGCCTCGGCCAGCGGCGTGGTGAGCACCCACGACAGCAGGCGCACCGTGTTGCCGGTGAAGCTCAGCGGAGGCGGCTGGTGACGGTCCCAGAGGCGAACCGCGCCGTCTTTGAGCCAACCACCTTGCCTCGCCAACGAGAGCACCGAGCCGCGCGACAAGGTGTCGCTGAGCGCAGCGCGTGCCGTGGGCCCCAGCTTCTGCGGCGGCGAAACCGAAGTGACCAACAACCGCATCGCATCCATCGGGGGCACGACGCCGACCGCGACGCGCGCGACGGTGAGCAGGTACGCCTCTGACCGGGTGACGCTGATGCTCATGGCTTGCGCATCGCGTCTGCGGCCTGGGGCCAGCCGTTGATGGTGAGTTGACCGTTCACGAAACGCAGCTCGATGGTGTTCGGCGTGCTGAAGCGTGGATCGGTGGCGGTGTAGCGAGCAGACAAGAAGTGCATCACCTGATTGCTCGAGCCAATCCAGCGGCGGCTCTTCTCGGGCTTCGTTTGATCGTACCGGCCATCCACAAGCAGATCCGTGGTGGCCAACAGAGGCGCCGACGTCTCTTGCGCGCGCAGCTCTTCCATCGTGTACCCGGAGTAGATCATCACCGTCAGGCCACCGGCCCGAACGAGCGCGCACAGTTCGGCCAGCGCTTCGGGTTGCTGAAACGGCTCGCCGCCCAGGACCGAGATGCCTTCGATGCCCGGCGTGGCGAGAATGGTCTTCGCGAACTGCGCGGTGTCGACCCACTGGCCGCCTTTGTCGGGCGCGAACATCTCGGGGTTGCAGCAGCCGGGGCAACGCAACGTGCAGCCTTGCACCCACAAGGCGAACCGCTTGCCTGGCCCTTCGGCTTCGGTGTCGGGCACGGTCTGGGCGATGCGGAGCTGCATTGTGTTTTCTAAGGCTTCGCGAACTCGACCGTCGAGAACGAGGTGAGGAACTTCTCCAGCGGCATCGTGAAGATACCGTCGTCGCGTCCATCTTGCCCGGGCTCGCGTTCGCCCCAGGGGTTGCGCAGCGAAACGAGCTTCTGCCCGTTCTTCTCTTCCACGCCGAGCAGGGTGTACGCGTGATCCGCCACCACGCCGCTCTCTGACGGATCCCACGGCTTACTCAGCGCCACCACGCAGCCGCCGCCGGCCGTCGCCTTCTTCAACTCGGCAAACAGCTCGGAAGGTTTCGAGTCGGAGGTCACCACGAAGAACTCGGGCGTGACGCCGGTGAGCGCCTCGAGCGCGGTGGCCGACATGCCGGCTTCGATGGCGTCGAACCCACCCTTCCAGGTGGCGTAGGC
Source organism: Archangium sp. (assembly GCA_031412555.1). Taxonomy (GTDB): domain Bacteria; phylum Myxococcota; class Myxococcia; order Myxococcales; family Myxococcaceae; genus Archangium_A. The sequence goes on along the minus strand of JANODF010000546.1, from coordinate 515 downwards.
CTTCTCGAAGATCATCGGCCACAACTCTTTGGTCTCACGCGCCGAGGCGTACTCGAGCCGGCCCGAACGGTTGGCGAAGGTGCCGTCGATGGTCACCGAGACCGGCTTCTTCACGCCCTTCTGGTTCTCGAAGAAGGTGACCGTGTACGTGCCGTCACGGTTGGTCTTCACCGCTTTGGCGAGCAGCTCGGGGTGCGTCTTGGCGACCGAAGCGAGCGCGGCGATGAAGTAGCAATCACCGACCTGCCCCTGCAGCGCGTCGTCGACGCCGAAGCCTTTGACCGTGAGCTCGCCGGGCCGCGCGTCGTACGTGACGCCGGCCTTCTTGCTGTCGTCGGTGAGCTTGGGCTGTTTGGGCTGCGTCGTGAGCCCGGTGTCGCCGGCGATCTTCGCGAGGCTCTCCATCTCACCGTGAACGAACGCGACCAGCTTCGCGCGCGCGGCGGGGTCGAAGGAGCGCTTCTTTCGATCGACGAAGCCAGAGAGGTAATGCGCTTCGACTTCGCTGAAGTGAC
>JANODF010000545.1:0-17259 GCA_031412555.1 Archangium sp. | reverse complement strand
CGTCTCTCTTCGCGGCCCGCTTCCCCGAGTGGCGCCACGAGGCGATGGCCTTCGGCAATGGGGTGCTGGGTCTCAACGCGATGGTGCTGCTGCGGAAGCCGGGCCGGAAATGAGTCGTGAACCGGGCGTCTTCGAACAGCTGCCTTCCGCCCGGCTGCGCGCGCAGGTGGCTTCGATTCAGATCATCGTGAGCGATGGAACGCCGGTGTCCGTGCTGCCCTCGACCTCGATGGTGTTGGGCTTTCAGTTCGAGGGCCGCATTCGCGCAGAAGAAGGCCTGCTTGCACCGGCGGGCGTCACGGGCCTGCAGGAGTCACCCCGGCGCTACCAGTACCTCGGCGCCACTTCGTCGGTGATGGTGCGCTTCACGCCACTCGGGGCGAGCTGCCTGGGTGCACCCGCCGATGAGCTCGCCACGAAGAGCGTTCCTCTCGACGGAATTCTTTCGCCCGCCGCGGTGAGGCAGACGCTCGAGCGGGTGGGAGAAGCGAAGGACAATCGCGCGCGCGTGCTCGCGGTGGAAGACCTGCTCACCCAGCTGCCGTGGGAACCCGATGCGCTGATGGCAGAGGCGCTTTCCCAACTCGAAGGTGGTGCGCCGGTGTCGCTCGTCGCGCGGGGGTTGGGCATCAGCGAACGACAGCTCGAGCCGGCACGCGAACTGCTGAAGACCACCCTGCACTTCGTCGCGCATCACGGTGAGAACGAAGACGTGCTGTTGATTCCCATCGTGCGCGCTCACCACCCTGCGCTCGCGGATCGCATGGAGGCGGCGCACGCGCAGTTGAACCCCGCGCTCGAACGACTGCGGCGCGTGGTGGACTCGGAGTCGATCGACGCGCTGTACGCGCTCACCAATCGATTTCTCTCGGCGTACCTCGAACACATGCATGAGGAGGAGACCGTGTTCGATGCAGAGATCCGCGCCGCGTGCAGCCCGGAGGAGCTGATGGGGTTCGGGAAACAGAGCGTGGTGCGAACCGCTCCGGCGGATCAGCTGATGATGCTGGGGTGGATGTTGCCCGCGCTGCCACCTGATCAGACAGAGCTCTTCTCGAGCCGGCTTCCGCCTGAGGTGCGCAGCCAGTCGGAGCGCAAGTAGCCCCTCACTCGGTGCGGGCGCGATTTCCTCGAACCACGAGTCATTTCAGCGGGTAGCGTCTCGCGCTTCACCTCGTTGGGAGGCTTCATGCGTCGACTTTCCGCCCTCATTTCCGCGCTCATTTCCTTCACTGCCGCCGCTCAGGGACCGAAGGCAGCACCGCCTCCCGCGCAGAGCGCCGTGCTGGTGGGCGTGGTCGCCGCGGTCAACGATGAGATCGCAACGAAGCAAGCCGAAGCGCTCGCCCGCTTCGTGGCCATCGCGGTGAAAGAGACCACCCTGCCCCGCGTGTTCCCCGACCAGGAGGCGCTCGCGCTCGCCGTGAGCAAGGGCGAAGTCGACGTCGCGCTGATGGGACCGCTGGCGTACTTGCGGGTCGACCCCAGGTCGAAGACGCAGTTGATGTTCCGCACCGTGCGTCAGGGCAAGAGCACCTACCGCTCGGTGTTGTTCGCCCCGCCTTCGAGCAAGCTCACCTCGCTCGACGCGCTCAAGAAGAACAAGAAGCCGCTCAAGGTGGCCTGGGTGGAGACCTCGAGCGCGACCGGCTACGTCATCCCCAAGGCGTTGCTGCTGCAGGCCGGCATCAATCCCGCGCAGAGCTTCGAGGTGCAGGACTTTCTCGGCTCGCACGACGCGGTCTGCAAGGCGGTGATGGAAGGCAAGTACGACCTCGGCGCGACCTTCAGCGATCCCGTGGTGAACGACTCGAAGGTCTCTGGCTGCGTGAACTCGCTGGGCAAACGCGTCGACACGTTGAAGATCGTGGCGATGTCGAGCGAGGTGCCCAACGACGTGATGGTGAGCGCTCCCAAGTTCTCCCAGGGAAAGGTCGACGCGATCATCGCGGCCGCGAGGTCCGCCAGCACCAGCGCTGACGGGAAGAAGTGGCTGCAGGCCGCGCTGCTCGCCGAGGGCGTCGCCGACGTGAAAGACGAAGACTTCGCTCCTCTTCGCAAGGCGCTCGACGCATTCGTGCCGTGAAGAGCAAGAAGCTCCGCGTGGCGCTGGTGTTGTCGATGCTGGCCGTGCCCGCATACTGGTGGCTGCTGGTCGAGAGCGGGTCGCCCCAGGGCACCTTCGCGCTCGAGCTGACCGAGCTGCGAGAGTTGGCCAACTCGTTGCCGGGTGAGAAGCCCGAGCTCATTCGCGTCGAAGAGGTGTTGGAGTTCGAGTTTCCCAACACCGCCATCGTCGCCGGCTCCGGGTGGTCGTTCGGGAAGCTGCCGGTCTTCAGCTACCAGCTGGTGTTCGCCGATCGCACCATCGTGGTGGACACCGCGATGGACGAGGCCACCGCCCGAGGTGCCTCGCGCTACGACGGCGAGGCGTTTGGCCGGGTGAGCGCCGCATTGGAGAAGGCGTCACTCATCGTGGTGACGCACGAACACGGCGATCACCTCGGTGGCTGGGCGACCCACCCGAAGCTCTCGCAGCTCGCGCCGGGCATCACCGATGAGCAGCTCGCGGACCCCAGCAAACGCGAGCCGTTGATCATCCCCGAGGGCGCGCTCGCGAACCGCAAGCCGTTCACCTACCAGCACGCCACTGCCGTCGCGCCGGGCGTGGTGTTGCTCAGGGCTCCGGGCCACACGCCGGGCAGCCAGTTGATCTACGTGCAGCGCAAGGACGGCGAAGAGTTTCTGTTGCTGGGCGACGTGTCGTGGCACCAGGCCAACTATGAGCAGGTGCGTGAACGCGCGCGGCTGGTCACCCAGTTTTTCCTCGGGGAGGATCGAGAAGCCGTGCTGAGGCAGCTCGCGGCGATCAAGGCCGTGGCGGCAGCAGAACCGAAGCTGCACGTGATGCCCGGCCACGATGGCGTGGCGATGAAGCGGCTGCTCGATGCGGGCCTGATGACGCCTCACTTCGCACCTTAGAAACCTCTCCCTGCGAGAGCGGGGAGAGGTCGGTCCGCAGGACCGGGTGAGGGGCCCCTTGCGTGCCCGAACGCCCCTCACCCCGACCCTCTCCCCGCTTCGCAGGGAGAGGGAGTTTCAGGGTGTCGAGCTGATCAGCAACGCTCGCGAAACGGTGGCTCTGAAGACCCCACCCTTGCCGTACGCCGGATCCACCGTGCCGACCCGGCGGCGCACCAGCGTGAGGGAGACACTGCACGTGTTCGTCTCGTTGCTGCTCGAAGCCACGAACGGCATGAGCGTCTGCGTGCCCGTATCACCGGCCAGGTCGAGCTCGACCGGCTGAATGCAGGCGCCCCGCGCAGTGAGCTGAAGGGGATCCGCTCCACCTGATCCATCCCAGGTGACGGTCACCCCTGCGCTGCGAGCGAACGGCGCGTTGGCGGGCGGTGAGCTGAACTCGAACGGCGCGGGCAGGGTGACGACCGACTCCGGCGCGCTGGTGTCGGCCGAGCGTGCCAGCGACACCCGCACCGGCGTTCCCGCCGCATCGCCATCGAAGCCCGCCTCGTACCAGGTGGTGCCGAACGCGGCCTTTCGCGACATCGCGCGCGCCGTCTCGCCCACGGTGGCCGTCAGCACGTCGGTCGGCGTCAGCGCAAGATAGGTGAGCGACCCCTGGCCCAGCGTGAGTGTCGCCTTCACGTTGAGCTTGCCGTCGCCCGGCGCATCGGCCTCGAGCTGGGCGTAGAGCCCCGAGGTCTTGAGGTCCTCGGACTTCACCGACTCACACGCCAAACCGACGACCGCGCACCACATCATGGGCCAGAGCTTCATCGTGTTCCTGGCCGCATGGTGAGGCTCGGCACGCCCGCATCCTTTGCAGCAGTGATGCCGTGGAGCGTCCGCAAGGCTGTGTGGTTACCAACGGCACGAACGTTGAAAACATTTCGTGTGGAGGTCCCCATGGCAACGAAGGCGGAACGGTTCAAGGCGGAGTCTCAGCGGACGCGGCACGAGCCTCCGAAGGTGAATAAGCCTCGGCGCATCATCGATCCACTGCACACCGACACGCGCAACGTGACCAAACGCGCCGACAAGAGCAGCAGCGTCGCTCTCGAGGATTCGAGCTCGGGTACGCCGTCGCGCAAGTCGACTCGCAAGGCGACGCTCGGAGGCAGGAACGACCAACAACTGATGCTCGCCAACCGGGGCAAGACGACCAGCCCGAAAGCCCGCGCGCTCAGGGCGCAGGTTTCACGGCGAAAGTGAAGTGACGCAGGTTCTGCGCCTGCGAACCCGAAGGGAAGGAACCCCATGAACACCCAGAAGACCTCGGACCTGAAACAAGACCTGAAGTCCTTTCAACAAGATGTGAGGGCGCTGCGCGACGAGGTGCGGCTCAAGCTGCACCTGGCGGGCATGGACTTGAAGACCGAGTGGGAGAAGCTCGAGCCGCAAGTCGAACGCGCCATCAACAGCGCAGCGCAAGTCTCCGCCGAAGCGGTCGCCGACCTGAAGAAGCGCCTCACCGAGTTCCGCACGCGGCTGGGCCCGAACTGATCAGGCCACGTCGCCGATGAAGACCAGTGACTGCCCGTCGCTGGCGTACTGAACCGAGGCGGTGAACCCGACCTCGGTCAGGCGTTTGTTGAACCCGGGGTGCGTGCCCCCGGAGAGCACGGCCAGCCGGCCGCCGCTCCTGAGCGAGGCACGCACCGACGACAGGCCCCCGATGCTGTAGACGCTGTAGTCGTCGTCGAGGTCGACGGCGAACGGACCGTTGTCGATGTCGAGCAGGATGACGTCGAAACCCTTGCGGTGTTTGCTGAGCACCCGCTGCACATCGCCCACCTCGACGATCACCCGCTCGTCGTCGAGGGCGCGGCCGTTGAGCGAGGCCAGCGGACCCTGGTTCCACTCCACCACCGTGTTCGAAGGCTCGCTGACGATCACCTTGGCCAGGTCGGGCGCGATGTCGAGCGCGGCGCGCAAGATGAACCCGAAGCCCAGGCCGCCCACCATGATCTTCGGCTTGTCGAAGTCGACCCGCGCGCAGCCGATGCGCACCAGCTCGGGCTCCGAGCCATGCTGCAGGCTGCTCATGAGGATTTTGCCCTCGGAGAGCACCATGAACTCACGCTCCCGCTGACGCAGTTTGAACTTCCCGTCGGTGGCCAGCGTCTTCCACGGCTTCATGCACAGACGGATGCCACAGATTTCCGGGCTACGCTCTCCTCGAATGAGCCACCGCCTGTTCGTCGCCGCCCTGTGGTGCAGCCTGACCGCCTTCGCCGCCCCGCCCAAACCCGTCGCCGAGCTGGCCGCCACGGTCGACGGCGCCAAACGCACCGACGGGAAGAAGGAGTGCTCCTTCGCCGTCGAGAAGCCTGACTGCGCGCTGGCGGTGAAGATCTCCTGCGCCACGCCGCTGATGAAATATTCGTACGTGATGACGCTGCCGCTCACGAAGCTCGACCCGAAGAAGACGAGCTACCAGACCAACGCGGGCGGCTTCCCCGGCTCGCACGGCGTGGAGGTGACCGCCCTCGGCGATGCCATCGAGACCGTCACCGACGATGGCCAGAAGTCGACCGGCGAGATCGCGGTGCTGGCGTTCGGCACCAGCCCCGACGACGAGAAACGCGCGAAGAAGTTCGTCGCCACGCTCGCCGCGGCGAAGAAGGCCTGCAAGTAGTCAGCGCCCGCTCACTTCGATGGAAGGGCCCATCAGAACGATGGGTCGCACAGCCGCTCGCTGCCCTGATTACAGCCGTTCAGCACTGGGCCGGCGCGTGCACAGCGCAGCGCCATGAGTCCATTGAAGCTCTCGCTGCTCCTCCTCACCGTCTCGTTGTCGGTGCTCCCCCGCGCTGAAGCCAAGCCGTTTCGCGCGATGGTGACCCGCACCACCTTCACCACCAGCCCCCAGCACCTGGAGCTCGGCCTGCGCTACCAGGGCTTCTTCGGCGGCGACGGGCTCAACTCGCCGGGCTACAGCCAGCTGACGCCGGGCGTGCGCTTCGGCATCGTCGAGCGGCTGGAGCTCAACCTTCACCTCGACCTGATGCTCATTCACCAGCGAAACGCGGGCCAGTTCGCCGTGTACGTCGGCGACCTGCCGGTCGGTCTGCAGTTCACTTTCCTGAACACGCCGGTGTTCTCGCTGGGGGTCTACGGCCGACTCACCATTCCGGTGGGCACGAGCCTCTTCCAGCGCCTCGCGGTCGAGCTGCAGGATCGCATTCCGCCTTCGCTCTCGGATGGAACGTGGGACGCGGAAGGCACGCTGATCGCCGAGGTTCGGCCCTCGCAAAACTTCACGCTGATGGCCAACGCCGGCTACCTCTTTCACGGCGTGAGGCAGCGCGGCGGCGCCGGGGCCTTCGATGTGCCTGACGCCATCCTCTACAACTTCGCCGCCACCCTGAACGTGGGCCAGCGGGTGCTGCTCGGGGTCGAGCTGGCCGGGCGGTCCTACTTCGATCAGGTGATCACCCCGGCGTGGACGAACAACCAGCACCAGCTCGAGGTGATCCCCCACGCGCGCTTCGAGGTGGTGCCCAACTTCGTCCTCGAGGCCGCCCTGGGCATCGGCCTGACCCGCGACCTCGGAGAGATCTACCGCGTGCGCTTGCTGCTGGGCTTCACCTACGAGTTCGACATTCTGGGTCGCCGACGCGGCTGAGCGGGCTGACCTTCGGTGCCGCGGTCAGAGCCGAAAGCCGGCCGTGAGCACCGAGTCGTTCTCGACGTACGCGCCGTGGCAGTCGTTACAGGTCTGCCCTGTCTTCGAATAGGTCTCCCCCAGCGGTGGCCCCAACCCGCGCCACTTGATGGACACCGTGGTGGGCGTGTCGTTGAACAGCTCGAACCACTCCCAGCCCTGCGCGCCCCTGGTGTTGTAGCCGGGGCCCCGCTTGACCATCGCGAAGGTGGTGAAGGAGAGCTCCTTGACCAGAATGGTGCCCACCGGCCATTCCGTCGCGCCTTCGGGTGGCCGTTCATTGAGGAAGATGCGCCGGGTGCCGGCGAGGTGCACTTCGTCGATGGCGCCCCCGTCGAGCTCGATCGACTCCCAGGCGGGGTAGCCCTGAAAGTCACGATCGAGCGCGATGAAGTTGCTGGTGGAAGGCGCCGGCGCGCCGCACGCCGCGAAGCAGACGAAGACGGCGTGCCACACGCGCATGCGTCAGGTCCCCGGGAGCGCGGGAATGCCGAGCGCGTCGGCGGCCTTGCCCATGGATGCGACCAGGCTGGTTCCGGTGGTCGCGGTCTCCGTCTCCACCAGCGTGTAGAGCTTGCCGAAGGGCGTCTCGCGATCCGCCGCGCTGGGGTTGACGGAGCTCCAGGTCGCAGGCGGCGTCGGCAACGCGTCGCCGGTCACCACGTTGAAGCCCGCCTTCACGCGTGCGAGCCCGGTGACGATCTCCGTGTCGAGGGCTGTCTCGCCCTTCGCCTGCAGCCAGGGGCGAAACGCCTCCCAGGTGGCGGTCGCGCCTTCGAGGTTCGCGCGCATGTCGGCCAGCGTGTGGCGGGCGTAGCGCGACTCTTCTTCACCGGTGGCGGCGAAGGTCGTCTTCTCCAGCTGTTCTTCCATCGAGCCGATGACACCGCGGAACGCAGAGGCCGTGTCGAGCGCGAGCGGCTGGTACTGCGTCTTCAGGGTCTTCACGTCGGCCACCAGCTTCGCGCAGAGCTTCTCCTTGAAGTCGCGCGCCTGCGTTTCGTTCGCGGGGAAGGCAGCGGCGACGTACTTGCTGCCCAGGCCCTCTTCGAAGGTCTTCACTTCGGCGGTGATCTGATCCGCAAAGAGGATGCGCTCGATGCCGTGCACGCCGGTGACCACCTCGTCGTCGAACAGGTTGGTGTCGGTCGCGTTCTCGAGAAAGCCGTCGTAGCGCTGGTCGGTCGACGCATCGAGCTCGGGGAAGAGCACGGCGATCGAACCTTCCACCCGCTCGTAGCTGACGCGCGCTTTCTTCCACTCGCCGCGCATGGTGGTGACCGCGGCGGCGTGCGTGGTGGGGTTCCAACCGGCGGCGGCAGGTGCAGGCGCGGCCGCACACAAGGCGGTGGAGGCAATTACCAGCGCGTCGAGGTTGGTGTCGACGTACGACTTGGTGTCGAGCAGCGCCTGTTGATCAGGCGGCGCGCAGGCGGTGAAGGCGAGGATGAGGACGAGAGATGAACGGTTCAAGAGGTACTCCAGGTCAGAGGGATGAAACGAAAGCGAGCAACGAGGTTCGGTCTTCGACGGTGAGAGAGGAGAAGGCCTGCACCGAAGCCTCGGCTTCCCCGCCATGCAGGCGGATGGCCGTCTCGAGATCATCGGTGCGGCCGTCGTGCAGGAACGCGGTGAGAAAACGCAGCCCGATGAGCGGCGCGGTTCTCCATTCGCCGGGCCCCGCTTCGCCTTCGACGAGGCCATCGGCCAACGACGGCCCCATGTCGTGCAGGAGCAGATCGCTGAACACCTCCGCGTCGGCGCCCGCCAGTTGGGGAATCGGGTAGTCAGCGCGCGTGCGCAGTGAAGGCACGTGGCAGACGGCACACCCGGCGGCCACGAACTGCGCGCGGCCGTTCGTCTCCCGTCGAGGGGGAATCGCCAGCAGCCGCACGTAGTCGCCCAGCGCGTTGGTCTGCGCGAGGGTGACGTCGACGCCGGGTTTCGCGTCGTCGAGCAGCCCCTGCGCGTTGGGCACCTCGTGCGGCCGCAGCGGCGAGGTGAGGCCCATGTCGCCTTGCAGTGCGTCGGCGGCGAAGTCATCGAGCGTGGCCTGGCGCGCCTTCAAACCGAAGCGGCCGATCACCACGTCACCGGGCCGGTGCTGATGAAATGGCGTCTCGGAGTTGAACTCGCTGTGCCAGATGACGTGGTTCAGCCGCCCCGAAACGCCGTCGGTGCGCAGCGCCTGCTCGGCGGCCACCCGCTCGAGCTCGGAGTCGGCGATGGCCTCCAACCAGCCCCGCCCCATCACTGGAATTCCCGCGCGGGTCTGCACGCGCACGTCGAGCCGATCCGGCGGCAGGAGCGGCGTGGCGCCTCCCGTCGCGAACGGACGCACCACCGAGCCGAAGGGCAACGCCGGTTGCCCCGGAGTCGGCGTGCCGTCGGCCTCGAGCTGCACCAACCGCGACACCGTGCCCGGGCCGCGCGCCGCTGCGTCGTGGCACGAACCACACGACTGGCGCAGGTAGAGCGGCCCCAGGCCATCGGCTTCACGGAAGGGCACGTCGAAGAGCCGATCGCCTTCGTCGAACTGCGAGCGCCAGGTGTCGTCGAGCCCGTTGAGCGGGAGATCGGACGAGGTGTCGGAGCGCAGCATCGGCAACGGCCCACAGCCCGCGAGCGCCAACGCCACCGCCACCGCTCCTCCCGAGAGCAGTCGAGGGAGCACTTTCAGGTGACCCCTCGACTGCTCTCGGGGTGAACGGTGCGGGGTATTCACTGCCGCAGCTCGTCGGCCGCGCGCAGCCGCTGATGCGCATCGCGCACCGTGAAGACGAGCGCCTCGAAGACCTGCGGCTCCATGCACAACGTCACCGGGCCCACCGTGAGGTGCAGGTGGCCACCTTCACAACGCGTCACTCTCGAACACGGGCTCTCAGCGAGCAGCTCGACCGACGAAGGGCAGGACGTGGAGCGGGTCATGCCGGCTTCGTATTTGATTTTGAAAGTCAGAGTCAAGATGGACGACTTACGTTGCCCCACAGCCACACGAGGCAGGCCGCTCATTTGCTCGGAGAAACACGCAGCAGGTATTCCTGTGCGACGTGAAGCACTCCCTCCTTGTCGTGATGTTGTTTTCGTTTTCCGCGTTCGCAGCCGAGCCGATCCCCGAAGTGTTTTCGACCGGTGATGCGCCTTCGACGCCCGTGAAGCTCCGCACGCCGCACCCCGAACGGTTCGCGATCTCCGTGACCGCGGCCACCCTGGTGTCGGTCTCCACGTCGGTGTTGGGCGGCGTGCTCGCGTTGAGCGTGCCGAGCGCCTGCACCGCGCAGTTCGGTGCGCCGCGCCCGATGTGCGGCGTGGCAGGCCTGGCGATCGCCGGCGCGACACAGCTGATCATCTCGCTCTTCCTCATCCCCGAGCTCTTCCGCATCAGCGGCGACGATCCCGCGGCGGTGCGTGCAGGCTGGTGGCGCTGGGCCCGATGGCCCGCGATGGTGCTCGCCGCCAGCGCCCTGATGGTGCTGGCGGGCTCGGCCTCCGAAGCGAAGAACTACGGCACCGGCCAGGGCACCATGATCGCCGGGCTGGCAGGCGCCGCGGCCTCCGGGGTGAGCGTCGACGTGATGGGTCTGATCGGCGCGGTGAAGGCCGCGAAGAAGGGTCACCGATGATCCTCCGCCGGCGCACCGTGCTCGCGGGTCTGGCGGGCGCTCTCGCTTCGGGCTGCGTCGGCTCGAAGCTGAGCACCGCACCCTTTCCACTCGGCGTCGCCTCGGGTGACGCGCTGGCCGACGGCGCCTTGTTGTGGACGCACTACACCGGGGGCAGCGAGCTCGACGTGAGCGTGTGGCCCGAGACCGGCGATCTCACCTCGCTGCGCCGCTTCCCCGCCACCAACGCAGACGGGTTCGCCATGGTCGAGGTCTCCGGGCTGCAGGCCGGCACCTGGTACCTCTTTCGTTTCGAGTCGACCGCGGGCGAGGGGAACGTCAGCCCGCTGGGCCGTTTCCGCACCGCGCTGGCGCCCGATGCGCTCGAGGTGATCACCTTCGGCGCCACCTCCTGCGTCAAGGCGGGCCACTCGTACGCGGCGTTGGGCCACGCCTCGGAGCGCACCGACCTCGACGCCTTCGTCGTCCTCGGCGACGCCGTCTACACCGACGGGGCTTCTTCTCTCTCCGACTTCCGCCGCAAGTGGGCCGATGGCATCGAGGGGCCTGAGTACGCCGCGCTGCGCGGCTCGACCTCGCTCATCACGCAGTGGGACGACCACGAGGTGCGCAACAACTGGGAAGGCGACAGCGTCAAGCCCGCGTTGCTCGACGCCGCGCGCCGCGCCTTCCTGGAGCACCAGCCGATTCGTCAGAACGAGACGCGGCCCCAGCGCTTCTGGAGAAGCCTCAAGTGGGGCCTGACGGCCGAGCTCTTCATTCTCGATGCGCGCAGCGAACGCGATCGTTCGAGAGGCGAGTACCTCTCGAACGAGCAGCTCGAGTGGTTGATCGACGGCGTCGCCAGGAGCCCGGCCACCTTCAAGCTGATCCTCAACACCGTGCCCATCGGCGCCTTCGATTCGCCCTTCTTCGCGCCGTTCAACGAAGACAACTGGCAGGGTTTCCCCAAACAGCGCGAGGCGCTCCTGCACGGGCTCGAAGACGCCGGCACCCGCAACGTGATGTTCGTCTCGGGCGACTTTCACTTCGCGTGTTTCGGGCGCGTGGCAAAGCAGGGCCCGGGCTCCACGCTGTTCGAGGCGCTGGTCGGCCCCGGCGCCAACAAGCCCAACCCGCTGCCCGCCTACCCGAGCGGCGACCCGTGGGAGTTCTCCAGTGCGGTGAACAACTACACCACCTTCCGGCTCGACCCCTTCGCGAACGAAATCCGCGTGCGGTACCACGCAGGTGATGGGCGGATGTTGTTCGAGCGCACGGTGGGCTGAGCGCCCACACTGGGAAATCTTCCGAAGTGACCCGTTTGGCCGTACTGCCGGGTCATGACGAACCGACTGATTCTCTGCGTGTTGTTGAGTGGCCTCGTTTCCGCGTGTGGTCCTGCCGAGTGCAAGCTGGACGACCCGGCCAGCTGCCCCAAAGAACAAGTCTGCGAGACGGTCACCGGCAAGGACAAGCCGCTGTGTTTCGCGCCCGTGCAGCTCGACGGCCGCGTTTTCGATCTCTCCAACAGCGCGGGCATCGCGGGCGCTTCGGTGGTGGCCACCGACGAGAACGGCGCTCCGGCGGGCCCGGCGGTGACCTCGGGCGCTGATGGGCTCTACTCCCTTCGCGTGCCGTCGACGCGCAGTGACGAGAAGGGCACCTTCGTCGCGCGCAAGGTGCTGCTGCGCAGCCAGGCGAAGAACTTCACCCGCTTCCCTTCGGGTGGCCGGATCTCGCTGCCCGTCGACACCTCGGCGGCGACGCGCACTGAAGAGGGCAAGCCGTACATCTTGAAGACGCCGCAGACCGACATTGGCCTCTCGCCAGTCGCGGCCAGCGCGCAGAACCTGCCTTCCATCGCGGGCACCGTCGAGATGAGCGCCGAGCAGAAGTCGGTGATGCTGGTGCTCGAGCCCGGTGGGGCCACCACCCTGGCGGCGTCGGACGGCAAGTTCGTCTTCTTCAACGTGCCCGCAGGCGCCTTCAAGGTATCGGGCTATTCGCGCGGCGTGAACTACACCCCGGTCGACGTCACGGTGGCGGGCAGCGACGTGACGGCGGTCGAGCTGAAGAAGTCGGCCACCTCCACCGCGACGATGAGCGGCAGCGTGCAGCTGGTGGCGGGCGCCAACAACGCCGGCACCAGCGTGGTGCTGGTGGTGGAGAGCACCTTCATCGAAGCGCTGGGCCGCGGCGAAGTGCCGCCCGGGTTGCGCGCGCCTGAGAGTGGCGGCCCCACCATCAGCGGCGCGTGGACCATCAGCGGCATTCCCGACGGCAAGTACGTGGTGCTCGCCGCCTTCGAGAACGACGGCAACGTGCGCGATCCCGACCCGGGCATCTCGGGCACGCAGATCCAGCACATCACGGTCACGAACGGCGCGCTCACACCCGCAGTGAGCCCGGCCTTCAAGGTGACCGCCGCGGTGGGCCTGATCAGCCCCGGCAAAGACGGGGTGGAAGACACCAGCGCCACGCCCACCTTCCGCTGGGAGACGCACTCCAACGCCGACGGCTACGTGCTGCGGGTGTTCGACGGGCTGGGCAACGAGATCTGGCAGGCAGCCATCGCCGACAAGGCGACGGTCACGCTGGCCTACGGGGGCCCTGCGCTCACCGCCGGTCAGTTCTACCAGTGGCGGGTCACCGCGATTCGCCGGCTCTTCCCCACCAGCCAGACCGAAGAGCTGCGCGGCCTGTTCCGCGTGCAGTGACTACTGCTTCTTGCGCTTGGACAGCTTGAGCATCTGGCGGAACGCGAGCCAGGTGACGAGCACGATGACGCCCATGGCCACCATGCCCATGTTCTCGCGGGTGGGGTCGAAGTCGTGCTTGGAAGCCTGAGCCAGAACGGCGAGGAACATAGGGGTGGTTTAACCCCATCGACGGGGCTTGCAAGCGAGCGTCAGAAGTTCCATTGAGCCAAAACTCATGAGCCGCATCTACCGACAGCTGCCCCCGAAGAGCACCCGCATCGGCCTCGCCTTCTCGGGCGGCCTCGACACGCGCGCCGCCGTGGCGTGGATGACGAAGAAGGGCATGGACGTTCACGCGTACACCGCGGACCTCGCCCAGCCCGACGAGAAAGACGTCAACGACATCCCGCCCATCGCGCTCAAGCACGGCGCGAAAGTGGCCCGGTTGATCGACACCCGCGACTCGCTCGCGCGTGAAGGCCTCACCGCCATTCAGTGCGGCGCGTTCCACCTGCACGTGGGCGGCAAGAAGTACTTCAACACCACCCCGCTGGGCCGCGCGGTCACCGGCACGGCCATCGTGCGCGCGATGAAGGCCGACGACGTGCACGTGTTCGGCGACGGCAGCACGCACCGCGGCAACGACATTCAGCGGTTCTACCGCTACGGCCTGCTGGTCGACCCGGAGCTGCGCATCTACAAGCCGTGGCTCGACGCGCAGTTCGTCTCGGAGCTCGGCGGCCGCAAGGAGATGTCGGAGTTCCTGATCGCTGCCGGCCTGCCCTACAGCATGTCGACCGAGAAGGCGTACAGCACCGACTCGAACATGCTGGGCGCCACGCACGAGGCGAAAGACCTGGAGCACCTCGACAAGTCGATGAAGGTGGTCAACCCCATCATGGGCGTGGCGCACTGGAAGCCGGAGACCCAGATCGACACCGAGACGCTGACGGTGACCTGGGAACACGGCGTGCCGGTGGCCCTCAACGGCAAACGCTACGACTCGTTGGTCGCGCTGTTCCTGGAGGCCAACAAGATCGGCGGCCGTCACGGCTTCGGCATGAGCGATCAGATCGAGAACCGGGTCATCGACGCCAAGAGCCGCGGCATCTACGAGGCGCCCGCGATGGCGCTGCTGCACCTCACGTATGAGCGCATTCTCTCGGCCGTGCACAACGAGAACACCACCGACCTGTACTGCAACCTGGGCCGCCGCCTGGGCCGGCTGCTGTACGAAGGCCGCTGGTACGACCCCGAGGCGATGATGCTCAAGGAGTCGCTGGTGCGCTGGGTGTCGACCGCCATCACCGGCGAGGTCACCCTCGAGCTGCGGCGTGGTGACGACATCACCCTCATGAAGACCGAAGCGGCGCAGTCGGCCTACGCGCCCGAGAAGCTGTCGATGGAGAAGACCATCGGCGCCTTCTCACCCGAAGATCGCATCGGGGCGCTCGAGTTGCAGAACCTGAGCGTGGCTGACAACCGTTCGTTGCTGCTCCACTACGCGCAGGCGCTTTCGTTGCCGACTGGCAGTGACGCCCTGAAAGGCCTGCTCGAAGACTAGTCCCCGTGTTGGGGAGGCCTGTTTTGAGCCGTTTACCGCTGCTGATCCGATGGACGGATTGAGCTAGGTTGCGGCGTTTCGGTGATGACGTCCGTTGGGGGTGAAAAATGCCTTGCGCAGTCTGTGGCCTCGACCATCCAACGGAACAAGCGTGCGGCTTCGCCGTTCCGTGGACGTCTGGCAGCAGCGGCAAGGTCGAGTTGCCCCAGACGATGTCGAGCATCCCCGGTAGCAAGATGCCCACGCCCACGATGCAGGTGGTGGCGCCGAAAGATCCGCTGATCGGCGCGCAGGTGGGCAGCTACAAGATTCTGCGCCTGCTGGGCACCGGCGGCATGGGTTCGGTCTACTTAGGCGAACACAGCGGCATCGGCAGCCGGGTGGCCATCAAGTTCCTCCACGAGCACCTCTCGTCGAACGCCGATCTGGTGCAGCGTTTCTACGCCGAAGCGCGCGCCGTCAACGTCATCGGTCACGCGAACATCGTCAGCATCTTCGACATGAACGTGCTGCCGCCCAACCGCTACTACCTGGTGATGGAGTACCTCGAGGGCAACTCCCTCGAGTCTCAGGTGGGCGGTTCGATGCCGATGACCCGCGCCGTGCCGATTCTGGTGCAGGTCTGTGACGCGCTCGATCAAGCCCACGAGCTGGGCGTGGTGCACCGCGATCTCAAGCCCGAGAACCTGATGCTGGTGAAGCGCGGCCGCCAGGAGGACTTCGTCAAGATCCTCGACTTCGGCATCGCCAAACTTCAGAGCACGATGAGCAACCGGAAGACGGCCACCGGGGTGATCATCGGCACGCCCGACTACATGGCGCCGGAGCAGGCGGGCGGCGACAACATCGACGGCCGCACCGACCAGTACTCGCTGGGGGTGATCGCCTACGAGCTGGCCACGGGCCGCACGCCGTTCGCAGGCCTGCCCATCACCGCGATGCTGGTGGCGCACCTGAGCCAGGAGCCCAAGGCCCCACACACCATCAACCCGAACATCCCCGCGAGCATCTCGGCGGCGATCATGAAGGCGCTGGCCAAGCGGCCCGAGTCGCGGTTCGCCACCTGCGGAGACTTCGGCCGCGCGATGGAAGCGGCGCTCCAGGAATCGGGCTCCAACGCGAGCGGTGTGATGGTGTCGCCGTCGAGCACCGACTCGGTCGGCCGCGCCACGCCCACCCCTCCACAGGCGGGCAAGATGACGCCCGCGGGTTCGTCGGGTTCGCAGACGGGCAAAAATCCTTCGGGCCCGGGCGCGAACGCACCGCCCCGCCACATCGCCAGCTTCGAGGTGGAGGTGAAGCCTGATCAGGGGCCGACCCTCAAGCTCCAGGTGCAAGACGTGTCGCGCGCCGGGTGTTTCCTGTGCAGCACCAGCGCGCCGCCGCGCGTGTTCTCGCGGGTGATGTTGACCATCCCCAACGTGGGCACCGTGCAGGGCGACGTGGTTCGCCACGTGTCGGCTGATCAGGCCCAGGCGTGGAACATGCCGCAGGGTTTCGGCGTGCAGTTCACCTCGGTGCGACCGGAGCAGCGAGAGGCGCTGGACATGCTCACCAAGGGCCTGCCGGTCTCGCCGCTCGAGCCGCCTGCGCCCGTGGCAGCGGTCACCGACGATCGCATCGCCGACATCGCGTTGGCCGACTTCCGGAAGCGCATTCAGGGCGACCACTACGTGGTGCTCGGGCTGCCGCAGGACATCGACATTCCCCAGGTGCGCTCGAAGGGCCGGGAGATCGCGCGGCAGCTGGGTGAGTTGCGCAAGCGGCCGGTCTCGCCCAACCAGGCGCGGCAGATCGACGCGGCGCTGGAGCGGGTGCACCAGGCAGTCGAAGTGCTGGGCGTCACCGGCAAGCGGGTTGAGTTCGATGGCATGCGCTCGAACTGGCGCGGCGTGGCGATGTGTTTGTCAGCCGGGCTGAGGGTGCCTGAGCTGGAGGCGGTCAGGGCGCGATTCCTGGCGGCCAGCCCCGGCGCCGAAGCGCGTGGCCGGATGTTGTTGATCACCGCGAACGGCTTCGAGGCAGATGGGAAGATCGCCGACGCGATTCGGAATTGTGAGCTCGCGTTGGGCGTGGACCCGCTGAACCTCGAGCTGCATCACAAGCGGCACGCGCTGCTCAAGCGCACGCCAGTCAACCGCTGAAGTACTCCCTCTCCCTTCGGGAGAGGGTCGGGGTGAGGGCTTAGCGGGCCTGCGCCTGATCGAGCACCACGGACACCGGGCCCATGCCCACGTCCTTGTCGAGCACGATGAGCCCTTCGACCGTCACCGCCGCGCCCTTGGCCACCTCGACACTGCTCAGGCACAACAAGTCATCCGTCTTGTCGGCCGCTGCGCCGGTGCCGTCCTTCAAGTGCACGTAGTGAATGCCCTGCACGAAGTTCACCCGATCGACCGTGCCGGTCACCTTCACGCGTTGCCCCGCCAGCGCCTTGCGCTCGGAGAACACGTCGACCACCCGCAACGTCAACGCCGCGGCAGAGCCCACCGCCTGCAAAGCCGCCTTCACCTCAGGCGGAGCGGGCGGGGCCGCAGGGGCACGCGCGACCGGCGCAGCGCCCTCGAGTGCGCCGAACCAGATCTTCGCGAAGGTGCGGCCCAGTGAAGGGCTGGTGAAGTCGGTCATCTCGTTCTGCAACGAGACCGAAACCGGCTGACCCACGGCGAGTGCGGGCGCGGAAGGAACGGCGGCCCACTCACC
>JANODF010000544.1:0-7319 GCA_031412555.1 Archangium sp. | reverse complement strand
GGGGGTCAGAACATCTCTTCGGTGCGTCGGGTACTTATTTTGTTTGTTTGGCTGGGGAGCTGGTGTGGGCCGACATAGGCCTCCGTCTCCACGATTCGACCCACTCGTGCGCGGCCGCGCACGACGTGCACGAGATCCATGCCCAGGAGCGATTTTGCGACTTTCACGGCATCGCCTGAATGAAATGACAGCGGCAGCGGTTTCACGGCATCGAAGGTAACGCGGCCAACTTCGTGTAGACATTCACCCCAGCCATGATGCCCACGGGACGACTTACCGGAATCCTGCAGCCCGTCTTTTCTCTGCGCAGTCACCACGATGTCGGCGTCGGCGACTTCGAGGCCTTCGACGCCCTGTTCGGGTGGATGCGCCAGGCCTCACAGAAGCTGGTGATGGTGCTGCCGTTGTTGCCCACCACGCCGGGCGACCCCAGTCCCTACTCCACGCGCTCCGCGTTCGGGTTGAACCCGCTGTTCATTCACCTGGGCTGGTTGCCTGAAGGCGTGCGGTTCAGCGCCGAGGAGCAGCAGGCCATCGACGCCGCGCGCGCCTCGCCCACCGTGCGCTACGACCTGGTCTTCCCCGTGAAGACCGCCGCGCTCGAGCGCGCGTTCACCGCGTTTCAAGGCCAGGGCAGCACCGCGCGCAGCCGCGAGTTCGACGCGTGGTGCGTGGTGCAACGTGACTGGCTCGAGGGCTACGCGCTGTACGCCGCGCTCTCCGAGGCGTTCGACCAGAAGCCGTGGTGGGAGTGGCCCGCGCCCCTCGCCACCAGAGAACCCCGAGCCGTGGAGGCGGCGCAGCGCGAACACAGCAAACGGGTGCGTTACCACCAGTGGCTGCAGTGGGTGGCCGATGGCCAGTGGCAGCGGGTGCGCAGGTCGGCGCAGCAGCACGGCATTCTGCTGTGTGGCGACGAGCCGTTCATCATCGCGCAGGACTCGGCCGACTGCTGGTGCTTCCCGAAGTTTCTCCGGCGCGACGGCAAGCTGGGTGTGCCGCCCGATGACTTCTCACTCGACGGTCAAGACTGGGGCCTGCCCTGGTTCGACTTCGAAGCGCTCGCGCAGGATGGTGATGCGTGGTTGCGCAGGCGGGCGCGCCACGCCGCGGCCACCTACGACGTGCGGCGCATCGATCACGCCATCGGCTACTTCCGCCAGTACGTGCGCGACGCGGATCACCCCAAGGGCCGCTTCATTCCTTCCGAAGAGCCGGCGCAACGCGCGCTGGGTGAGAAGAACTTCCGCCTGCTGTCGGAGGGCGCGGGCATCGTGGCCGAAGATCTCGGCGTCATCCCCCGCTTCGCCAAGGACGTGCTCGCGTCACTGGGGCTGCCCGGCTACCAGGTGATGCGCTGGAGCCGCGAAGACGGCGTGTACCGCGACCCCCGGCACTATCCGGAGACCTCGTTGGTGACGACGGGCACGCACGACACCGAGACGCTGCGCGGTTGGTGGGAGACCACCAACGACTGGGAACGCGAGATGGCGTGCGCCACATGGCCTGAGCTCAATACGTTCAAGCCGCCGCCCAAAGAGTGGAGCTTCGAGCTTCACGAAGCGCTCATGCGCGCGGCGCTCAACTCGCAGTCGGCCACGTGCATTTTTCCGTGGCAGGACGTGTTCGGTGAGGCCGAGCGTACGAATACGCCGGGCACCATGGGGCCGCACAACTGGGGCTACCGGATGCGGCCCGAGGTGCAGCAGCTGGCCACCGATGCGGCGCTGCAGCGCACGGCGAACTGGTTGACTCGCCTCGCCCATGAGGGGCGGCGCGCGTAAGGAGGGAGTCACCTCTCCCTGCGAGCGGGGAGAGGTCGGCGCGCAGCGCCGGGTGAGGGGCCTCACTTGGCGCCAGCGCCCTCACCCTGACCCTCTCCCAGAGGGAGAGGGGATTTTCTTCAGTTGAGTACGGCCAGTAACGCGATCACGGCGATCAGCAGCACCAGCGCGCCCACCGCCATCAACGCGGAGTTCATCATCATCTTCGAGCGCACCTCCGGCGGAAACGAGGAACGCTCGATTTTCCCGCACTTGCCGCAGTTGAACCCGGCAAAAGCTGCGTAGAGCAACATGCCGACGAGACCACCGGCATGACCGGCCGCCGAGCTGCTTCCGCGCTGAGCGGGGCCCCCACATTTTGGACACGCGTAGGACATGTCTCGAGCCTACTACTCCACCACCTTGGCTCCACTGCTGTACAAGCACGCCGTGCGATGGCGCATCTTCATCCCCGGGCTGGCGCTCGTCTGTTTCGCCTCCTGTGCGACCGCGCCGCCCACCCCTGACTCGATGGAGGTCGACGACTTCGACATCGAGGGGGTCAAGCAGCTCAAGACGGCCGACCTCAAAGAGAAGATCGTCACCGCCGAGTCTTCTTTCCTCCCGGGTTGGGTGCCGCTGCTGGGCAAGACCGGGTGGTTCGACGCCATCACCTGGCAGGCCGACCTCCGCCGCATTCAGCGGTTCTACGAAGCGAATGGTTTCTACCAGGCGCGGGTGCTCGAAGACGTGGTCACCGAGACGAAGCCGCGGCACGTGAAGCTGCTGGTCAAGCTGCGTGAAGGAGAGCCCGCGCGCGTCAACGCGGTCGACATCACCGGCCTCGAGGCGCTCACCCCGGAGATGCAGGCCACGGTGACCGACGAGCTCCCGCTCGAGACGGGCGACATCTTCCTGGAGGACGCCTGGTTTCGCATGAAGGCGCTGTTGAGCCTGCGACTGCGTGAGCTGGGTTTTGCCGAAGCGCAGGTCACTGGTGAAGCGATCGTCGATGCCGATGCCGCCGCCGTCTCGCTCACCCTCACGCTCGAGCCGGGCACGCGTTTCCGCTTCGGCAAGTTGTTCGTGGCCACCGACGCCAACGCGAAGGTGCCCGCCAAGCTCATCGCCAACCAGGCCTCACCCGACTTTCCCGAAGGCGCGTGGTTCAGCGAGTCGGCGATGTCGGCGGCGCAGTCGCGCGTGTTCCAGATGGGCGTGTTCGCCGGCGTGAAGGTGAACCGCGGCATTCCCGATCGCGCCGAGAGCACCGTGCCCGTGGTGATCGACGTGAAAGAAGCGCCCTTTCATTCGCTGCGGTTCGGCGGCGGGTTGGGCGGCGATCTCATTCGCCAGGAGGTGCGCTTCATCGGCGAGTACACCGATCGCAACCTCGGCTTCTCGCGCCTCTTCTTCAAGAACTCGCGGCTCGATCGCCTGACGCTGCGCGCGAAGCTCGGCCTCGCCTTCTTGCCCAACGTGGTCGACGTAGCGCGGAGTTCGGCGCTCTCCAAGTGGGGCCCCACCGGCCGTCTCTACGCGGAGTACGAAGTGCCCCGCATGTTCGACCTGCGCACCCTGTCGTTCCAGGGAAGCCTCGACCTGCTGCGCACGCTCGACAACACCTACGACTACTTCGCGCTCGAGGCGAAGCTCGGCGTCATCTGGCGGCCGCGCATCGACTTCACCGTCTTCCCTTCGCTCAACTTCGACGGCTACCTGCTGCAGACGCCGCTGGAGCTGCGCGACACCGCGCCCGCCGAGGCGATCGGTTGCCCGCAGGCCCCCGAGGTCTGCTGGGTCGCCTTCCTCGACCTGAACATCGAGTTCGATCGCCGCGACAACCGGCTCGAGCCCACCGCGGGCTACTACTTCGGGTTCGACGCGGCGGGCGGCATCTCGTCGGCGCTGCGGCTGCGGCCCTTCTTCAAGGTGACGCCCGAGGCGCGCGGTTACGTGAGCTTCGGCAAGTACAAACAATTCACCCTGGCAGGCCGGGTGAAGTTCGGCGTGTTGCTCGCGCCGGAAAACGACACGCCCATCGTGGTGCGCTACTTCTCGGGAGGTGCAGGCATGCGTGGTTTTCAGCAACGGCGCCTCTCGCCCCAGATCGCCGTGCTCACCCGCGACAACCTGCCCACCTGCCCGCTGAAGACGAAGTTCGAGGGCCCCGACGACTGTCCCAAAGACGGCACCACCCTGCCCATCGGCGGCGCCGGGCTGTTCGAGGCGGCCTTCGAGATCCGCTGGGCCGTCAGCGAGAACTGGATCGTCGCCCTGTTCAACGACTGGGGCATCGTCGCCGAGAAGCCGCTGGGTCAGGGCCAGGACCTCGCGCAATCGCTGTACACCGCGGTCGGCTTTGGCGTTCGCTACAAGACGCCGCTGGGGCCGATTCGCGTCGACCTCGCCTACCGCATGCCGCTGGGTGGGGCGCAGCAGGTGACCAACACCCGGGGGGCCTCCTTCCGCAGCGCGCCGGGGTGCTTCTTCGGCCTGGGCTCCGGGCTGCCCATCGGCGACCCGTACGTCCGCGCGCCGGATGCCGTCGGCTACCCGGGTTCACCGGACAACCTCTGCAGCGCGCACCTCTCCATCGGGGAGGCCTTCTAAGTGGAAGATCCACGCGCCCTCGCCGCCAAGCAGCGCCGCCGCCGCATTCTGCTGGTGCTGCTCGTGCTCGCGCTGATCCCCATCGTGCTGCTCGGCGGCGTCTCGCTCTTCCTGGAGAGCCCGGCCGGCAGGCGGGTGCTGCGCGAGAAGGTGTTGGCGTTGGTCGGCGATGCGCTGGCCGGCAAGCTCGAGGCTGATCAGATCGAGCTGCGCGGCAATGATCACATCGTGCTCTCGCACCTCAAGCTCTTCACGCCCGAGGGCGAGCTCGTCGCCTCTCTGGAGCGGCTGGAGGCCGACGTCGATCTGCCTTCGCTCGCAGGCCAGCGGATCAACCTGAAGAACGTGTCGGTGGATCAACCCCGGCTGTACCTCAAAGAAGACGAACGCGGCTGGAACCTGTCGCGGGCCATCGCCAGCAAGCCATCGCTGCTGCCGGCAAAGCCGTCTGGCCCGCTCGAGTGGCGCGTTCAGGTCGAAGGCCTCGAGCTGCGCGATGGCCTCGTCGACCTGCAGCAAGAAGACCGGCGCATCACCGCCACGAGGCTGATCGCGCGGGGCGACGCGCAGGTGCGGCTGGAGCCGCTGGAGGTGACGGGCGAGCTCGACGTGAGCAGCGTGCTCACCTCACCGCTCGAAGAGACCCTGCACGCGAAGATGGCGGGCTCCACCCGGGAGGGCCCGCAGCACTACGACGTCGCACTCACGCTGGGCGGCACTTCGGCGAAGGCGAAGCTCGAGCTGCCCGGGCTGCACGTGACCGTCGATGAGCTGGTGGCCGCGCCGCGTGAGGTGAGCGCGTTTCTTCCCGGCTGGCCCCTCAAGCCGGTGGTGTTCGGGAAGGGCTCGCTCAGCCCGAAACAGGCGGCCCTGCAGCTCTCCGCGGGCAAAGCGCGCTTCACGGTCGACGCGAAGTACGACCTCGAGACCCACTCGGCGCAGACCCTGGTGGCTCGCGGCGACGACATCGATCTCCAGGAGCTGGTCGGCGCCTCGATGCCCAGCGACCTGGGTTTCGAAGCCACCGGCGCGTTGAGCGATTGGCGGCCCGACACCCTGGAGGGCAAGGTCGACGCGAAAGCCACCTGGGACGCGAAGGGTGGCCAGCGCCTGCTCACGGCCAACCTCGCCGCCACCGCCGAGCAAGGCGAAGCGAAGGTGAGCTCGCTCGAGGTGACCAGCCCCGGCGTGGCCCTGCGCGTGCGAGGCACCGCCAACCCGAAGACCGTCAACGCGTTCGGCACGCTCACCGCGGCCGACTTGAGTCAGGTGGGCAAGACGCTGCGGGCGTTCGCGAGCATCGAGGTGGGCGGCCTGGGTGGCAACGGTGTCTTGCGCATCTCGGTCAACGGTCCCCTGCGCGGCCCGGCGGCCAAGGTGCTGGGCAAGCTCGACAAATTCTCCATCGCGGGCGTGGAGGCCGACCTGCTGCAGATCAACGCCGACCTGCCCGACCTGCTCCAGCCGCTCGACACCGACGTGTTGTTGCACGCGAAACAGCTCCGCTTCGGCGATCGCGCCTTCAACGAGGTGACCTTCGATTTTCTGACCCGCGGCAGGGAGATCGATCTCGATCTCGCCACCAGGGGCATGGGCGACCTGCGGCTGCATGCGATTGGCCGCCTCGACAAAGACTCGAACGGCGTCGAACTGCAGAAGACCGAGCTCAACGCGAGCGAAGCGAAGTGGCAGCTGGAAGCGCCCACCCGGCTGCGGTGGGTCGATGGTTTCACCCTCGAGCCGTTTTCGTTGCGCGACGGAGAGCAGGTGCTCACCGGCTCGTTGACGATGACGCGCAGCAGACTGGACGCGAAGGCACGGGTGGAGCGGCTCGATCTCGCGAAGCTGCCGCACGTGGTGGCGCTGCCCTCGCTCCAACTCGGCGGGGTGCTCAACGCCGACGCGCAGGTCACGGGTCGGCCCAGCAAGCCCGAGGTGGTGCTCCACGCGCAGCTCAGCGGCGGCCGGGTGAAGGGCTTCGACAAGCTCGACGTCGCCCTCGATGGAAGCTGGATCGACGAGCGCGCGAAGGGCACGTTGACGGCGGCAAGCGCGCTGGGTCAGGTCGACGGCACGTTCGATCTGCCGGTGCTCGCCTTCCTCTCCGAGAAGCCCGGTGAAGGCACGGCGCGCTTCACCGTGAAGGACATTCCCTCCGCGGAGCTCGAGCGCCAGCTGGACCGGAAGCTGCCCGTGGAGGGCAAGGTCTCCGGCACGCTCGAGGTGAGCGGCAGCGGCGAACGACCGAAGGTGCGCTTCACCGCCGACGCCTCCGAGTTGACGCTGGTGCAGGACGATCGACGTCTCGAGGTGAAGGAGATCCAGCTGGCCGTCTTCACCACGGAGACCTTCACGCTCGACGCCACGCTGAAGTTCCTCACGCTGGGCTCCGCGAGTGCGTTGACGCTCTCCACCCCGCTCACGCTCGTTTCGCTTCGGAAACACGTGCCCACCGCCGAAGAGCTGCTGTCCATGCCGGTCAAGCTGGCGATCTCCCTGCGGCACCTCGACCTGCATCAGCTCGACGCGCTGCGCCCCGTGCAAGACGACGAGTTGGCGGGCGCGGTGAGCTTGAGCGGAACCCTCACTGGCACCGCCAAAGCGCCCACGGGCGAACTCACGCTGAGCCTCGATGACGTCACGTATCCTCCGCTGCGCAAAGCGAGCGCGCGCCTCGAGTTGAAGACGGGCGCCAGCCACACCCGCTTGACCGGCACCGGCTCGGTGGGCGCAGAACAGGCCCTCGAGCTGACCGCCTCGGTCGCCGCGTTGCCGGAGCGGGCGCTGGGCGCGCTGCTGGGGGAAGGGGGCAACGCCGACGTGATGATCGAGTCGTTGCGCGACACCCCGCTGCAACTGGCGGTGACGCTCAAGCCGTTCTCCTTCGGGTCGTTGATGCCGACGAAGGATGGCGAAAAAGCGCCGGCCGGGCTGATCAGCGCC
>JANODF010000543.1:0-4056 GCA_031412555.1 Archangium sp. | reverse complement strand
CGTCTCGGGCGCCTTCGACTGCAGCGTGAGCTCCGCGGCGCGTTTGCTCTCCAGGAAGCCGGGGGCGACCAGGGCTTCACGCCGGCCTTTCAACGCCTTCAAAGAGTTCTCGATCGCCCGCAGCCGCGACTTGGCCACGCGCTCGCGATCGGGCGACTGCTTCATCCACTCGTCGAGACGGCCGCGCTGCTCGGCCAGCGAGACCAGGTTCCACGGCAACGAGACGTCACGGAGGAACTCGTACTGGGCGAGGGTGAGCCCACGTTCAGTTCCGCCGGGATGGCCGGAGACGAACACCACGTCGCCTTCCTTCGCGCTCTTCTTCGACCACTTGAGATGCTCCGGCGTCTTCACCGGCTTGCCGTCTGCGTAGAGGCGCAAGAAGGCGGCATCGAAGCCGTAGCGGGGAAAGTTGAAGTTGTCGGGATCTCCGCCGAACGCCGCCATCTGGAACTCGGGCGCGAAGGCCACGCGCAGGTCTTGAAAGCGGCGGTACTCGTAGAGGTGAAACTTCGCGCCGTGGAACAGGGTGACCACGTCGCAGCGGCGCAGGGCGTCGCCTTTGCTGCACTCCGATTCGAGGCGCGCGCTCTCGGCCTTGAGCGCTTTCTGAAAGTCAGCGCCCTTCTTGTCTTTGGTCACCGCGAGCATCGAGGCGGTGACGTCGGTGATCTTCTGCAGTTGGTTACCCTCGAACTTCGGGCACTTCTCTTCACCTTCCCGCGTGGCCGCCACGAAGCCGGTGGCCAGGAGGTCACGCTCCTTCGTGGAGAGATCCTCGAGGCACGCTCGAATGCAGTGATGGTTCGTCATCACCAGCCCATCGGGCGAGACGATCGACGCGCTGCAGCCGTTGGCCAGGCGCAAGCTGCCGAGCCGCACGCGATCGAGCCAGGCCTGATCAGGCGCGAAGTCGAGCTCCTTCTTCACCTGCTCGGAGGGGAACTCGTTGAAGAGCCACATGCCTTCTTCGGCAGAGGCGACCAGTGAAGAGAGGAGGACGATGGCGGCAGCGCAACGCATGGGCGTACCGTAGATGATCGTGCTCGCCTCAGCTCGTGCGGATACTTTGGCGGCAATGACGGCTCCTCAGCTCGTGCTCGTGGCGTTCATCGGTCTCATCGTGTTCGCGGTCATCTACCTGCGCCGGGGTGGCGGGCGCGGCAAGCCCGGCCCTGATCCCGTACCCAAGCTGCGCGGATTCTTCGAGCGCACTCGCTACGGCTTTGCGGATGCTCGGCAAGCGCCGCCGCAGGTTCAGGCAGAGCGTTGGAATGCCATGTATCTCGCGTCGATGAGGGGCCAGAAATACCAGCTCCATTTCGTGCGCAGCTACGAGGGGCGCGAGGTGCACTGGGAGCAGTCGAACAGCACGGCCGGTGGCACCCTCACGTGGTCCCAGTCGTGGGTGATGCCGCTGGCTTCACCGCCGCGCGTTCAGTTCCACGTGTCCGACCGCTCCAACCTCATCATCGGAGAGCGCGGGCGCACGAGCACGTGGCAGCCGGCATTTCCGAACGCGCTTCAGACTGGCGATCCCGAGTTCGATAAGCGCTTCGTCGTGTACGGCCTCGACGAGCAGGGCGTACGTGACGTGCTGGCCGACTCCACGCTGCGCCAGGCGCTGATGGAGTGCTCTCACGTCGACCTGCGTGTCCTGACCGACAGCGTGCGTTTCTCAGACCCCATGGAAAAGAACGCCGGCAAGTGGATGGGCGGGCCCCAGGGCATCATCAAGTACATCCGCGATCCGGGCGGCAAGTTCGAGGTCACCGAGGGCATGCACGAACACCTCGCCCGCTTGATGCTCACCGCCGCGCTGCCTACGGCGACGGCACAGGCACGGTGACGGCGCTCAGCTTCGCCGCGTTCTCTTCGAACACCGTGCTGGTGGTGACGACCACCTGGCGCGCCCCGAGCGTCGCGGGCGCCGAAGCGAGTTCTTCGACGGTCGAGCCATCTTGCGCGTGGAGCCCGATGGTGTTCTTCGCCACGCGTGCCCCCTCGAGCACACCGGCGCCCTCGGCGTACACCGCCGCGATGCCCGCGCTGCCTTCGATCGCCCCGCCGCGGAAGTCGATGCGGCCGTCGGTGAGCGCTTCGAGCCCGTTGCCGTAGGCGCCCCCCGGGTCAGCGCGCGTGCCCGACACCAGCGAGTTCGTCACGGTGACCAGCGATTGAAAGGCGAAGAGGCCCACCTGCTGGTTGTCGATGAAGGCCGAGTCGACGACCTCGAGCCCGCCTCCGAAGTTCGCGTTCGCCCCGCGGCCGCGCGTACCGGCCCCATTCGGCTGCGTAGAGCGCACCGTCACGTGGTCTGCGCTCAACTCGCTCGCGGGGTCTGCGGCCTGCAGCCCGGCCGTGTGACACCGCGCCACGGTGACCTGGGTGAGGTCGATGCGCGCGCCTCCTTCCACCACCGCGCCCTGGCCGTACTCACCATTCACGTCGAGCTGGGTCTCTTCGATGACGCTGTCGCGCACCACGGCCAGCGCGTTCGCAGTGCGCGCGTAGACCCCGGCTCGTTTGGATCGCTGAACGAGGCAGCGCTCCAGCTCGAGCACGCCCAGGTCACTCGCGGCCGCGCCGAGCGCTTCATCGGTGGTGCCCTCGGCGAGCACGCAACCGACGAGGCGCAGCGAACCGCCCTGCAGCGCGAGCGCCCCGGTGTCGGCGTGACGGCGAACCTCGATGGCCGTGCCGACGAAGCGCGCCTGCTGGGCCCGAATGCCCACCGCGACGTCGAAGAGCCCCACGCGATCGGCGATCAGCTCACCTTGTGATGACGAGAACAGTGCGCTCCCCGCGGTCTGGAGCACGGCCACCGATTCAAGAACGACCGAGGCCGAGTCTGTTGCGTCGATGCCCGACGGCGGCACCCCTGGCGTCTCGGTGACGCCCCGCGCGGTCACCTCGCTCAGGCTCGCGCTGGTCCCCATGTCCTGCGCGTGCACGAGCGTGCCGGGCGAGTCTTCTGCTGCGCCGCGCACCCAGGTGAGCACCGCGCCCTGCAGCACGGCCACTGCGAGGCCGCTGGGTCTTCCCAGGTTGTCCACGCCGAGCGCCGTGCGCCGCACCAGCGTGTCAGTGAGCTGCGCTCGGCTCGGCGCCCCGCCCACCACGAGACCCGTGGCGCGGCTGTCTTGCACGACGAGCCGGTCGGCCGTGAGCACCGCACCGCGTTGCACCGCGACACCCCAACCCAACCGCCCCGTGCTCTGCCGCGGCAGCGTGTTCGACACCACCGTGCGCGTCACCGTGGCTTCGGTCGCCTCGCGATCCAGGAAGAGTGAGGTCTCCCGATTTCCCGAGAGCTCGACGTCGAGCAGCGTGAGCTTCGCGCCGAACGAAGCAGCGATGCCCTGGCCGAAGGTCTGCGTCGAGGGATCCGGCAGCGTGTCTCGCACGACCACGTCTTCGAGCGTCACGCGCGTGCCCGGGTCGACGGCCTGCACCGCCGAGCGCAGGTTCGCTTCCAGCACGACGTGACGCAGCGTGACGCCGCCGCCGCGCTCCACGCGCACCGCGAGCAGTGAGTCGCGCACCGTGACGCCCTCGAGTTCGACGCCGCTCACGCCGTTCGCGAAGAGGGCAGGGCTGCCGATGAGCCGCACCTGGGCCGCGCATCGGCCCACCAGCTTGACTGCCTTCGAAGGGGTGAGCGCCTCGCGGTAGGTGCCGGGCGAAAGCGCGATGGTCGACCCCGCCGGGGCAGCCGCGAGCGCCGCGGTGATGGTGGTGAAGTGCGTCGCGTCGCCGCCATCGAGGCCCTCGTCGACGAAGTACGTGGCGCCCGCGGGTGGAAAGGCGCTCGCGCAGTCACCGACCGGCACGCAGCTGGCTGCCCCGATGGACGCCCGGGTGGCACCCGTGCAAGCGGCGCTCGGGAGCGTGGGCTGGCAGCTCCACCCGTCGTCCGTGAAGCCGTCGGGGCAATTCGACCAGCCGATGGCCACGCAGCCGCCGCCCAGCACGGCCATCGCGCCGGCGTCGCAGGGTTGCACGTCGGCTTCGCAGCCCCAGCCCGAAGCATGCCGGCGGAAGCCGGCCGCGCAC
>JANODF010000542.1:0-4716 GCA_031412555.1 Archangium sp. | reverse complement strand
CAAACTTAAAGTTCCCAAACGCAAGCAGGCGCGAATTGAGATCATTCCGCTCATTGACGTCATCTTCTTCCTGCTCGCGACCTTCGTCCTCTTCACCCTCTCGCTGAACCGCATCCAGTCGGTGCCGGTGGACCTCCCGGTCGCCACCCCGCCGGTGGTGGTCGACCCCGAAGCCGCGCGCACGCCGATCCTCTTCGTCGACGACGATCCCGCCGTGGTGATGATGCTCTCGGGCTACTTCTCCAAGAAGGGCTACCCGGTGGCCACCGCCGCCGACGGCCTCGAGGCGATGAAGCTGCTGAGCGAACGCAGCTTCGAGGTGGTGATCGCCGATCTCAACATGCCGCGCCTCGATGGCTGGGGTCTGTTGCGCATGGTGCGAGAAGACCTGCGCACGCACGAGACGCCGATGGCGTTGTTCTCGGCCCAGGACAACTACCGCGAGTCACTCCGGCTGCTGCACGCCGGCGCGCAGGCCTACTTCCCCAAGTCACTGCGGCTCTCCGCGCTCGAGGTGCAGGTGCGCGAGCTGGTGGAGCCACGCCGCCGCTTCTTGCGGCTGGTGGCCACCGACGGCGGCATCGAGTTCAACTTCGGCTCCCTGGGCCCCCAGTGGACGCTGCGGGCCCTGGCCTCGACGAACTACAGCGGCCAACTCGACGCGCGCGACAGCTGGGCCAACTGGCGTTTGTGGTTCGACGCGGGCCGCCTGGTGGAGTGCACCGCGCTCATCGGCGGCACCTCGTTGTCGGGCGATCGGGCGGTGGCCGGTTTTCTCGCCTCGAAACAGGCCGAAGGTTCGCTCAGCCCGGGCACGCCTGCGCCCAACGAAGGTTTCGCAGGTCACCCCACGTTGGCCACCCTGGCCCGCCTGGTGCCGTGGCTCAACGACGAGCACAAACGTGCGGCCGAAAGTCAGCTGGCGCGCGCGCGGGCGCTGCAGGTGAACGACGAGCTCTACCGCCTGTTCATCACCGTGGGCCCGCCGGCGTGGCAGCCGATGGTGCGCATGTTGTGCGAGCAGAAGCTGACCCCCGCCGAAGTGATTGCCCGCCTGCAGGTGACCCCCATGGAGGTCGCGGCGGTGGTGCGCGAGCTGCTGCGGCGGGGCGTCGCGTCGTTGCAGGCTTGATGATGCGGCGTGCATCGCTCCCGTTATACAGAGGCCGCGTGGTTCTCCCCCATGACTGACGAAGACTCGAAGTTGTCGACCGGCCGCTTCGCGCGGCTGGCCAAGCTCGCGAAGATGTCGGCGCGGCTCTCCACCGACGTGGTCTCGCGCGGCGTCAATCGCCTGAGGGGCAACGACGACGAGTCCATCCTCGGGGCGGGCGCGGCAGAGAAGCTGGTGGCCACCCTGGGTGACTTGAAGGGCCTGGCCATGAAGATCGGCCAGCAGGTGAGCATGGATCCCGATCTGCTCACGCCCGAGGTGCGCGCGGTGGTGGCGCGGCTGCAGAACCAGGCGCCGCCGATGCCCTGGGCTCGGGTGCGGGAGGTGATCACCTCGCAGCTGGGCAAGCCCCCCGAAGAGGCCTACGCGTGGTTCGACGAGAAGCCGCTCGCTTCTGCGTCGCTGGGCCAGGTGCACAAGGCCCGCACGCACGAAGGTGATGAGGTCGCGGTGAAGGTGCAGTACCCCGACATCGCTGACGCGCTGAAGTCAGACCTCGACAACCTCGGCGCGATGGTCAGCGTGCTGACCACCACCACGCGCATGGGCCACGGCAAGGCGTATTACGCCGAGCTGCGCGAGAGCATGATGGACGAGCTCGACTACCGGCTCGAGGCCAAACGCGGCATCCACTTCGCGCAGGCCGCCGCGGGGCTGCCCGACGTGGTGGTGCCCAGGTCGTTCGAGGCGCTCACCGCCGAGAAGGTGCTCACCCTCGAGCTGCTCCACGGGCCCACGCTCAAGGAGTTCATCCACCACCTCGACGAGAAAACGAACGACGAGCGCTTCGCCGCCTCGCGGTCGATCATGCGCGCCATCTGGGGCCCGTTGCTGCTCAGCGGCACCATTCACAGCGATCCCCACCCGGGCAACTTTCTGCTGCTGCCCGGCGGCAAGGTGGGGGTGCTCGACTTCGGGGCCATCAAGCAGATGTCGAAGCCGTGGCTCGACGTGAACCGGAGGTTGTTCACCCACGTGGTGAAGCAGGAGACCTTCGATTGCATTCAGCTCTCCATCGACAGCGGCTTTCAGTTCGATGACGCGCCGAACGCGCGCGACTTCGTGCAGACGGTGATCGAGATCGCCACCCGGCCGCCGCGCACGCGTGACTTCGACTTCGCGCAGAGCGGGCTGAGCCGCGACATGCGCAATCACTTCATCAAGAACGCCACGAAGGTGACTGGCATCAAGCCGCCCAAGGAGTCGGTGAACTTCTACCGCGCGGTGGGTGGGCTCTCGCAGAACCTGGAGAACCTGAAAGCCCGGGGCGACTTCAAGGCCGTCTACGAAGAGATGCTCGACCTCATCCCGGGTGGTGGCTGAGCACGTAGTCTCTTTCGAGTCTCGCTCGTGAAGAGGGAGGCTATTTCTCTCCCAGCGACAGCTCGCCCTTCCACCCGCGCCACGAGAGCATCGAGAAGATCAACGCCCCGCCCGCGGCGATGTTGAACAGCTGCGACTCGTAGCCGGGCACCAGCAGTGCGACGAGCAGCCCCAGGGCCACCACCCCGGCCGACCAGAAGAAGCCCCAGTGCAAGGTGATGCCGCCGGTGGCGCTCACCACCAGCACCATCACGAAGTTGTGCAGGAGCGTCTCGCGGTCCGAAAAGCCCAGCAGCCCCGCGAACAGTCGTTGCAGCAGCGTGCCCGTGGCGGCCATCGCCACCAGGCCGGTGAGCCGGCGGTTGAGCCGGGTCGACAGCAACGACCTGCGGCCCAACCACATCGCGATCAGGAAGATCGACAACACCGCCGCCATCTTCACGGACAACAACCAGCCACCGAGCTGTTCGCGCAAGCGGGCCGCCTGCTCCACGAAGATGAACGGAAGCGCGGCCGCCACGGCGATGGCCACTGCGGTCACCACGAACACCAGCGCGCGTTGGCGCGAGGCCACGTGGGGATCCATCTCCTGGCTGAGCTGCTCCAGGCGCGCTTGCCGGCGAGAGGTCTCAGCCGCCGACTTTTCCATCTCGGCGACGGAGGCGGCCAGATCTGCGGGCACCCGCTCCATCTCGGAGAGCAGCGTACGTACCGCGACCAGGTTGTTCTGAGACACTTCGTGGCGCGCGGTCGCCTCGAGGCAACGCACCAGGCCTGCCCGGGCCACGTCGTTCTCCGGCCATTCCCGCAGGGCCTGGGTGAAGCCGAAGCGGCACTCCGAGAGAAGTGGGTAGACGTTCTCGCGCGAGGTGCTCTGCAGCGTGGCCAGCAGGGTCTGCAGCCGTTCATCGGCCGCCCTGGCCAGTCGCACCGAGCCGCGGTGACGCAAGAAGCCGGTGAGCGCTTCGCGGAACTCGAGCGCCGAGGCGAACCGATCTGCCTTCTCCACCGACATGGCCTTGAGACAGATCCGCACCAGCTCGGGCGGCGCGGAGGCGGGCAGGGGGCGCGGCTGGCACTGCCAGGCGTTCTCCACCACGGCGCGCAGATCGCTGCCCGTCCACGGTGGGTGGCCGGTGAGCAGCTCGTACAAGGTGGAGCCGAGCAGGAACACGTCGGTGCGCTCATCCATCTGAGCGTCGTCGCCGGTGACCATCTCAGGCGCCATGTAGACGGGGCTGCCCACCAGGCTCGGCTTTCGTTTGTCGCCGGGCAGCGCCTTGTGAACTGCGATGCCCCAGTCGGCGACGTAGACCTCTCCGAACTCGCCGATCAGCACGTTGGAGGGCTTGATGTCGCGGTGGAGCACGCCCTTGCGATGGGCGAACGCGATGGCGTTGCACACGTGGCGCAGCAGCTCGACGTGGGTCTCGATGCGATCGCCGCCCGCGCCCACGATGCGGTTCCACGCGGGATCATCGGGGTGGCGAATGAGCGTGGTCCACGAGACGCCGTCGACGCGCTTCATCACCAGCGCGGGGTTGCCCGAGGCGTCGCTGGCCATCGAGTAGACGGGGATGACGCCCGGGTGCTCGAGGCCGCCGGTGATCAACGACTCAGAGAGGAGCGCGTTGATGGTGCCCGGCGAAGCGTTCGGGAGCGGCACCTTCACTGCCACGTCACGGCCCAGCGAGGCCTGGTGCGCCAGCAGCACCCGCCCCATGCCGCCTTCCCCGAGCAGCCCGGTGACCACCAGGTCACGATGCGCTGCTTCCCGGGTGAGCGGATCCGAGTTGGGAGGCGAGAGCGAGATGCGGGGCAGATCGATGCGCTCGGTGCTGGGCGGCTCGGCGATCACCGGCGCGGGGGGCAGGGTGGCCTCTTCCCTGTCGGGCAGGCGGGTGCTCGCCAGGTTCTCGGCGCTGCCTGCGTCGGCCGGCAAGGAGTCGAGGCCCAGCGTCTGCCACAGCTGCTCGAGGGTGCTGGTGCTGCTCGTACTTCCCATGGAAATTCACCTTACCGGTTCAGCTCTGGAGGAAGCTCTGCGGAATCGTGAATTGCCCGGCGTGCGGCTACTTCAACCCGACAGAGCAGCAGACCTGCTTCCACTGTGCGTTGCCGCTCCCCATTCCGGCGGGTGACGCCTGCTGCGCGGTGCACCCGGAGGTGAAGGCCACCGGCGCCTGCTCGCGTTGCGGCACCTTTGGTTGCGGCAGTTG
>JANODF010000541.1:0-6798 GCA_031412555.1 Archangium sp. | reverse complement strand
CTCGGCCGTAGAGCAGTCCGGTTGGCGACACGACTGCCGGCGGCTTCTTGGATGCTCGATTCGTCCCCCCTGCGCCAACCTCGCCCTTCGCGACGTCGCGATCGTATGACTTGACGATTTTCTCAAGGAGCCCGAACGCATCGCTCCTGACCTTGGTCAGCGCTGTTTCGGCCATGGGCTTGGCGCCGACCCCCTGCCGAAGATTCTCGATGGTGGCCGTCAAACACTGCCCATCCGTGACGATCTGCGGGGCCTTCGCTGAAACCTGAGTCGCCTTGTTCGTCATGATGCTCCCTCCAAGAAACGCTCGAGCCTCGCCGTGAGGTTCGGCTTGCGCGTTTCGCACTCCCACACGATCAACACCCTGAATCCCAGAATCCGCAGCTGCCGAATCTTGCGCCGATCTCGCTCCTTGTTGGCAGCGAATTTTGCGAGCCAGAAGGCACGATTGTTCTTGGGCACTGTGGCGCGATTGCAACCCGAATGGCGATGCCAGAAGCATCCATTGACGAAGATGGCCACCCGAAGACGAGCGTTTACGAAGTCGGGTGAACCGGGAAAGCGAGTGTCGTTTCGACGCATGCGGACGCCGGATCCCGCAAGTGCCAGGCCGACCGAGAGCTCAGGCGTCGTGCCAGTGCGTCTCGTGGCGCGCATGCGCGACGACACGCCCGGATCCAAGGGAACTGTTGCACTAAGGCCGCGGGACAGACGCCTGCTTTCCATCTGCGAGAGGGAGCGAGCCACATCGGGACAATCCCCGACGCGGACAATCTATGGAAGCTGGCTCAGGTTGAGCAAGAATGCGAGCCGCATGGAGAAGCTGACCGGACCGTGGCTGTTGTTCCTCGTCGTGGGCGGGTTCGGCTTCGGCACCTACCAACTCTGGTCGAAGACCTTCACACGCACGGAAGCGGGTAAGCGCCGAACCATCGCGCGAAGGGACCAACCGGTGCGCTGGTTCGTGTCCACGCTCGGTTGGTTCCTCATCGGGCTGATCAGCCTGATGATCTTCGCGGCCCCCCGCCTGGCTCGATAGGCACTTTCTTCCAACACCCACGCCCCGGTCGGCAACATGTTGTTCGCCGATGAACTCGCCTTCCCGCATCTCCGCTGAAGAAGCGCTGGCCCACACCGAGTGGGTGGGCCGACTCGCGCGGGCCCTGGTGGACACCCGGGAAGAGGCCGCCGACCTCGCGCAAGACGCGTGGGAGGCTGCGCTCGACACCACCGAACGCCCCCAATCCGAACTGCGCGCGTGGCTGACCGGCGTGTTGCGCAACCTCTCCGCGATGCGAGCGCGCACCAACACGCGGCGCACCCGGCGCGAGCTGGCCACCGAGCTTCCCCAGCCCACCCTCCCGCCCGATGAACTGATCGCGCGGCTCGAGACGCAACAGCTCGTCGCCAGGCTCGTGCTCGGCCTCGATGAACCGCTCCGGCTCGTGTTGTTCCTTCGCTACTACGAAGGCCTCTCCTCCACGGAGATCGGCGAGCGGCTGGGCATTCCTCCCGGCACCGTGCGCTGGCGCCTCAAGGCCGGCGTCGACGAACTCCGGGTGCAGCTCGATCAGTCCTTCGGTGGTGACCGCCAACAGTGGATGGGCCTGGTCCTCCCTGCCCTGGCCGCACCAACCGCCGGGAGCGAATTCCTCAAGGGAGCGCTGTTCATGAAAGCCAACAAGGTCGTGGTGGGAATGGTCGGGGCGCTTCTTTCACTCTTCTTGCTCGGCGCCTGGTGGCTCTGGCCTTCAGCTGAATTGCCCAATCTCACCACGGGCGGTCCAACCGCGATGCGTGCGATTGAGCCCTCAACGCCCCGCCTCGGTGCACTGGGCCTGACCGCGAGCCCGACTCCCGACGCCGACCGACAGCAGCTGCCCGGCTGGCTGAGCCAACCCGACGTGCCCCCTCGCCACGTCGCAGGCCGCGTACTCCTGGGTGGCCAACCCGTCGCCGGAGCACTCGTGCGTCTCGAGCCCCGGCCCCTCCCCGTCGGAGTTCGCGCCAAAGAACTGCGCTCCGCAGGCGACGGCACCTTCGACTTCGGTGAGCAGCCCGCAATGACTCACACGGTCAGTGCCTCCGCTCCGGGCCGCACGGGCGCGCTCGTCGAAGTGGACCTCCGTGATCCCTCGGCTGCGCCTGCACCGGACGCCCTCGAGTTGGTGCTCACCTCCTGCGATGCCCGGCTCGTCGGGCACGTCTTCGATTCTTCGGGCGGCCCCATCGAACACGCGCGCCTCCGCCGCAGCAACAGCATCGGTGTCGAGACCAACGCCCGCGGCGAGTTCGAGCTGTGCCTGCCCCCGGGCCCCAATGCGCTCCACGTCGACGCCCCCGGCTACGGCGCGGTGCAGCTGACCGTGTTGGCGCTGGGCCGCTCCGCGCGCGACGTGGTCTTGACGCCCGAGGCGTTCATCGTGGGGAAGGTCGTGTCGGCTGAGACGGGCGCTCCGATCGCTGCGGCCCTGGTGACGGCGTTCCCCGGCCAATACCTCGGCACCGACTCCGTGCTGGGCGGCATGGTGCTCTCGGGGCCTGATGGCCGCTTCCGCATCCCCGTCGCACCGGGCGACTACCGGGTACTCGCGTCCTCCCCCAACGCGTCGAGCCCCTCCTCGGTCCTCGTCACCGCCATCGTGGGGAGACTCAGTGACGAGGTGCTGCTGCGCGTGCGGGAACTCACCACCCTGCGCGGTCACGTTCGCAGCGAAGGCAAGCCCATCGCGGGCGCACAGGTCGTGGCCATCGCCACTTCCGGCAGCCAGCGCGCAGACGGCTTCAGCCAGCGCGATGGCAGCTTCACCATCGCCCGCGTCCCCCGGGGACAAGTGACCTTCACCGCGGCTCCGTTTGCGGTGGTCTCGCCTCAGCGCGTCGCGCTCACGAAGGTCGAGGAGACCGTGGAGCTCGAGGTCAAGCGCCAGGGCTCGTTGCGTGGCCTGGTGACCCGCGCGGGCAAACCCGTGGCCGGAGCGAAAATCCAGGTGACCTCTGGCGTGATCGAGTTCAACGCGACCAGCGATCTGACCGGCCGCTACGCCGTGCTGGGTTTACCCGCGGCTCGCTTCCGCGTGCTGGCGAGCAGCGTGACGGCCGGAGGGTTCGTCGATCGCGAAGGCATCGTGCTGGCCGACCGCGAAGACCGCTCACTCGATCTCGAGCTGAGCAACGCGGCCAGCATCTCAGGACAGGTGGTGAACGCCGAAGGAACGGCAGTCGCCGGAGCCGTCGTCGTCTTCACTCACGCCCAAACGGGTGATGAGGGCAAGTGGGTGACCGACGCCGACGGAAGGTTCCTCTGCAACCAGATGACCGGCGGCGGTGAGTACCAACCGCAGGTGTTCCCCACGGAGACCTCCCGCACGCCCTACTCCCCCGCTGGCGCGCCCTTCGCTGCCACCCGCCTGGTGGATGGGAACTCGCACGTCGAAGGGGTGACGCTGGCGATCAAGTACGAGCGGTTGCAGATCACCGGCCGCGTGGTCGACCCGGACGGCGTCCCGATTCCCGATGCAAAGATTCGCGCCCAATCGGCGCCGCCCGGCGAGCCGCTCACCTGGAAGGCGTGGGTGGTGCTGCCTTCTGCCATCAGCGACGCACAAGGCGGTTTCACCCTCGACGCGCTGACCAGCGGCCCCTGGGCGCTGCAGGCACGAGCACCCGACGGTTCAGAAGCCGTCGTCCTCGACGTGGCCGCGGGGTCGAAAGAGGTGGTGCTCACGCTGCGCCCCGCCGGGGGAATCGAAGGCACCCTCGTCGGCTACGAAGAGCCTCCTGCGATCTACGCTCGTTCGATCGACACCCTGCGCATGATCCCAGGTCAGGTCGACGGCGCTCACTTCCACCTCAAGCTTCCGGCAGGCAGCTACCTCGTGTCGGCGATGAACGTCGCCGAGGGTGACGTGCAGCGGGTCGAGGTGCGCGAGGGCGCCACCACCCAGGTGACCATGACCAGTCACGGGAAAGCAGTGGTCACCGGGAGGGTGACGGATCACCTGACTCACGCTCCGATCCCCGACCTCATCTGTCACGCCGTGATCGCCGTGGAGGGCCAGGGCGGGGTCACGAATTGGGATCTCGAGTCCGCCCCGAAAACCGACGCGACCGGCACGTTCGTGGCTGACCCTTCACCCGCGGGAGATCTCTTCGTGGGCTGCTTCGGTGACTGGCGCGAGTACAGCAAGGCCTCCGCACTCATCACCGTCGCCCAGGGAGGCCGTGCGACGATCAGCCTCGAGGCCGTGAAGCTCGTTTCACCCGACGCTCCGGGCGATGTCGGCGTCTCCTTCGGCGACACCACCACGCCCCTCATTCGCGCCGTGAAGGCCGGCAGTCCCGCAGCGCGAGCAGGCGTGGCCGCGGGCGACGTGGTGATCGCCATCGATGGCCTTCCCACCGCACCGCTCGATGCGTCGGGCGTCGAGACGCTCCTCGGCAATCACGCTCCGGGCTCGAGCGTGGTGATGACGCTGCTGCGCGGGACGCAGCGGCGCGAAGTGACGCTCACCACCACGGCACTGGGTCGTTGAGAGATCCAGGTGGCATCTCGACTGCGCTCGCAGGGGTCTCCCCCCAACTCGTCGGTGAGCGTCCGTCGAGTGCCCATGGGAGTGAACGCTTGATCGGCGCTCTCAAGGGCTACGGCGAGTTCTTCGAGCACCCCGACTGGAAGCCCGTGGTGCACTGACTCAACGCGCTTCGACGTAGACCTTCACGGCTCGGCGCTGAGGCGCATCGGGGTCGCGCTGCCACGACGAGTTGGGCGCCCACTCTGCACCGACGACTTCGTCCGGCTTCGAGAAGCCGTCCTTGACCATGCGGAGCAGCAAGACGTTGGTGACGCGAGAGCGCGCGAGGCTGCAGTCGACGGCTTCCGGCGCGCCGAGCTCGGCTTCCTCGAACTCCGACGGGCCGAACTTCCTCTCGCCCAACGGCTTCTTGATGATGTTGAAGAGGCGCGCGGAGCAGCCGCTGCTCGAGGGCTTGGTTGAAGTCTCGACGGCAGGAGCAGGTTGCGCAGGCTCGACGGGTTGCAGCGGCTCGGCAGCGGGAAACGGAGGCGGCACCGGAGCAGGCGCTGCTGCCTGGCGACCCGCGGAGCAATACACCACCGTGCCATCGCGGCCGGTCCCTGCACGGCGCACGTCGAGCACCGCCTGGCTGCCCGGCGTCAGGCCGGCGGAATCTTCCAGCCGCACCACCACGGGCGTCGGCGAGCGGCCATCCTGCGTGTCGGCAACCGCGCGGATGTAGACGCTGCCGCGCTGGCAGGTGTTTCCCGGCTCTCCGAAGTACGGGTAGGCGAAATCGACGGAGACCACCTTCACCGAGAGGGTGGTGGACGCGAGGACGAGGGCGAGCGCGGGGGCAATCATGGCTGTCGGGGGAGACCCCTGAGGTCCCAGCCATGCGCAATCGAGTTCAGGTCGCGCAGCAGCGTTTGAACTTTTCGCCGCTGCCACAGGGGCACGGTTCGTTCCGGCCCACTTTCGGGGCGGCAATGACAGGCTGAGCGGCCGCGGGGGGCGCCCCGCCATCGAGGAGCAATTCCTTCAGCTGCGTGAGCTCCTCCTCAGGCAGTTCGTCGGTGATCCCCAGGCTGATCACGCCTGGAGACGCGACGAACTCGACGAGGTTGTCCCAGACCTCGAGCACTTCGCGCAGGTCGACCGAGCTCATGTGCACGAGCTGATCCTTGCCGACGCGTTCGCCCTTCCATCCCACCATGAGAGCGAGAGGATCATCATCCTCAGCAAATTCCCGCACCAGTTCGAAGGTGCCCCGAATGGCATCGCGGCGACTCTCGCTGTCCATCGACTGCGTTCCGGGAATGGCGCGCACAGCGCGCAGCAGAAAGGCGAAGCCCTCTTGTTCGGTGGCCACGGTGCGCAGCAGCATCGCCGCGAGCGAGTTCAGCGAATCGAGGTCGTTCACATCGAGCTCGACAGCCCGGCGCCAGGCAGCGACGGCTTCCTCGAGAAGGTCGAAGCGCTCGCAGATGTTGCCCAGGCGACGGTAGGCCTCGGCAGAGTTCGGTTGCTGAGCCGCGAGCTCGCGCAGTTTGCGGAGGGCTTGAGAGGGACGCCGCGCTGGCGTGCCGTCCCACAACTTCATCTCGGCCAGGAGCACGCGACCCGGTGGGGCATCCTCCAGGCCTGCGGCGATCACACCTGCGGTGAGCTTCAAGAACGAGTCTTCAACGAACTCGTAGGTGTCCTCGGCGCTGCACTTCGCGCAGTGAAAGATGCGAGAGAGCAGGACGCCGTCCCACCCCTGGGCGCGACACTCGTCGAGCTGCGGGTTCACACACGCCCACGAGAAACTCTCCGTGGATTGATGTCCGCACCCGATGCAGCGCAGGGTGAGAACGAGGCCCACTCCGGCGGAATCTTTCAACAGCTCTTCAGGCGCAGGGAGGCGCAGCGGTTTGCTGGTCACTCACGCACATTTCCCGCTGTGCAGAGCAATTTCCACATCAATTTCGGGACTGCAGAATTGTTCATCCTCTTCTTTGCGGAGGCGCTTGTCCTGCAGGGCGAGGCGCCCGTCTTGCGCGCGGGTGGCTCGAAGATCAGGTGAGCTTGCTTCTTGCTCCCTCGTTCGAGGCATGAGCGTCAAAGCACTGCTGACGGTCCTTCTTACGTTGAGCCTGGCGACGGGCTGCTCTTCTCCCAACGACTCGGGATCGGGCGGTGGCGACGGAGCGTCGGGTGGCGGTAGCGGCGGCGCAACGGGCGGTGGCGGCGGTGCGCTCGGCGGTGGCGGTGGCGCAATCGGCGGTGGTGGCGGTGC
>JANODF010000540.1:0-4495 GCA_031412555.1 Archangium sp. | reverse complement strand
GCCTCCAGCACCATGCCGACGGCCATCGCGTTCTGGTTGGCAGTCTTCGCTGACTTCCAGAACTCGTGCCCCAGCCTGCCGTGTTCCTCGCGGTCCTCGGGGCTCATCGGCGGGTAGTCGAGGTGCCAGCGTGAGCACGGGTAGTGACTCAGAAACTGATCGACGTCGTCAGCGTCCAGCCAGACCTTGTGTTCACGGCAGTAGTCCCAGTCGCTCATCGGGTGATTCCTTTCGTAGTTGGTGCTGCATCAGGTCGTGCAGTCACATCGGGCCGGCGGAACTCCGCACGGCGGCGTTCATGCTCAAGGCGTGATGGCGTTCGTGCTCTCGGGCGTCATTCACCACGGCACCGCAGGTTGGGCAGGGGCCGAGGTCCTTGCGGCGGTAAGGGTTTAGGGGAGACATGGGGCTCCGTGTTGGCGATAACCTGATTCGACGCGGCAAGGTCACCTCGGCGCGGTGGTGCGTCGGGTTCGTGGTTGCCCTGGTTTGCCGGCGTAGCGCTGGCCCGCTGGGGCTCGCGAAGCAGCCTGGTCCTATCTCGCCCTGCCCACCGACCGCAGACGGCGCAGGAAACCGATGTTCCGATGAAACCGACCGCCATCGCGCGCCTCGAGCACGACGGGCAGCGCAAGTAGCGCTTCGTCTTTCCGAAGGTCGTTGCACAAGGAAGGTCGAGAATCTCGACGACGGTCACCGTGTCGCCGATGTTCAACGAAACGCTGGTTGCTGATCGCCAGCGAGAACCCAGGCTCTCGCGCAATTGGCGAACTGAAATCCGCGTGACTTCGTCTCGGTACGGCCGCGTTCGTTGAACGCGCACGGTCACCCTCCCCCGCTCACGTGCACCGTGTTGGCAACGACACCAACCTGCACGGTGGGCTTCTTTCCGCCGGAGAAGTCGGACTGCAGCTGATTGAGCAGTTCGAACAGCTACCAGTTGTGCATGACGTGGCTGAGGTGCTGACTGCCCTGCGCTTCGAACAGGCTGACGCACCGATGGCAGGTCCAGCAGTAGCCGCCCTCGAACCATGCGGGTTGTGCCAGCGCCGGAGCCACAGCCGCCACAAGATTTGCGAGAGCCAGCGCGAACAGGGTGGGGTCGTAACTCGCCGAACCCGCCGCGGAAGCCCATTGCATCAGATCAGGTACCGGTGCGCCGGGAGCGAGGCGCGCCAGGTCACGGTCGTAGTGGGCGTTCATCAGAGCGAGCATTCCGCGCAGCCGAGTGGCCGAGGGCTCACCGGGCATGCAGTCTGCGTGCGCCTTGTCCTTCGCCTTCTCGTTCGCGCCTCC
This sequence comes from Archangium sp., assembly GCA_031412555.1. Lineage (GTDB taxonomy): Bacteria > Myxococcota > Myxococcia > Myxococcales > Myxococcaceae > Archangium_A. The sequence goes on along the minus strand of JANODF010000540.1, from coordinate 3,199 downwards.
AAGAAGTAGAGGCCTACCAAGGGCCCGTTCAAGTTGATCGAACCACGCATGGCGACGAAGGTGATCGCTCCAGTCGCCGGGGTCGTTGTCATCGAAAAGGGTGGCGTAATCAGGGCAGGATGAGTCGCGGTCACTTGTTCTTGCGTTCGGTGTCGGAGGTCTCATGGCTCTCCAGGAGGTGGTTGGGCCTCACTGCAGGATCCGGGCGCTGTCGGCCCCGAAAGGAGCCCAGCGCATCGTCGGCGCTCACATCGAGTACTTCACCTCGCCGAGAGGGACCGGCTGGGGGTTGAGGAGCACCCACGCAACCGCGCTCTCCATGAGCGGGTCGGTGTCGATACCCCCACCCTCGATGATTGACGCGACCTCCTCCTTGCAGACGTTCAACGCCGGTTCGGGCAACGCCGCCCCGGTCTGCAACAGCTCGATGAACGACTCCGTCATCTTCGTGAAGTCGAGGTCCCAGTTGGTGCCGCCGCTGTGCTCCATTTCATGGCTGATGCGGCCCGCGATTCGGATCACCTCTCCCTGAATCGTCGCCGCCGGCCCGCTTGAGGGCACAAGTAAATCCCAAAGTTCGTCGTGGCGCTCCTCCCAGGTGCTCGCCTTCACGGCGATCGGCGACGAGCCGTCGTGCATCTGGCGCGGCGCATCGGGCTCGACCTCAGCGGAAATCGGGGTGAGTTTCTTCTCGAGCGAGGCAGGAGCGAGGTTCTTCCTCATTGGCTTTCCCTTCGGAGTGAACGACCGCGGCGCGAACCCGAACTAACTCCGAGCGAACCCGCGGCGCGACAGATCTAATCATCACAACACACCAAGCAAGCCACGGGACTGCGATTGGTGTCGTTGCGGGTCGTTTGTCTTGAAATCTTCGCGGCATTTGAATTTGGCCGCCCAGGACTGAGTTACGCGGGCGCCCAGTGGCGTCGTTGATGGCGTTCGCAGAGAGGCTGTTCCTATCGCGTTCCACGCAACTGCCGAACTTGCGGCAAGACAAACAAATGCCCGCGCAATAGCCCCATCCCATCGACTCATCGCTGCGCCGCCACAGCAGCCATCGCTTTCCACCGACGACGTCTGAGCGCACAGCAAGTTGAGAATCTCTACAGGTCGCGGCGGAGCAGTTCAGCTTCGACCGCCCGCAAGTCGGCCAGATAGGGCGTCACGGCCTGCGCCTTCGCGCGGTCGAACTCCGGTGCCCACGCAACGCTCTCGAACTCGTCGACGGTGTCATTGAGGGCGGCCAGACCGAAAGGACCGGGCGGCCAGATACCGAGCGTCTTCTTCAACAGCCCTGCGCGCGCCAGCGATTCCACGCTGACTCCGTTTGGGCCCACCTCGAACTCCGCCCACTGTCGGCTCGTCGGAACGTCGTTCAGCCAGCCGGCGGCAACCACCGGCACAGGGAAGTACTGCCCGCGAAGAGCGCAGACTCGCCGCTCCAGGTACTGCCGGGTCAGTTCGCGCAGCACGCGGCGGATGTGAAACTGCAGCGCCTCAATACGCGCCGCCGCCGTGTCTTCCACGCGGTGAGGCTCAACGATGCGGGCGTAATCCTCTGGGGAGATGAGAACCTCGACGAACTGGGGCGCGCCCTCATCGTCGACATCACCCTCACAGGACTCTGCCGGGCGCCACCCCTTCGGAGCGGCACTACCGCGGTGAAGGACAGACTCCGCCCTCCCCTCGCAGCACTCACCATCGACGTGCACAATCACGAAGGTGCTCATTGGGCGCACGTCGGCTCCGTAACGGCTTCGTTCGACGTGGTGAGATCAGCGGAATATTTGCGAGGTCGCCCTCTCCAATTCGAACATTTCGGACAGCTCCAGCCGGCCTGAGCAAAGAGCCCCTCGGGAACACAGCCGATGACATCGGCGTTCCTTGAGCACCGCGGGCATTTCATCATCGTCCTCCAGCCTGAAGGCAGGCCCCGAGCCAGGACACGAATCAGTTCGATGTCCGCAACGAATGGGCCGCTGACCAGCCGCACGGTCTTCAGCCGGGAAAATGCTTTCGGCTTGAAGCTCGCGCGGATCGTTCGCAGCGTGAACCTCGCAACCTCATCACGGTAGATAGGCATCGCGCTACTCGCCTCCTTCGACACGCACTTCGTTCGCGTGCGCCACCACGACCGAAACGCGGCGCTGCTGCGAGCTCTCGAGCCGGTGGGCCTCGATGAGCTTCACCAAACGCGAGGTCACGGAGCGCAGCGCCTTGTCGGTGCTCTCGACGCCGCCGTCATCGCGCTTGGCCAGCCGCTCAAGGAGCATGCCCTCCAACAACGACATCTGCGTGCGCGCCACCGCGATCGAGCGCGCCAGCAGACGGAGGCGAGCCGCGTCGTGCCCGGGGCCACAAAGAGCCGCGGCGAGCGCCCTCGCGTGCTCAAGAACCGCGGTCGGGTCGGACGATACCAAGGCGCGAATGGGAAGCTGGTCTACCCAGTGAAGACCGAGCTGCGTTTCAGGGGCGCCTTCACCAGGCACCGCGAGGGCGTGCACTTCTTCGACTGAGGTTGTTGTGGTCACCTCAAAGGATAGGTCAGACGTGCGACGGCGCGGTTTCGTTGGGTCACTTTGTCGTCGAGCCTTCACAGCTTGAACATCGGGTCAGCGAGAAAGCGCGCGATCGAGTCGCCTTGCCCGTCCTTGTTCCAGCAGGTCGGGTCGCTGAGGTTGGATGACACGCGGGGCTGAGTCGCCGGGTAGAGCTCGCGCATCGCCTGCACCATGATGGCCGTGGCGCCTTCGACGACTTCACCGGGAACGAGCCCATCGCGGAGCGGCGCCTGCATGAGGACCGCGTCGAAGATCGGAAGAACAACTCGCCCACCATGAGTACGGAGGAAGCGATGGAGCCGCGGCAGCAGCAGCTTCAGCACGCACGCCCCGCCGCCCTGAATCACGGCGTTCACTGCCCACCGCCTTTCCCACGGGGACAGGGATCCGGTGGTTCCTCGATACCGCTTGAGGCCTGTGAGCCCTTCAGCGTACCCGCGCTCCCGCAGTGCGTGGACCGCGAGTTCCATCCCTTCTTTCAGCTTCGAGTACCGCGAGAAGAACCGCTCACGAAACTCGGCGCTCTCGCTCTTGCCGCCGTAAATTGTCGTTAGCGCGAACAACTTCATTCGATCGCGCTGGTGGGGGTACTTCACGGCGAGCGCGTCGTCGTCGAGCACCGTATCGCCAGGCGCCAT
>JANODF010000539.1:0-6706 GCA_031412555.1 Archangium sp. | reverse complement strand
GATCGGTGAAGGCGAACGCGACGAAGCGCCCATGCTCTACATCGGCGAGAAGGTCGGCAACGGCACCACCAGCGCCGCGCCCGTCGACATCGCGCTCGACCCGCTCGAGGGCACCAACCTCTGCGCGTACGGCAAACCCGGCGCGATCTCGGTGGTCGCGCTCTCCAACCGCGGCGGCCTGCTCAACGCGCCCGACACGTACATGGAGAAGATCGCCGTGGGCCCCGCGGCTCGCCACGCGATCGACCTGAGCCGCTCGGCCACCGACAACCTGCGCGAGATCGCCAAGGCGATGGGCCGCTCGGTCTCCGAGTTGACCGTGGTGATCATGGAGCGCGATCGCCACCTCGATCTGATCAAAGAAGTCCGCGTGGCGGGCGCGCGCATTCGCCTGATCGACGACGGTGACGTGGCCGCCGCCGTGGCCACCTGCTTCGAGACCAGCGGCGTCGACGTGTTGATGGGCACCGGTGGCGCCCCGGAAGGCGTGATCGCCGCGGCCGCCATTCGCTGCGTCGACGGAGCCTTCCAGGGCCGCTTGCGCTTCCGCAGCAAAGAAGAAGAAGCCCGCGCCACCCGCATGGGCGTGAAGGATCTGCACAAGATCTACACCGCCGAAGAATTGGCCGCGGGCGACGTGATGTTCGCCGCCACCGGCGTCACCACCGGCGACTTCCTCAAGGGGGTGCGCTTCTTCCACGAAGGCTGCGAGACGCACTCCATCGTGATGCGCTCCAAGACCGGAACCGTTCGTCACATCACCGCAACCCACCGCTTCGACAAGAAGCCGATGTAGCCTCACCCCGTTACTCACCTTCGAAGGAGTTCAAACACCATGGCAGGCGCCCAGCGGACCATCATCTTCAACGCCCCCGTCGAGAAGTGCTGGTCGGTGATCTCGGACTACGAGCGGTACCCGGACTTTCTTCCTGAAGTGAAGAAGATCAAGACCTCGAACCGCCGCGGCGCCGAAGTCGACGTGCAGTACGAGGCCGAGGTGGTGAAGCTCATCAAGTACACGGTGCGCATCAAAGAAGAAGGCCCCACGAGGCTCAGCTGGTCCTTCATCGACGGCGAATTCATGAAGGACAACAAGGGCGGCTGGGTGCTGGAAGACGCCGGCGAGGGCAAGACGAAGGCGACCTACAACATCGCGGTCGAGGTCGGGATGTTGGTCCCCAAGACCATCGTGAACGCCCTGGTCGACACCCAGCTCCCCAAACTTCTGGAGAACTTCAAGAAGCGCATCGAGTCGGCGAAGTAATTCCAGCCGCTTGCGATTCGTCGGCTCACCGAAGGGTGGGTTGAAGCCGCCTGCAACGTGGTTACTATTGGGTTGCGGTTTTCGACTCCAAGGACGCCAACGCCCATGCTCGACTCCTACATCATTGAAGAGCTGAAGCGCCGGGAGCGGGACCGCCTCCAGCGCGAGCGTCAACGGCCCACCCTCGAGATCCCGGTCGCCCAGCGAGATGAAGACGATCAAGACGACCGCCACTCCGAGCGTGAAGAAGTCCCCGGCCACAAGACGGTCGTGCAGATCGACTTCTGAGAATCCCCGATGAACCCGTTCCTCGCGTTGCTCGCGAAGGGACGGCGCCGTCCTCTGCGCGTCTTCCACGATGAGGCGTACCGGCTGCCCATTTCGGGTGCCGAGTCGGGCCCCGCAGCGATGGAGACCCGGCGCGCCGACGACGCGCTCCACTACCTGCTGCGAGAACACGCGCTGGCGCCCGATCAGGTGATCAACCCTGAGCCGGCCAGCTACGAGGATCTCGCCCGGGTGCACACGCCCGCGTACCTCGAGTCGCTCCACGATCCGCAGAACCTGGCCGCCGTCTTCGCGGTCGACCCCAGCGACATCTATGTCGACGAGCTCCTCCGCACGCTGCGCCTGGGCGTCGGCGGCACGGTGGAGGCGGCGCATCACGCCCTCAACCGGAAACACTCGGTGATGAACCTCTTCGGCGGTTTCCATCACGCGGCGCCGGCGCGGGGCGCAGGGTTCTGCGCGCTCAACGACGTGGCGATCGCCGTCGCTTCGGTGCGCGCGGAAGGTTTCGAAGGGCGCATCGCGGTGCTCGACTTCGACTTCCACCCGCCCGACGGGACCGCGGAGTGCCTGGGTAAAGACGGCACCGTCTGGCTGGGCTCGATCTCCGGCGCTGACTGGGGCGCGTTGCCGGGCGTCGACGAGACGTTGCTGCCCGAGAACACCGACGACGCCACCTATCTGGCGGCCGTGGAGGCGCTGCTGGGCCGCATGCCCGACGTCGAGCTGGCCTTCGTGCTCGCGGGCGCTGACGTGCTGAACGGCGATCGGCTGGGGCAGTTCAAGTTGTCGCTCTCAGGCACCCGGCGGCGTGAGCTGCTCGTGTCGCGTCGCCTGGGCAGCCTGCCTCAGGTGTGGTTGCCGGCCGGCGGCTACTCGTCACACGCGTGGAAGGTGCTCGCCGGGGTGGGGCTCACGCTCGCCTTCGATACCGAAGAGGCCATTCCCACCGACTACGATCCTCTCGCCGCGCGCATGGTGGGCATCTCGCGCACGCTGAAGACCGAGTCGTTGGGGAACAACACGTTCATGTCGGAGGCCGACGTCGCCGAGGCGCTCGGCATGCAGCGCACCGGGCCGCAGAAACTGCTCGGCTACTACACGGGTGAAGGGCTCGAGTACGCGCTGGAGCGCTACCGGGTGTTGCCCATCTTGCGGCGGCTGGGTTTTCACAACCTGCGCTGCGTGTTCGATCGCGTCTCTCCGTACGAACGGGCTCGCCTGGTCGGCGTCGATGCCACCAGCAAGAAGGAGCACGTGCTCATCGAGCTCGAGGTCGATCGCCGGCGGCTGGGCACCGGCACGTTCCTCTTCGTGAACTGGCTCTCGTTGCGAAACCCGCGCGCGAACTTCTCGAACCTGAGGCCGCAGCTGCCCGGGCAGGAAGTACCGGGGCTGGGGCTCGCGCGCGAGATGTCGCAGCTGCTCACCTTGATGGCCAAACGCCTCGCGCTCGATGGTGTCGCGTTTCGCCCGTCGTGGTTCCACATGGCCTGGGCGGCGCGGCATGACGCGCGCTTCGTCGACCCCGCGCGGCAGGGGCGCTTCGAGGCGCTGGTGCGCGACTTGAAAGAAGTGCCGCTGCTCCAGTCGACCCGCGCGCTGGCGGAAGGCACCGTGAAGCTCAACGGCGAGCCGTACCGCTGGGAGCCCGACGAGATGGTGCGCTGGCGCGACGAAGCAGACATTCCGAAAGACGGCGCGGCAGTCGCGGTCGAACGCGAGCGTTGTCACTTCACGCTGTAAGGAGACGGCTCATGGGCGTACCGATGACGGTTCGAATCGCTGGCCTCGAGTGCAAGCTGACGCACGAGCCTTCGGGCGCAGTGATTCGCACCATTCCCCCGAAGGACAACGGCGGCGATGGCTCGAGTTTTTCGCCGACCGATCTCGTGGGCGCGGCGCTCGCGTCGTGCGCGCTGTCGACCATGGCGCTGATCGCTCCCAAAGAGGGGCTGACCTTCGGCGAGGCCACCGCGCGGGTGGAGAAGGAGATGGTGGGCCCGCCCCGGCGCATCGGATCGCTTGCGATCGTGATCACCATGCCGGCGGGAACCAAGCCCGAGCAGCGCGCGCGTTTCGAAGAGATCGCGCGGAATTGCCCGGTGGCGAAGAGCCTGCATCCAGAGCTGCAGATGCCGATGCAGTTCGTCTATCCGTGAGGACGTGAGGCTCTCACCCTGACCCTCTCCAAGAGGGAGAGGGGATCTCTGGGCTTACCCTTGAGTGCCGGTACGCTGATCGCGCGGCACGTCGTTGGGCACCACCAACCGCAGCTGTGACGCGGTGAAGCTCTTCGCATCGACTTCACGCTCCAGGTACGTGTAGCCGGCGAGCCCCGCCTCGTAGACGCGGAGGATCTGGCGCGACTCGTCGAGGTTGATGCGCCCGGCCCGCAGCGCGGTCTCGGTGAAGCCGCGCATCTTCGCGATGAGATCGTCCTTGTTGTACGCGACGTAGTTGAGCACCTCGGTGACCGTGTCGCCCTCGACGACGCGATCGATGAGGTAGCCGCCGCCGGGCGCGAGCGAGACCTGAATGGTGTGCGTGTCGCCGAACAGGTTGTGCAGGTCGCCCAGGATCTCCTGGTACGCGCCGACGAGGAAGATGCCCAGGTAGTACTCGTCGTCGTTGAGCGCGTGCAGCTGGATGTCGTCTTTGACTTCGCGCTTGTCGATGAACTTCTCGATCTTGCCGTCGCTGTCGCAGGTGATGTCGGCGAGCACGGCGCGGCGGGTGGGCCGCTCGAGCAGCCGGTGAATCGGCATGATGGGAAAGAGCTGATCGATCGCCCAGGAGTCAGGCAACGACTGGAACAGGCTGAAGTTGCAGAAGTACGTGTCCGACAGCATGTGCTCGAGGGTCTCGAGCTCTTCGGCCAGGTCGCCCGCCTCTTTCGCGATGCGCAGGATCTTGTGGCAGATGCTCCAGAAGAGGTTCTCTGCCAACACGCGCTGCTCGAGCGTGAGGTGACCCAGCGAGAACAGGGTCAGCACCTCGTCCTTGTACTCAGTGGCGTCGTGGTAGGTCTCGAGCAGGTTCTTGTTGGTGACGTCTCGGAACGCCGCGTGGAGATTCTTCACCACGTGCGGCGAGTTCTCCGGGAGCCCTTCAGGCATGGGCGGCATATCGAAGCCGCTGTTGCCCAGCACTTCGGTCACCAGCATCGCGTGGTGCGCCACGACCGCACGGCCTGACTCGGAGACCAGGTTCGGGTGAGGCACCTGAGCGGCGTCACAGGCCTCCATCACCGAGAACACCACGTCGTTGGCGTACTCTTCGGTCGTGTAGTTCATCGACGAGGCGAAGTTCGTCTGCGAACCGTCGTAGTCGACGCCCAGACCACCACCGACGTCGATGTACTGCAGCGGCGCGCCCAGGCGGAGCACCTCGACGTAGAAGCGGCCGACTTCGCGCAGCGCGTTCTTCACGTTGCGGATGTTCGAGATCTGGCTGCCGAGGTGGAAGTGGAGCAACTCGAAGCTGTCCATCAGGCCCGTCTCGCGGAGAAAGGAGAGCGCGTCCATCAGCTCGCCCGACGACAGGCCGAACTTCGAGCGGTCACCGCCCGACGCTTCCCACTTGCCGGCGCCACGGGTCGACAGGCGCACGCGCATGCCGAGGCGGGGCTTGATGCCGGTCTTCCGAGCAACCTCGGCGATCAGCATCAGCTCGCTGGGCTTCTCGACGACCATCACCACTTTGCGCCCGAGCTTCGAGGCGTAGAGCGCGGTCTCGACGTACTCTTCGTCTTTGTACCCGTTGCAGATGATCAGCGCTTCCGGGTCTTCCAGCAGCGCCATCACGGCGAGGAGCTCGGGCTTGCTGCCCGCTTCGAGGCCGTAGTTGAAGGGCTTGCCCGCGTCGGTGATCTGCTCCGCGACGTAGCGGTGCTGGTTCACCTTGATCGGGTACACGCCGCGGTACTGGCCCTTGTAGTTGTGCTCCGAGATCGCCTTGCGGAAGGCCTCGTTGAGGTGCACCACGCGGCTGCGCAGCACGTCGGTGAACCGAATGAGCAGGGGCAGGCTGATGCCGCGGCGGCGCACTTCGTCGACCAGTTCCTTCAGGTCGAAGCTGGGCGTGGTCGGCCCCGCCGGGTGCACCATCACGTTGCCTTTTTCGTTGATGCCGAAGTACCCGGCCCCCCAGTGCTTGATGGCGTACAGCTCGTTGCTATCGGCGACGGACCAGCGCTGCGGGGTGGGGGAGGCCATGAGGGCGGACTATAGAAAATTGCGCCCAAGATCCAGCATCCGACCCGCCTGAGTTTTCATCAGTCGGCTTGCTCGGCCAGGCGCTCCAGCCGATGGTTCATTTTCGGGTCGTGGATCAGCTCGACGAACTGGTTGTTCTGCATCAGCCCACGCACATCGCCCGATTCGAGCGCCTTCTTCCAGGCGTCGCCCTGAACCACCTGCCGGAAGCGCGAATCTTTCATCAGGGCGGCGTAGTCGGGGTTGTCTTTGAGCTTGGCGGCCTCTTTGGGGTCGCTGGCCAGCTTGGCGGCGAGCACCAGGTCTTTGGCGCCCGAGAACTGCACCGTCTCGATGAAGTTGTACTGCCGGGCCAGCACCACCAGCTTCGAGTCTTTGGGGGTGAAGGTGTACTTCTTGCCCGCGAGCACCAGGTTGTTCTCGATGAAGGTGGCCGCCGACAGCCCGATCCACAGGGCCACGGCTGTCTTGGCGCCCCCCAGCAGGAAGCCCAGCGTGCGATCGGCCGAACGGTTCTTGGGGTCTTTGCCAGCGAGGATCCGCCGCAGGATGGCCGTCAGGATGGTGCGGACGAAGAGGTAGATGACGATGAAGCAGACGAGGGTGGCCACCACCATGCCCACGGTCAGCGACGACTGAATCGCCTTGGCCATCGGCTCTGCGAAGAAGCGGCCCCCGGGGGCGGCGGCGATCACCGCTCCGACACCGGCGACGGCCTGGGCGACCTGGCGGGCGAACCCGCTGAAGGCGCCCCAGATGGCGAAGAGCGCCAGGGCGCCGAGTGCGAGGAGATCGAGCGTCACTTGATCATGAACGAAGGAGTCTGGCCGCGACGCGCGTCTTCGATCTTCTTCTGCACGTCGGCCAGCATTTCCTTGAAACGCGCGTTGCCCGGCTCGTAGGTCAGCCCCATCTTGAGCGCGCTCTGGCTCGCCTG
>JANODF010000538.1:0-2636 GCA_031412555.1 Archangium sp. | reverse complement strand
CCGCGACGACCTCTGCGTCGTGGCTTTGCTGGCGAAGAAGCGTGGGGGCCAGCGATAGGCGCTCATTGCATGGTGCAGGCGAGCCCCAAACGACGCCAACAGGGCTCACCGAGTTGCGTGCGCGTCCACAACATGGAGGCCACGATGAGCAACGTCGCTGAGACACCCCAGACCGCGGAGCCGGAGCACGGAGTGCACAACCATCTGAAATGGCTTTCCATCGGGGAGTTGGCACGCCTCCTCGACGTTCGCGTCGACCATCTCCGCGCCCTGGTCTCACGTGGCGAAATCCCGGTGGGCCGTGTTGGACGCCTCGTGCGGTTCCACTGGCCTACCGTGCAGCGCTGGGTGATGGAACAGGGGCGCGCCCCGACGACGGGGCGGGCGGCGCGGTAGGGCGGACTGTAAGCGACATCATGTTGCAGGTTCACCGTCTTCCACCTCCACCTCCACCGCAGAAGGCACGAGGCGGACCGCCACCGCGCGCCAAAACTTGAACGGCGCGTTCTTCGCGCCCTCGCCCTTTCGCAGCAACGCGCCGGCTTCGAGGAGCCGCGCCAGCGCCTCGCGCAGAACGGTCTTCTTCAGCCCGGTTTCGAGCATGAGCACGTTGACGGTCTTCGCGGCCGTCTCGTCGAGCGGCGCCTTCTCCAGCACCTTCTGCTCATCGTGCTGTGCGCCAACGTCCTGCACGTCGTCGACCACGAAGTACCCGTGGTCACCCAGCTCCACGGCGATGGCCGACGGCGTTTCCTCGAAGCGAGAGAGCGCCTCGATGAAACGTATCGGGCCGTCGTACCTTGGCGGCCGCTTGATGGCCATGATGATGTCCACCGCACCAGTGAGCGCAGAGCTGCCGCGGCCCGAGTCGCCGACGTTGCCTCCGCTCTTGCGCTCGTGGCGCACGCAGATGACCGCAATCCCCGTTGCGGCAGCCGCTTGAACCGGCTGCAACGTCTCCATCACCTTCTTGCTGTTCGTCTCAGAGATGCCGCTGAACTGCGCGAGCGTGTCGATGATGAGCAACTCGGCGCCGACCTCGCGGCACTTCGCGACGGCCTGCGCCATCACGGCCGACCACGGGGTGCCTTCCAGGTCGTGGTGGAAGAGAACATGGAGGGTGTCGGTTTCGAGAAGCCCGATGCGCTTGAGGTTCCGTCGGAACGTCGTCGGCCGTTCCTCCGTGAGCAACACCACCGCGGTCCGGCTCGTCGGCATCTCCAAAAAGTCGTCCCCTCTCGTCAGGGCTCGAATCATGTGGAGCAAAAACGTCGTCTTTCCCGCGGCCTTCGGCTTTCCGTCGATCACCGTGATGCACCCTGCGGCAACCCACGCCGTGACGATCCACTTCACCTCCGCCAGCTTCGCGGAAGCGATCTCGACCGCGGTCATGAAGGGCAATGCCGCTGAGCGAATTGATTCCGCCGTCTTTGGCGCCACCAACTTTTTCAGCGCCAATGGCTGCGCCTTGCCGGTCGAAACCTCTGGAACCACGGGCTTCTCCGGCGCAGATGCTTCCGCCGAGGGAGAAGGCCCAGCACTCGCGTCATCGGCGGCGGAATCAACCGCAAGTGGCTTCTCGGGGTCCACGACGTCTTCGTCCCGGCTCACGGCAGCGCCTCGGGGTTGATGCCGGCGTTGACCTTCTCGATCGCGGCCACCTCCTGCGCGAGCGAGACCACAGCGGCCTTGAGGCGGTTGATGACGTCCACCTTCACCATGGCGGGACGCGCCTTCTTCTCGCGGAAAGCCTTGAGCTGCGAGGTCACCAGCGCGAGTGACTTCTCTGCCTGCACGATTTCCGTCGTGACGTCGGTGGCCTTCTTCACCGTCTGCAACTCGGTAATCTTCTCGCGCTGCTGCTCTGGAGGTCGCCCAGCTAGCTTCTCCGCCTGGTTGACGTTGAGCTTCCCTTCGTCGAGCGCCTGCTTGAGTTCGGGGGTCGCCTTCTCGGCGACCTTGACTGACCGTCGCACAGTGCGTTCCGACTTACCCACGACCCTCGCGACCTTCGCCGTCGCCGATCTGTTCGAATGGCCATCTTGGCCGTTTGAAAGGAACGCCTCGGAGCGGCGATCACCACCCCGGCCGGGAGCACCCTTCTCGACGTACAGCTCCTTCAGCTTCGCCAAAGCCGCAGGCGCATCTTTCACGGGTGTGCGACGCAGGTTCTCCTCGAGCCCGTAGGCCTCGGCGGTGGCGTCGTCGACCTCGAGCACCATCACCCGAATCTCCGCCCGCTTCATCTGGCGTGCGGCCTCGACCCGCCGGTTACCGGCGATGACTTCGTATTTTCCCTCCACACCCTCGACCGGCCGAACCACGATGTTCTGGAGCTGCGGAGCATGAGCAAAGGACTCGACCAAGTCGGTGACGTCAACGCCTTCGCCGCGCCAGTTCTTGCCTGGGACCAAGCTGCTGATCGGCAGGAGTTCGATGCGACCGTGCTCAGAGACCGGGTTCGGAGCTGTCGACGCTTGAGCACCTTCCGCAGATGAAGGCGCAGCCGCCTCGACCGTCGCGGCGGTGGCTACCGCGTCGGAGGGTGGTTGCGAATCGCGGCGGTCAAACATCGACCCCTGTTCGGCGGCGGTATCGTGGGTGCGGGTGGCTTCAGAGTCGGGGTCCTGCAAGGG
>JANODF010000537.1:0-2457 GCA_031412555.1 Archangium sp. | reverse complement strand
GAGTACCTCGTGCTCGAAAATGAGCGCCGGCAGAGCTGACAGCGCCCTCACCCTGGCCCTCTCCCAATGGGAGAGGGGATCTTCCCGGATATCGGCACCGCGGGCGGGCGAGCTCGCGCTTATGGTGCTCCATGCTTCGTGGACTGCTGGCCGTGATGGTGGTGCTGACGGGCTGTGCGCACGTGCCTCGGGTGACCGAGCCACCCCGCGGCCGGGCTTTCTGGCTCTCGCTGCGTGACGCGAAGTTTGCGCTGCCTGCCGGCGAGTCGCACGAAGCGGTGCTGCGCGACGCCGAGACCCTGGTCGACTCGGAAGACCCGGTGCTGCGCGACGACGTCGGCTACGGCCTGGTGGTGGCGTGGGTCTACCAGCAGAAGACGGTGCCTGCGCCCGCGCTGCTCGAGCTCACCGCTCGCCTGCAGGAGCGGCTCAAGAACCTGGAGTCGCCGGTGCTCGGTCGCAGCTTCTCGGCCTTGAGCCTGTCCATCATCGCCGCCGCCGAGCTCAAGCAGCCGGTGCTCAGCCAGGCGCAGTTCGACGCGCTGGTCGAAGCGGCGACCGACGAGCTGGTGCTCGAGCCTGATCTGCGAGGGCATGACGCGAAGCTGGGGTGGATTCACGCCACCGCGCACACCGCTGATCTCCTCAAGTTCCTCGCGCGCGACGACCGGCTCACCGGCGGTCAGCAGGATCGGATCATCAACGCGATCGTGCACCGGCTCTCGCACGGCACTTCGTTCGTGTGGGGTGAAGAAGAGCGCCTCGCCGCGGTCCTGCGATCGTTGATCATGCGCAACGACGCCCGCGTGCTGGTGATGACCGCGTGGTTCGGCACTCTGGGCGCTGCGTGGAAGAACCTGTGGAGCACGCCCGTGCTCAACCGCGACGAGTACGCCCACCTGAGCAACGTGAAGCTGACCCTGCGTTCGCTCTACGTCTCGCTCTCGGCTTCGGAGCAGACGCCGATGGTCGACGCCACCCGCGCCGACGTGCTCGAGGCGCTGAGCGCCCTGCAGTGAAGTATCACGATGGCGCATGACGACCGGGGGAGAGCACACTAAGAGCGAGGCCACCTGGAGGCTTCACATGCGTGCATCGCTCATCGTCGTGACCCTGGCGTTCAGTTCCTGCAACTTCCCCACGGTGGTCCCCGAAGCGCTCAACACGGAGTTCAAGCCCACCGGCGAGCTGCTGCTCTACAACCGCACGGCCAGCTTCGACGCGTACCGGGTGCGCAGCATCAAGTGCAACCTGTCCAAGCGCACCGACGGCAGCTGGGCCGGCACGCTGGCAGAGCGGCCGATCGACGTGACGGTGACCGACAAACGCCTCTCGGGGGTCGAGCTGATGCTCACGCGCGAGATCACCGACGGCAACAAGACGGTGATCACCGGTCAGTTCCAGGGCCGCATCTACCGCTTCGAGTTCGATGACCAGCGGGCCCTCTTCCGCGGGCCCAACAAGGCCTTCACGTTGGATGGGCGCCAGGTCAGCCCGACCCAGACCACCTACGGACCCCAGGGAAATCTGCAGCTTCGGGGCGAGGCAGGGGCCGAAGACGCGCCCTGGCCGCAGATGGGCTTCGCGCTCATCGCCATGATGAACTGAGGTTGTTCGGCCAGCTATTCCGGCCGCTTAAAGGTTGTAGCGGGCAGCCAGATGCCGTGGTACGCGCCGCGCACTTTCCACGCTTTCCGCTCGTACAAAAGGAACACCCCCGATGCAGATCCGCGCCGATGAAGTGAGCCGAATCCTCCGTGAGCAGATCAAGGACTACGGCAAGCAGGTCACCGTCTCCGAGACGGGTACGGTCCTGGCGGTCGGCGACGGCATCGCCCGTGTGTACGGCCTCGACAACTCCCAGTCGGGCGAGCTGGTCGAGTTCCACAACGGCGTGAAGGGCCTCGTGCTCAACCTCGAGGAAGACAACGTCGGCGTCGCCATCATGGGTGACTTCCGCGGCATTCGTGAAGGCGACACCGTCAAGCGCACGGGCCAGATCGCCCAGGTGCCGACGGGCCCTGCGCTGCTCGGCCGCGTGGTCGACGCGCTCGGTAACCCCATCGACGGCAAGGGCCCCATCGTGGCCACCGAGATGCGCCGCATCGAGCTGAAGGCGCCCGGCATCGTCAAGCGCAAGGGCGTGCACGAGCCCATGCAGACCGGCATCAAGGCGCTCGACGCGCTCGTGCCCGTCGGCCGTGGCCAGCGCGAGCTGATCATCGGTGACCGCCAGACCGGCAAGACCGCGGTGGCGATCGACGCGATCATCAACCAGAAGGGCCAGAACGTCATCTGCGTGTACGTGGCCATCGGCAGAAGCAGTCGACGGTCGCCCAGGTGGTCGACAAGCTCCAGAAGTACGGCGCGCTCGAGTACACCATCATCGTCGCGGCCAGCGCCGCCGACCCCGCGCCCATGCAGTTCTTCGCGCCCTACACCGGCTGCGCGATGGGC
>JANODF010000536.1:0-10457 GCA_031412555.1 Archangium sp. | reverse complement strand
GGTTGGGCGGGTCGGGAGAGGAGCGTTCACTTCGCGGCGTCACTGAGCAAGCCACGATCCACGCGCAACCCCCTCGAAAGCGGCATCGCGGTTCCCGCTGTACCCGGGTCACGGGGTGCGCTGCGACCACACCCGTGAGTGACGGACCCGGTGCGAACCCGATCCTCCGTCTCGTGGATCACCCGGGCCCCATGACCCATCGTCACCGCTTACCCACCTCACAGGCTGCGAACCCCTCGACAATGCGTGATCCGCCGGAGGCACGGCCATTGCTCATGTGGTCGCCGCGGGGACGGTCGTCACCATCAAGGTGCGCGACGCGATGTTCCAAGCGAGGCGCCTTGAGCAAATTTCCATCTCCTGACTCGTTGGCTTCCATGGTCAACAGCATCACCACCACGATGATGAACGTGCGCTTCGTGCTGGCGAACACCCCGCAGAACATCGCCCCCTTTCGTCGCGCGGTGCTGCCCATCACGGGAGCGATGCCCGTCGCGGTGGTGGTGACGGGCGATGAGCCGAGCTGCCAGAAGCTGGGTTCACGCCTCTTCAGCGTCGGGATCCAGGACGTCGACATCTCGATGATGGAAGACACCCTGCGCGAGCTGGCCAACATCACCGCGGGCCAGGTGAAGCGGGCGATGTCGATCGACTCGGCGCTGGGCCTGCCGCGCATCGTCATCGGATCAGCACCATGGGGCGGGCCGGGGAGCGGACAGCAGCTGATCGTGCTGCGTGCCGACGTCGACGACATTCACCTCGAAGTGCAGGTCGCGGCTGACGCGAGCTGAGAGAAAGGAAGAACACCATGCCCCGAATTCTGACTGTGGATGACAGCAAGGCGATCCGGATGATCGTCGGTAAGCAGGTCGCTGAACTGGGCTTCGACGTCGACGAGGCCGAAGACGGCCTGCTCGGTCTCGCGAAGCTCGAGGAGGTCACCTACGATCTGGTGATTCTCGACGTGACGATGCCCAACATGGACGGGCCCGCGATGCTGGCGAAGATGCGCGGCGACGGAAACAAGACGCCCGTGCTCATGCTCACCAGCGAGTCGAAGAAGAGCATCATGATGGACGTGATGAAGGCGGGCATCGAGGACTACATCTTGAAGCCCTTCAAGCCCGAGGAGCTCAAGGCCAAGGTGCTCAAGGTGCTCAAGCTGACGGGCCCGGTGGGCGCCTCGACGGCCGCTTCGCCCGCGGCGGTCAACGTGGCCTCGATGCCCATGCGCACCGACCCCACGGGCAAACAGTTCATCGACATCCTGGTGATCGACGACATGGAGAACGTCGGCAAGAAGCTCAAGACGCTGGTCCCTGCGCACGTGACGGTCACCGGAGCGCTCAGCGCGTCGGCCGCCATGACGCTGTGCCGCGACAAGGTCTTCCGCGTGGTGCTGGTCGACACCGACATTCCCGATGTGAATTCGGCGGCGCTGATGAATCAGCTGCGCACGCTGCAGGCGCACGCGGCGTTCCTCGCCCTGCCCCTGCGCACCACCAACGACGTGCAGAAGGAGCAGCAGGCGCTCGGCTTCGATGACGTCATCTACAAGCCGTTCGACAAGGACAGCATCGATGACTTCCTGGTGCGGTACTTCAACGACCAGGAGCTGGTGGTCGCCGACGAGAACCTGGTGAAGGTGGGTGCCTTCACCGGCAAGGAAGACCGCATCGAGAAGTACTTCGGCCGTGTGACCCGGTTGCTCGAGGAGACCATCGAGAAGCTGGCGGCGGCGTGCTTCGACGAGGTGATCGTGGATCTGTCGGTGGCGCTCACCAAGACGGATCGCACGCCCCGGCTGGTGCTCGACATCAAGCGAGAAGCGAACAAGCGCGGCATCGAGGTGAAGCTGGTGGCGAACTCCGAAGTGGCCACCCTGCTCAAGAAGTTCGATGAGACCGCGAAGCTGGTGATCAGCCCCTCGGTGACCGAAGCGCGCGCGGCTCGCGCGGCGTGAGCTGAAGAAGAGGCCCGGGGTTCTTCGGAACTGCCCGGGCATTTTTCTGTTTGGCGAAGTGAACTGCACCCTCACCCCGACCCTCTCCCAAAGGGAGAGGGAGTGCGTTTTTCCAACTGGCGGTTGAGCGAGCCTATCTGTTTCTGGAAGTACACGGTCTGCACCCGCACCGCGGTCTTCTGGGCCAGCTCCATCGCGGCGTGCAACCGCCGCAAGGTGCCGGCGCGCGCCGCCGAGCTGACCTCGGTGCTGCGCAGCTTGTCGAGCAACGCGCTCACCACCTGCTTGCGCTTGAGTTCACGCTGCACCATCGCGTGAATGCGGTGCCGCAGGTCTTCACGCACGTTCGAGAGCTTCTCCAGCTCGGCCTTGAGCCAGGTGAGATCGCCCATCAACTGCTCGCGGGCCCGCTGCTCACCGGCGAGCGCCCGGGTGGCCTCTTGCGCCACCTCGGCCTGTTGCGCGGCCAGCTCGTCGAGCGCAGCCAACGGCGCATCGAGCACGTCTTCGGGCGCGATGAGTTCGTCGTCAGGCGTTCTGTGCTGAAGGGCCGCCAGCTCGGCGAACAGCGCGTGCATCTCCCGGCGGGCGGCCTCGAGGCGCTCCTGGGTCTCATCGGTCTCGGCATCGGAGAGGCCGAGCCGCTTGCGCAGATCCGCCAGCCGGCCGCCGGCAGCCTCGAGCTCGTCCTTCATGCGCAAGAGCGACACCTCGGAGGTGGCGGCGAACTGCTCGAGCAGACCCGTCTTCACCTTCTCCGCGGCGAGCAGGGCCTCGAGCCGGTGCATGCGTTGAGGCGAGAAGCCTTCGAGCCCGTCGTCTTCGGGCGCGTCGGCATCGGCGGGCGGCGGCGGCGGCACGATGCGCAGAGGTGCGCTCGACTCCACAGGAGCGGCCGAAGCGAGCTGCGCACGTTCGGTTCTCGCGGCGGTGAGCGCCCGGGTGAGTTCGGCGGCCTCGAGCTCTCCCTGGGCCAGCCAGCGCTGGGACTCCTCGAGCCTTCCGGCCAGCTCGCCAGTCTGGGCCTCCAGCACGCCGCTGCGGTGGCGCAGGGTGGCGACCTCCGACTGCGCAGCCCCGAGAGACTGCTCGGCCTGACACGCGCGCTCCCGCAGCTCGCCCACTTCGGCTTCCAGCGTCTGCGCCGAGGCCGTGTGCGCCTTCACCCGGGCCTCGAGCACCGCGGCTTCGTCGGTTCGAGTGGCGAGCTGTGCGGTCAGCGCAGCCACTTCCCGCTCGCGGGCCACCAGCTCTGCGCGTTGCTTGTCCATCTGCAGGCGCGCCTCGCGGGCCTCGTCCTTCAGGTGCGAGCGGGCCTCGACGATGGTGGTCTCGTGCTGCACCTCGAGCGCAGCGAGCGCTTCGCGTGCCGAGATGAGCGAGTGTTGAAGTTCCGCCACCCGGCCATCCGACCCGCTGGCGCGCGCCGCTTCGAGCTGGGCGGTGAGCAGCGCCACGTCGCGTTGGCCGGCGGTGCTGACCTGCTGCACCAGCCCGGTGTTCAGCGCGCGCAACGAATGATTCACCGCCTCGAGCTCGGAGAGGCGCTCGGCCAGCACGCGCGAATCGCCGATCTGTACGGTGGCCTTCAACTCACGCAGCTCTGCTTCGGCCCGCGTGGCGCGTTGGGCCAGCTCTTCAGCGTCGGCTTCGTTGGCGTCGATCCACGCCTGCAGCTCGGCCACGCGGCGATCAGGCGCCTGGGCCTCGAGCTCGGCGACGCGAGCGCGCAGATGGCCCGCTTCTTCCTCCGACGAATCCACCCAGGCCTGCAGCTCGGCCACGCGCGAGTCGGGCTCAGTGCTCGCGGGTTTCGCCTCCAGCTCGGCGATTCGCGCGCGCAGCGCATCCGTCTCTTCCTCCGCGGAGTCCACCCAGGCCTGCAGCTCGACCACGCGTGGGTCGACCGGGGCCGGCTTCGTTTCCAGCTCGGCGATGCGGGCGCGCAGTTGTTCGGCCTCGACCTCCGACGCATCGACCCACGCCTGCAGCTCCGCTTCGCGCCGCGCGGACGCAGCGAGGGCCAGCTGGAGCTCTTCGGGCGAAGGAGACACTCCTGATCAGCTAACGGCGGGTGAGGCGCGCTTCTTCTTTTCGTGGCGTGAGTCTCGCGGCACCCGGCGACCGCCGTTCACCCGGCCTCAGAAGGTGCCCACCACACCGAAACCCGCGCCCTGCCCCGGCATCAGCAGCGGCACCAGGTTGAACTGCACTGCCGGCGGCGGATCTTCGCCGTACACGTAGAGCGTGGAGCGATGGCGCACCACCCACCGGCCCACACAGAACCCGATCGCGGCGCCGAGGATCACGTCGGAGACCCAGTGGTACTGATCGCCGACCAACGACGCGCCGAACACCAGCGCGAAGGCGTTGAGCCCCACCCAGAGCGCAGGGTGATCGATGGTGTGCATCAAGACCGAGAGCAGCGCGTACATCGAAGCCATGTGCCCTGACGGCGTGCCCGCGGGCCAGAGCTGCACGCCCCCCGCGGGGCCGAAGTAGTGGCCCTGCAGCGAGGTCTCGCGGGGCCCGGCGCGGCCGACCAGGAGCTTGATCATGTTGTGGTAGAGCTGCGCGACCGCGAAGGCCTCGGCCATCAGAATGGCGGTCTCGGTGGCAACATCATCGCCGCTGATCAGCCCGTAGATCAGCAGGCCCAGCGTGGCGGCGCCCGCGGCCGACCAGATGATCAGATCGCCCGTCTGGTTCCAGATGCTGAAACGATCCGGCCCGAGGAACCGCTCGGTCACCAGGTCTTGAAAGCGCACGTCGAGCGACGGCGTGCCGACCGAGAGCCCGACGGTGGTCCCCATCACGCCACCGAAGAGCGCCCACTCGCCGCCGGTCCACCACGGGGCGCCGGTGGGGATCGAGACGAGGTCGGCCACGATGCGCAGCGCGGTGCCGCCGAGCAGGTTGTCGCGGCGGTAGCGCCACTGCTCTCCGGTGAAGAGCCCATGCGCGGCGTGCGGCAAGACGTGAGGGGCGGGTGGTTCAGCGTTCGCTGTGAGCGCCGTGAGGAGGGTGACGGCCAGCGCCACCGTTCGCATCGAGCGCAGTCGAGAGGGCACGGGCCGCACCAGGTGGCGGTCCACACCGGTCCCCCCGCGCGAAGTCGAGGGAGGTGGCACCTCGACTGGGCTCGATGCGAACGGTGGGGCTTTCGTCATCGCGCGGTGAGCTCAGCAAGAAGAGCACCAGACTTCTTGCGAGCGAGCGTGGCGAGACGCCGCGCTAATTCTGCGTTTGCACCCCGAAGTGGGGCTCGGTCATCACGCTGAGCAGGAGCCGCAACGACAAACCGGTGTCGTAGTTGTCGCGGGCCCCCTCGAAACGCGCGCGGCGATCAGCGAGCGTGAACTCCGCACCCGCACCGAGCCAACGCCAGAGGGGAACGGTCAAAGCCGCCGTCAGCCAGGTGATCGACTCGTACCCCTTGGGCAGCGTGTACGCGCCGACCACCACCCAGTTGCGCAGCCCCAGCTCGAGCTGCAGCACCCCGGGCCGTAGCACGCGCACGTCGAGGTTCGACTGAACGCCCGGGCCCACGTGGTAGTCGCGCCCCAGCTCCCGCGGCACGTCGAGCAGCTGGCCGGCTGCCGCGAAGGGGCTGGCCGCGACGAGCCCGGCGGTCTGCACGTACCAGCGGGAGAACGGCTGCCATTGAAAGATGACGCCCGGCCCCAGGCCCACGCCCGACGCGCGCACGATGGCTGCCGAGGCGTAGTCGTACGCGCCGAAGAGCCCCCACATGCCCTGACCGTTGATGCGTTTTCCGACCAGCAGCCCGCGGATGAAGAGGTTTCCCGTCACGTTGACGGGGAACGAGAGATCAGCGCGCAGGTCGAAGTACGAGAGCGGCTCGTCGTAGTTGGAGCGGCGGCTCCACGGCGCGCCCGACACCAACAACACCGCGATGATCGCCTCGGGGGGACTGCGCGCCCGCTGTTCGCCCTCGACGCGATCGATCACCACGCTCGCTCCGGCCCCGAACTGCCACCGCACGAAGAGTGGGTCGAGCGTCTCGTCACCTGGGGGAAGCGTGGGCAGCAGCGCACCGTTCAAGGCGCCGAGTGGATCGAGCAAGGCAGCGCCGATGGCCGTGAGCCACTTCGGGCCGCCGCTGCTTCGCAGCTGAAGCGCCGAACGATGCAAGGCCTCGCCCAACAACGAGCCGCCGATGGGCGTGGTGATCTGATCATTCACCGACGGCGGTTCGACCTCGAGGAAGATCTCCCAGGTAAAGCTGCTGATCAGCGCGTAGAGGCCCGACCACCAGAAGTCGAGCCCGCTGGAGCGCGCGGCGTTGAAGTTGAAGTTGCCGTGGTACGCGTGCCCGAACTGGTTGGTGATGAAGTAGTCGGTGTCGACCGTCCACGAGCGGGGTTGCAGATTGTGCGCGACCGAATCAGCGCTGATCAACGCGAACGGCATGCGGGTGACCAGGTTGTTGAAGGAGAGCAGCCCGAGGTTGATGGCGACGTTCTCCAGCGCGGGCACGAGGTAGTTCTCCCAGGGCAACCCGTCTTCGGGCGCGGCTTCCGGCTCGCGCAGGGGCGCATCTGAAGCGTCCTGCGCCGAGGCGCCCAGCGCCGTGAGCCACACCAGCAGCACGATGCCGCGGGCGCTCACGGCCACGTCGCTCCCAGCGCCAGACGTGCGCCGTCGGGCGTGACCGACAACGAGATCGCCGGAACCTGCCAACGCGTGAGCACCGCGGCGATGGTGATGAGGCACAGCCCCGCGGCGATGAGGCTCAGCCCGCCCACGATGTTCGCGCGCGCGTTCGGCCGCCACTCGTACACCGGCGCGCGCGGATCACTTCCTGCGCGGCCGGTGATCTCGAACCCGAGGCCTGCGACCACCATGCCCGCACCCACGAACGCGAGCACCGTGACCCCGGGCCGGGCGCGAACCTGAACCGCGGGCGGTTCGGCCGCGAGGGTGAGGGCAACGATGACCGGCAGAACACTGCCCATGAACCCTCCGGAATGAAGGGTCATGTGAGCAAGGGGCATGCCCCTCTCTTTCAGCCCACCTGCAAATGCACCACAGCCACAGCGGCCTTCAGCACGAGCGCCTCACTCCGATTTCAACCCCACGCTCTTGCCGTTCCAGCTGCCTCGTTCTGCCTACTTGAACCCCACGACGTTCGGGGCGGCTGGGGTTGTCGAGGCAGAACCTGCGCTGACACCGTGCGCCTTCAATTTTTCCAGCGGGGCTCATGCGCATTGTTTTGATCATCGGGTTGCTCACGTTGTCGTCGTCGTCGTGTACCGGACTCATCGATGGACCGCGGTCCGACTCCGCGCCTGAGGTGGTACCGGGGGAAGCACCCACCCCACCGGGCGCTCCGGGCGCAGTCACCCCGCCCGACGTGGTGACGCAGCTGCCGGACCCGGTCGATCCGGAGGCGCCTCCGGGACCTCCGGTGTTTCCGCGCGCGGGCATTCGCCGGCTCACCAGCGCAGAACTGCAGGCCGCCACCAGCACCCTGCTGGGCGCACCGGCGCCCGAGCTCGCGACCGCGATGGGCGCGGACATGCGCCAGTCGGGCTTCACCCGCAACGCGGATCAACGCGTGGGCAGCGTGCAGGCCGACGCCTTGTGGCAAGCCGCGCAAGCCCTCGCGCACGACGCGGTGGTGGCGCGTCTGACCAGCCTTGCGCCATGCGCGACGGCGGCCGGCACGGAAGCCTGCGCGCAGACCTTCATCCGCGCCTTCGCCACGCGCGCTTTTCGCCGCGCCGTCACACCGGCGGAAGAGACCGCCTTGTTGACCGTGTACCGCGCGGGTCAGACCGGCTCGACCTACGCGGCGGGCATCGAGCTCACCATCGCCGCGGTGCTGCAGTCGCCGAGTTTTCTCTACGTGACGGAGCTGGGCGGCACCGTGAATGGCGAGACCACCACGCTCTCGGGCGAAGAGATCGCCACCGGGCTGGCGCTGCTGTTGACCGGTGCACCGGCAGACGACGCGTTGATGGCTGCGGGCCGCGCCGGTGAACTCGCCACGGCCGCAGGCCGCGAGACGGCGGCGCGCGCGCTGCTGGCCACCCCCGCAGCCCATCAGCAGGTCGCCCGGCTGGTGCTCGAGTGGACCGGCGCCGACAGCACTGAGTCGCTGGGCAAAGACACCACCCTGTTCCCCGAGTGGCCCCTGGTCAGGACGGACATGCAAGCCGAGAGCCGCTCCATCGTGGACGCGGTGCTCTTCGGCGGTGACGGCACGCTGGAGTCGTTGCTCTCCACCACGAACACCGTGGTGACGCCGGCCCTGGCCCGCTTCTACGGGCTGACCGGCTCGGGGCCGATGACCCAGCCGGCCTATCGCAAGGGGCTCTTGCTCGCGGGTGGTTTCGCCGCGGCCAACGCGCACTTCGCCGACACCGCTCCGATGAAGCGCGGCGCGGTCGTGCGGAAGAAGCTGCTGTGCCAGGAGCTGCCGTTGCCCAGCGCGGTCGGCGTGAACATCGTGGTGCCTGCGCCCGACGCGACGTTGACCACGCGCGAACGTTTCTCGGCGCACTCGTCGAACCCCACCTGTGCGGGTTGCCACAAGATGCTCGACCCCATCGGCTTCGCGCTGGAGAGCTTCGACGCGGTCGGCCGCTACCGCACCACCGAGAACGGCAAGCCCATCGACACCTCGGGCGAGCTGCTCAACGCGGGTGATGCAGAAGGCGCCTTCACCGACGCGGTGGGCTTGAGCACGTTGCTGGCGAAGTCGCAGACCGTGGCGCGGTGTTTTCAGCAGCACCTGTTCCGCTTCGCGGCAGGGCGTTCGGGTGCGGAAGAAGAGCGCACCTTCGTCGACTTCGTGCGCGGCAGGGCCAGCGGCCGCGACGGCAAAATTCTCGAGCTGTTGGTCGACTACGCGCAGAGCGACTCATTCGTGACCAGGAGGCTGCAATGAAGAAGTCCTTCGCAATTCCCCGGCGCAGCATCTTGAAGGCGCTGGGCGCTTTCGCCTCGCTGCCCGTCGGCCAGCTGATGTACCGCTCGATCGCGCACGCGCAGGGCATGCCCACGCCGCTCAAGTTCATCGGCGTCTACCACCCGCACGGCGTCTCGGCAGAACACTACGCCCGGCGCGCCACCGACACCGACACGGTGTTCGACTTGAACTTCGCCGACAGCGCGCTGACGCCGTTCGACTCGCCCGCGAAGTACGGCGGCCGCAGTTTCAAGAACCGCATCATCACCTTCGAAGGCGTGGACCTCGCGGTGGCCGAGCTGAGCAGCACCTCGGGCCACGGCGCGGCGGTGTGTCTGTTCACCGGTTCGATGACCACGCCCGGCGATCACAACGCGCAGGGCCCGTCGCTCGATCAATACCTCGCGCGAACCCGCGGCCTGGGCGCCGGTACGCCCTTCCCCACCTTGAACATCGGGGTGGGTGCTTCGGGCGACGCGAATCAAGACGCCATCGCGCATGCTCCGGGTGGCGCGGTCATTCGCAACCAGCTCGACCCGGTGGTGGTGTTCGATCAGGTCTTCTCGAGCCTGGTGGTGAACACCGACGCGGCGGCGGCGGCCGCAGCACGGCGACGCGGGCAGAGCGTGCTCGACTTCGTGCGGGGTGACTTGAACGCGCTTTCGGGCCGGCTCGCCGCGGCGGAGAAGCTCAAGCTCGATCAACACCTCTCTGCGTTGCGGGAAATCGAAACGCGTCTGACGGTGGTGCAGCAGCAAACCTGCACGCAGCCCACCCGGCCGCAGAAGACGGGCAACGCCGACCCGCTCAACGATTTCCCGAAGGTCCTCAAGTACAACGGAGGCGAGCCCTACTTCGATCGCATCGCGGACCTGCAGGTCGACCTGCTCGCCCAGGCGATCGCGTGCGGCTCGACGCGCTTCGGCACCTTGTTCCTCGACGACCCGGGGAAGATCTACACCGTCGACGGCACCGCGTTGCCGCGCGACGTGCACAACGAAGTCGCGCACACCTACTCGACCTCGGCGACGGCCGCGGGCCTCGCCACCCGGGTGCGGCTGGCCCGCTTGAACCGCTACTACTACGGCAAGATCGCCCGCTTGATGCAGCGCCTCGACGAAGCCTCTGCGCTCGACAGCACGATGATTCTTGCGGGCAGCGACATGGGCAATCCCTCTGCGCACAGCACGCGCAACATTCCGCTGTTGTTGGCGGGTGGCGCGAACGGACAACTCGTCATGGGCCGAAGGCTGCAGTCGGGGCCTGACCTCACCTCGCACAACAAGGTGTTGGTCTCGGTTGCGAAGTTGTTCGGAGATCAGAGCAACACCTTCGGCGTGGCGAATGATCCCGCGTTGATCACCGGAGGTTTTCCGGGGCTCTGAGGCTGGCGCATCACTTGCTCCTTTCACAGGGCATGGCTCTGCTCCGAACGACCTCGCTCACCGTCGCGCTGTTGGCGTTCAAAGTGTTCGCCGCGGGGCCCGAAGTCAGCGGTGGTGATGATCCACCGCAAGATCTGCGGCTGAGCGGCTGCTCGCTCGACGCCGATGCGGT
>JANODF010000535.1:0-2448 GCA_031412555.1 Archangium sp. | reverse complement strand
GGTTTTTATCCTCAACGGTGGCCTCATCCTCGCGGGTCTGGCGGCGTTTGGCGCCACCCTGACCCTGCCTGGCATCGCCGGCTTCGTGCTCACCCTGGGTATTGCCGTCGACGCGAACGTGCTCATCAACGAGCGTGTTCGTGAAGAGCTGGCGGCAGGCAAGACGGCTCGTGCGGCCGTCGACGCCGGTTACGACCGCGCGTTCTGGACCATCTTCGATGCGCACGTCACCACGCTCATCGCAGGCTTCGTGCTGGCGTTCACGGGTACGGGCCCGGTGCGCGGCTTCGCGACGACGTTGATCATCGGGATCATCGCCTCGCTCTTCACTTCCATCGTGGTGACGCGGCTCATCACCACCTACATCGTGCACGGTCGCAACGCGACGACCGTCTCGGTCTGACTCGAGATCGCCATGCAAATCATCAAAGGCAAGACGAACTTCGACTTCATCGGTAAGCGAAAGATCGCGCTGTTCATCAGCTCGGTCATCAACATCGCGATCCTGGTGGGCATCGCCATCTTCGGGTTCAACCTGGGCGTGGACTTCGCAGGCGGCACGTCGGTCGAGGTGAAGTTCGCCAAGGCCACCACCGCTGAAGAGGTGCGCGAAGGCGCGGTGAAGGGTGGCCTGCAGGAGCCGCAGGTGCAGCGCATCGGCTCGGCAGATGAGAACAACTTCATCCTCCGCATGGGCGGTGTGACCCAGCTGACCCCGGAGAGTGAGCAGGCGGCCGAGGCCGCGGTGCGCGGGCTGGGCGAGGTCGTCTCGCTCACCAAGAACCTCGACACCGGCATCATCAACGTTCGCTACAAGACGCCGATGGACCCCGCGAGCATCAAGGCGGCGGTCGTGGCGTCAGGCACGGGCGTGACCGAGGTCACCAAGCTGGGCGAGGCCGACTACCAGATCAAGGCCGAGGGCATGGCCTCCAAGGTCGCCTCGGCGCTCAAGACCGGCCTCAACGGGGCTGACTTCGAAGTGCGCCGCACGGACTACGTCGGCCCGCAGGTCGGCAAGCAGCTGCGCAACAAGGGCCTGATGGCGCTCATCTGGGCGATGCTCTTCATCCTCATCTACGTGGCGTTCCGCTTCGACCTGAAGTTCGGGCCGGGCGCGCTGCTGGCGATGGTGCACGACGTGATCATGGTGGCGGGGTACTTCCTCATCACGCGGCGCGAGTTCAACCTCACGTCGATCGCGGTGCTGCTGACGATCATCGGCTACTCGATCAACGACACCATCGTGATCTACGACCGCATCCGCGAGGAGATGGTCAAGTACAAGGGCAAGCCGCTGCCTGAGATCATCAACATCGCCGTCAACGACACGCTGGCGCGCACCATTCTCACCTCAGGCGTCACCGCGCTCTCGCTCATCGGCCTGCTGGTCTACGGCGTGGGCGAGATCTTCGACTTCGCGGCCGCCATGTTGATCGGCATCGTCGTCGGCACCTACTCGTCGGTGTACATCGCCAGCCCGCTGGTCATCTGGCTCGACGAGCGGCAGCACGAGAAGGAAGCTTCTGGTGGCGGTACGCCGATGAAGGCCAAGCCGGCCTGAGCTGAACCGAAGCCTCGAGCTTCAACGGCCGTCGGCGCCTTCGGGCTCCGGCGGCTTTTTCATGTCCACCGGCCCCGGCATGATCTGCAGCGTGCGGGTGGGGAAGGCGATCGAGGTGCCCGAGGCCTCGACCACCGCGAGGAAACGGATCAGCACGTCTTCGCGCACCCGCCTGAACTCGTCGAAGTCGGGCATCACGAACCAGGCCGACACCTCGATGTCGAGCGACGACTCGCCCAGCTTCACGAAGTTGACCGCCACGCTCTCGGGCCAGAGCTCAGGTTGGGCCTTGAGCGCCTCGCGGAAGCCCTCGGTGACCTGCTTGAGCTGCTGGGCGGTCGTGCCGTAACGCAGGCCCACCACCGTCTGCAGGCGTACCCGATCGCGCGCAGCGAAGGTCTCCAGCCGCATGTCGGCCAGCTTGCCGTTGGGGATGCTGATCAACGTGCGATCGAGCGTGCGGAAGCGGGTGCTGCGCAGGCCGATGGTCTCCACCGTGCCCACAAAGTCGTCGATGCGCACGAAGTCGCCTTCGCGGATGGGTTGATCGACCGCCAGGGCGAACGCGCCGAACACGTTCTCGAGCGTCTTCTGCGCACCCAGCGCGAGCGCGAGGCCGCCGATGCCCAGGCCTGCGAGCACGCTGGTGACCGAGTACCCGACCTCTGCCAACGCCGCGAGGATGGCGAAGCCCACCAACGCGAAGCGCACCACGCGGGCGAACAAGCTCACCAGCGCGCGGCTGCCGGGGCGGGCCTGGGCGAAGGCGCTCGAGGCGAAGTTGTCGCTCCAGGCGCTGACCGCCCGCAGGGCGCCCCAGAAGAACGCGATGACGAGGCCCACGCGGAAGACGTGCTGCCAGGCGGCGTCGGTCTCCTTGGTGA
>JANODF010000534.1:0-15229 GCA_031412555.1 Archangium sp. | reverse complement strand
ATGTTCCACATGGCGCGCGCCAAGGGCGTCGGCGAGGTGCTCTTCGGCCTCTTTTATTCAGAGCGCGCAGACGAGCGGCTGACCCTCGGCTTCTACGATCCCGACATGGTCACGCAGCACCTGGCCGACGAGGTGGAGAAGGCCATGGAGCGCCCCGGCACCCGCGCAGGCGCCCTCGAGGCCGTGCGGGGCATGCGCTTCGACGAGCTCGAGCCGCGGTACAAGACCATCACGGCGCCCACCCTGCTCCTCTGGGGCCGGGAAGATCGGGTCACCCCGGTCTCCGTCGGGGAAAAGCTCGTGCGGCAGTTGCCCAACGCCCAGCTGAAGGTCTACCCGCGCTGTGGCCACTTCCCGATGATCGAGGCGATCTCAGAGTCGAACCGCGATCTGATCGCGTTCCTCGGAGGTTCACCGTGAGAGCGTTCGCGAGCGTCTTGCTCCTCGCCGCCACTCAGGCCGTGGCCTCTGGCCTCGCCGATCACGGTGACGATCTCTATCAGCGCGAAAAAATCGAAGTCGAGCTGCACGGCTTCCTGCGCGTGCGCGGCGACCTGCTGAACAACCTCGATCTCGATCGGGGCACCACGCCATCGGGCCTCGCGTTGTTCCCCGTGCCGCTGGGCAACCCCACGGGCCAGTCGCTCTTCGCCGCCGACATGCGCCTGCGCACGGACCTGGCGATCTACGCCCCGTTCGCCGCGGCCGCCGTGAAGGTGCGCGCCGATCTCATCGACAACCTGGTGTTCGGCTCGACGCCGGTGCTCTCGCCCGGTGCAGGCAACGCGCCCACGCCCGCAGCCAGCCCCGGCCAGTTTCCGGCCACCCTCTTGCGCATCAAGCGCGCGTACGGCGAAGTGCTCACGCCCTTCGGCTACCTCGCTGCCGGCCGCATGGGGAACATGTGGGGCCTGGGCATGATGTCGAACGGCGGCGACTGCCTCGATTGCAACCTGGGTGACCAGGCCGATCGCGTCGCCTTCGTGACCTCGCTGGTGGGCCACCTCTGGGCCGTCGCCTACGACTTCAGCGCAGTGGGCCCGACCCAGTTCCGCAAAGACGGGCAGCGCCAGCTCATCCTCGATCCCAGCACCGACGTGCAGTCGTTCTCGTTCGCCTTCATGAACATCAAAGACGACCACACCCGCAAGCGCCGCCGCCTCGCCGGCCGCGTGACGCTCGAGTACGGGTTGCTCGGTTCGTACCGCTGGCAGGACAACGACGTACCCGCTGCCTATTTGCCAGTGAGCGAAGACACCACGCTCGCACCGGCTTCCGTGATGCGCCGTGGCTACAAGGCGGCGGTGGTCGACGGCTGGCTGCGGTTCCAGACCGAAGGCTTCAAGCTCGAGGCGGAGGCCGCGATGCTCTACGCAGACGTCGAGCAGGCCTCGCTGCTCCCGGGTGTGCTGCTGCGGGATCGCGTGCAGTCGCTGCAGATGGGCGGCTCGATCGAGACCACCATCGGCGCTCCGGGTTCGGTGATCATCGGCGGCCTCAACGCAGGCGCTGCGAGTGGCGATCCCGCTCCGGGCTTTGGTGCGTTCCCGCCCGCGGGTTCCACGCCGAACGCAGGCGAGCTCGATGGCCCGCAGCTCGACATTCCCCGCGACACCCGCATCGACAACCTGCGCTTCCACCCCGACTACCGCGTCGATCGCATCCTCTTCGCGGAGATCATCGGCACCGTCACCGACGCCTGGTACGTGCGGCCGTGGGCGAAGGCGCGGCTGCTGGAGTTCCGCAGCTACCAGCTCACCCTCGCCGCTGACGCCACCTTCAGCCGCGCGTTCTACGCCAGCTCGACGCCCGGCAACGACGCCGCGCTGGGCATGGAGTTCCACGGCGCGCTGACCTGGGCGAGCAAAGACGGCTTCGACGTGCTCGCTGAATACGCCGTGCTCTTCCCCTTCGCCGGCTTCGACAACCCAGCCCAATCGCTTCAGGCGCAGCCTGCGCAGCTCGGGCGCATTCGCCTCGCGTGGAGATTCTAGAAAATGACGCGCTCCCTGTTCATTGCCCTGCTGGTGTCGTCTGCGTGCGGCGAGAACCGCACCTACCCGAGCAAAGAAGCGTACGCCGCGCCGGCCGTCGCCCCGCTGGAGTGTGTGCCCAATCTCGATGGCCGCGTCGACGCGAACGAGCTGAAGGCCGCGCTGGGCATTCCCGTGCGCTACCTCGCTTCGCCTCCGGGCAGCTCGCGGCCCGTGGCGATCCCCGGGGCCACCAACCCCGCGGGTCAACGCGTGTGGGATCTCTCGATCGACTACGCCGATGATCGGGTGGCCACCCTCTCGGCCTCCGCGCTCGAAGGTCACTGGTTCGCCGCCAGCTTTCCCAACGGGCAGTTCGTCTCCGCCCTCGATCTCGGCGGCAGCACGTTGGGCGTGTACGTGAATGACGGCAACGACCTGCTCCTACTGGGCTACGCCTCGCGTGAAGAGGCGCCCACGCTCGGTAAGACCCTGGTCGTCTACACCCAGCCGGTGGCGATCTTCCGCTTCCCGCTCGAGCCGAACAAACAGTGGATCAGCGTGGGCCAGGTCGCCAACGCGATGGTGCGCGGGCTGCCGTACGCGGGCCGCGACACCTACCAGGTGCGGGTCGACGCGGTGGGCCAGCTCGAGTTGCCCGACGTGACCTTCACCCAGACCATGCGCGTGCGCACCACCACCACCATCGAGCCGGCCATCGGCAACGCGATCACCCGCCGCCAGGTCGGCTGGGTGTTCGAGTGTTTCGGTGAAGTGGCCCGCGCCACCGCGCCCGACAACGAACTCAACGACGACTTCACCACCACCGCCGAGCTTCGACGCCTCGGCCTTTGAACAATGGAGCACCAGATGATGCTGTGGGATCAGTGGAAGAAGGGCTTCGACCTGTGGGAGCAGCGCACCGCGGAGATGATGGAGACGGTGCTCAAGTCACCTGCCGTGCTGCAGCCGATGGGCAACCTGCTCAGCGCGTCGATGAAGATGAAGGCGAACGTCGAGAAGGCGAGCGCTGAATGGTGGGGAAGCCTCGGGCTGCCCTCCAAGCGTGACCAGGAGAAGACCCTGCACGCCCTCAATCAGATTCAGAGCCGGTTGATCGACCTCGAAGAGAAGTTGGCTGCGCTGAAGAAGAACTGAACCCTCACGGCAGAGCCCACCCCATGGACATCACTCCCTTCCTCGAACTCAAGCCTGCACCCCGCGCCATCTTCGACTCGCTCCCCGAGCGCAAGACGCGGCCCCGCTTCATGCTGCCCACCGCTGAAGGCGACTGGCAGGCGGTGACGTGGAGTGCGTACGCGAAGGGCATTCGCCAGGCGGCGCTGTTCCTCGCGTCAGAGGGTCTGCAGTCGGGCGATCGGGCGGCGATCTTCGCGCCGAACTCGGTGGAGTGGATCAGCGCGGCGATGGCCATTCAGGCGGTCGGCGGCGTGATGGTGCCTGTCTACCCGGCGAACACCCCGCCGCAAGCGGCCTATGTGGTGAATCACTCGGACACGAAGATCCTCTTCGTGGATACGCCTGCGTTGCTGCAGCGGGTCTTCGAGTCGTGGAACGACTACGCGCAGGTCACCCGCATCGTCACCCTGAGCGCTCAGCCGATGGAGGCGGGGCCGATCATCGAGAAGATGCGCGCGAAGGGCCTGCCGGTGCCGTCCGTCGCCGACGTGGAGCGCAAACTCGTCTCGTGGAGCCGCGTGCAGGCCATGGGCGCCGCGCGTGATCAAGAAGCGCCGGGTGAGTTCGAGCGGCTGCTGGCCGGTGTCTCGCTCGATCAGGTCGCGCAGATGCTCTACACCAGCGGCACCTCGGGCAACCCCAAGGGCGTGCCGCTGACGCACCGCAACGTGGGCGTGAATGGCTCCGATTGGCTCAAGAGCAACGCGCCGCTGCTGGAGACGAAAGACGTCGATCTGCTCTGGCTGCCGATGAGCCACATCTTCGGCTTCGGTGAAGCGTGCCTGGGCAATGCGCTCGGTTGGATCACCTACCTGTGTGAGCCCGCGAAGGTGCTGCAGTACCTGCCCGAGGTGCGGCCCTCGGTGTTCATGAGCGTGCCGGCCATCTGGGAGAAGCTCGCCATGTCGGCGATGAACGAGAGCGATGCGGGCAAACGCCAGGCCGCGTTGCGTGCAGTCACCGGCGGCGAGCTGCGCTTCTGCCTGTCGGGTGGCGCGGGGCTCAAGCGCGAGGTGAAGGAGTTCTTCCACGCCGCGGGCCTGCTGATCATCGAAGGCTACGGGCTCACCGAGACCTCACCCACGCTGACGCTGAACCGGCCTGACGCCTTCCGCTTCGACTCGGTCGGCAAGGTGTTGCCCTCGGTGCAGCTCAAGCTCGCGGAGGACGGCGAGATCATGGCGAAGGGTCCGACGGTGTTCAGCGGGTACCACAAGGATCCCGCGGCCACTGCTGAGGCGTTCACCGAAGACGGTTGGCTCAAGACCGGCGACGTGGGCCGCTTCACCGATGACGGCTTCCTGCAGATCATCGATCGCAAGAAGGACATCCTGGTCACTGCAGGCGGGAAGAACGTGCCGCCCGCGAACATCGAGATCCGCTTCCGCGATGATCCGTTCGTCTCGGCCGTGGTGGTCTACGGAGACGCGCGCCGCTACCTCGTCGCCGCGGTCTGGCTGCACGAACAGGCGGTCAACGCGCACCTCGAGCAGGCGGGCGTGACGGGCGGTGCGCAGAGCGAAGCCCGCAAGGCCCTGGTGCAGACGCGCATCGATCAGGTGAACACGCAGCTCGCTTCGTACGAATCGATCAAGAAGTTCGCGATCATCGACTCGCCGTTGACGGTGGAGAGCGGCCTGCTCACCAGCACGCTCAAGGTGCGCCGGAAGGAAGTCTACAAGGCGTTCGGCACGCGCCTGGAGGCGCTCTACGAATGAAGCGAATCACCAATCTCCTGGGGTTGTTGTCGCGACCGAAGCCGCAGGTCGGGGTCACTCCGGCTGACGTGTTCTGGCAGGAGAACAAGTGGAAGCTGCTGCGCTACCGCGCGCGGCCCGAGGGCATTTCGCACCCGACGCCCGTGCTGTTGGTGCCCTCGCTCATCAACCGGCACTACGTGCTCGATCTGATGCCGGGCAAGAGCTTCGCCGAGTACCTCGTCGCGCAGGGTTTCGACGTGTTCTGCATCGACTGGGGCACGCCCGGTGATGAAGACCGCTTCGTCACCTTCGATGACGTGGTCGACACCGCGCTGGGCCGGGCGATCCGCAAGGTGGCCGGCACGGTCGCGCACAACCGCACCCACGTGCTCGGCTACTGCATGGGCGGCACGCTGGCGGCCATTCACGGCGCGGTGCACCCGGAGCACTTGCAGTCGTTCGTCGCGCTCGCTGCTCCTGTGAAGTTCGACGACGGCAGCCTGCTGCAGCGGTGGACCAACCTGAAGGGTTTCGATCTCGACGCGCTGGTCGCGGGTACGGGCAACGTTCCGTGGCAGCTGCTGCAGTCGGCTTTTCAGTTGCTGCGGCCGACGCTGCCGCTCGCCAAGGCGGTCAGCCTCATCGATCGCGCGTGGAATGATGAGTTCCTTGACGGGTTCCTCGCGCTCGAGGCGTGGGGCAATGACAACGTGTCGATCCCCGGCGAGTTCTACCGGACGTACATTCGGGAGCTCTACCAGCGCAACGCGTTGGTGCACGGGCAGTTCATGCTCAAGGGCAAGCAGGTCGACCTGAAGAACCTGGTGTGCCCCACCCTCGCGGTCACCTTCGAGCATGACAACATCGTGCCGGGGCCCAGCGCTGCGGCGTTGATCGAAGCGTGTGGCGCGAAAGACAAGCAGCACTTGCACCTGCCGGGTGGGCACGTCGGCGCGGTGGTCAGCAAACACGCCGCCAAAACCCTGTGGCCGCAGCTGGTCGCCTTCTACGAGAAACACGACAGTGCTTCCCTCTCCCTTCGGGAGAGGGTCAGGGTGAGGGGATAACGCTTTCCCACGAGGTCAGCCCCTGCCAAGAGGCGCACCGTCGTGGAAGCCCCTGGCTATTTCGAACTGCTCAGAACCCGGCCCCACTACCGGGCACTCTGGTTGGGTTCCGTCGTCAGCCTGGCCGGCGACTGGTTCACGCTGATCGCACTCTACAACCTGCTCGAGGAATACACGGGCAGCAGTGAAGCGGTCGGGCTGATGCTCACCGCGCGCTTCCTTCCACCCGCCTTCCTTTCCCCGATGGCCGGCGTGGTGGCCGATCGCTTCTCGCGCAAGCACGTGATGGTGCTCTGCGACGTGCTGAGGGCGGTCGTCGTCTTCGGCTTCCTCCTGGTGCGAACGCGCGAAGACGTCTGGCTCGTCTACGCACTGACCTTCGCGCAGATGAGCCTCGCAGCCTTCTTCGATCCCGCGGAGCAGGCGTCGATCGGCAGCACGGTCGAGCCGCACGAAGTGGTCACCGCAAACACGCTGCAAGGCGCCACCTGGAGCGCGATGTTGGGCATCGGTGCCGTGGCCGGTGGCCTGCTCACCACCTTCGTGGGCCGTGATGCGAGCTTCGTGGTCGACGCGCTGAGCTACCTGCTGTCTGCCTTCTTCATCTCACGCGCGGTCGTGCCCAGGCCGGTGCAGCCGCCGGCTGCAAAGACCCTCGCGGGGCGATTG
Organism: Archangium sp.; assembly: GCA_031412555.1. Classification (GTDB taxonomy): domain Bacteria; phylum Myxococcota; class Myxococcia; order Myxococcales; family Myxococcaceae; genus Archangium_A. The sequence continues at coordinate 8,620 of JANODF010000534.1, read as the reverse complement.
GGCTTCACTGATCTGCTCGAGGGTCTGGCGCTGGTGAGAGCGCGCCCCGAGATTCGGCGCGTGCTCTGGGTGAAGACGGGCTGGGGCATCACCGGCGGTGCTGCGTTGATGCTCTATGCCGTCATGGGCCGGCATGTGTTCGGTGTTCCCGGCTCGCCTGATGCGGGTGTCGGCGTGCTGCTCGGCATGCGCGGAATCGGCGCGTTGATTGGTCCGCTCATCGCGCGACGGGTCGGCGGAGACGGTCCTCCGTTTCTGGAGCGAGCCATCGGCTGGGCGTTCGTGGTCACGGCGTTGTTCTGGGCGCTGTTCGCGTTTTCGCCGAACCTGGTGGTGGCGGCGATCTGCTTGTCGCTTGCGCACATGGGCGTCGCGACGCAGTGGGTGTTCTCGAGTTCGCTCATCAACCTTCGCGTGGAGGATCGTTTTCGCGGCCGGGTCTTCGCGGTGGATTCGATGTTCTTTCTCGTCGTGCTTGGGTTCTCGAGCTGGGCAGGCGGCAAGGCGCTCGACGCGTTTCACATTCAGCCGCGGGTGCTGATGGCTTCGTTGTCGGTGATCTTGTTGGGATCTGGCGCGGTCTGGTGGTGGTTGATGCGCGGACGTCGGAGCCCGTAAGGCCCCTCACCCCGACCCTCTCCCCGCTTCGCAGGGAGAGGGAGACAATCAGTCGGCGTCGTAGATGCCGTCCCACTTCGCGTCGGGCGCTTTGGCGGCCAGCGTGGTGCACCGTTTCACGTAACGCGCGATCACTTCATCTTCGGGACGCAGGGTGGCGAGCGCCCTGAAGCCGGCGAGGGCGTCGGTGAAGCGGCGGTGCTGCCACGCCTGCCAGGCCGCTTCGTAGTCCTTGGTCCACTCGAAACCTTCGCTCGTGGCGAGCGGCGCCAGCAACTCGAAGATGCGAATCGGCTGCCCTCCTCGCCCCATGCGCACCGTGTCGACCGGACGAAAAAGGAACGCGTCTTTCGCTTCTTCGACCAGCGTCTCGCCCACCAGCGTGCGCACGCCGTAGCGCTTGGCCAACGACTCCAGGCGGAACGCGGTCGCGACCGGCTCACCCATCACCGTGTAGTTGACCCGATGGATCGTGCCCATCTCGCCCACCACGGTGTCACCGGTCTCGAGGCCCGCGCGCAGCACGAGCTTGTGGCCGCACTTCTTTTCCCACTCCGCGCGTTTTTCATCGAAGCGGGCCTGCATGAGGATCGCGGCTTCACACGCCGACTCCGCGTCATTGGGCGTCGCGACGGGCGCGCCCCAGAACGCCATCATTCCATCGCCGAGGTACTTGTCGACGTGGCCACCGCGGTCGAGCACCAACGTGGTCATCTCGGACAGGTAGTCGCGCAGCACGTCGACCACCACCGCGGGATCCTTCTCGTTCGAGACCGAGGTGAACCCCTCGATGTCGGAAAAGAAGATCGTCAGCTCGCGGCGCTCGGGCCGCATCAGCGCCAGATCGCGTTCGACGCGGCGGAAGACGTCGGCACGCACCGCACCACCCAGCGCGCGCAGCATGAAGTCGCGCATGGTCTGCTCGAGCGTGCGCGCGTAACCCAGTGACGCCAGAAAGGTGAGGCTGCACGCGAGAATCGGAGCGACCATCACCACCTGCCGGTACTGGGTCACGTACAGCTGCCGCGCGAGCAGCGAGTGCACCACGATCACCAACGCGATGGTCGCCGCCCACGCGAGCCAACCTGGCCTGCGCATCAGGCTCGACCACGCCACCGCGAGGATCGCTCCGACGAACGCGAACGCCCCGGTGAGCCAGAAGTCGGCCTGGGGCTCGACCCGGCTGATCCCCTGCCCGCGCGCGACGTTCGCGATGGCCTGCGCCCAGATTGCTCCACGTGTGAGCGAGCCGACGGGCGTGTCCATCACTGGCGAAGAACGTTCATCGACCAGCACCACCACCCGCCCGGAGAGATCGTTGTCGTGATGCCGAACCCCTCGGCCCGCTTCGTCGTCTTCACGATTCACCAGCAGCCGCCACGCAGGCACCGCGCGCTTCAAGGTGCCGCGGCCCGAACGGCCCGCTTCATCTGAGCTCCACCGCAGCGCGAGGAAACCCTGCGGATCGATCGGCACGCCCGGCTGTTCGTCGCCCTTGAGCAGCCCACCCACGACCGAGAACACCCCCGGATTGCCGGGGCGACTGCGCAACGCGATGCCCGGCACCAGCCCCGAGCCATCGTTGTTCCGCGAGGTGTTGACCAACAACGGCACCGAACGAACCAGCCCGTCTCGGTCGGGAATCAACTGCATGCTGCCAAAGGCGACCTCGGGCATCAGCAACGCCGGCACCGGAGCGTCGACCGCCCCCGCTCGCGGCGCCAGTTCGGGATCGAAGCCCTGCACCACCACGTGCGCCAGTTTCTGCAGCAGCACCTCGGCGGTCATCTCGGCCGCGTCATCAGCCGGCGTCAGGCTGCGGCTCTGCGGAGCGCCCTTGAGCTCGAGCGCGCTCGCCAGCTCCTTCGTGTGCGCTTCACTCGTCGAGCCAGCCCACACGGTGAGCTTGCCGCCGCTCTCCACCACGTACGCGGTGGTGCGCTGCAGCAGCACCTTGCGCACCCACGGCAAGACCTCTGACTCCTTGTCGGCTTCGGCCACCCGGAGCAGCAACGGCAACAGCGGTCGATCAGGAGCCCGGCGGGTGTCGCGGCGCCACTCGAAGCCGAGCACCACCTTGCCCCCGAGCAGGCGGAGGCGCTCTGCAAAACGTTGATCGTCGGTGCGCACGTCTTCACCGCGGCACGCCGAACACTGCCTGGGCGAGACGTCGGCGAACGACTCATCGATGAACACCATCGAAGCGCCTTCGCGCACGGCCTGCTCCGCGACCGAACCCAGCAGCTCGCGCGGCCAGGGGCGCATGGCCCACTCGGGATGTTCCGAGGCCCGCGCGTTGGAGAGCGTGTCTTCGTCGACGTTGACGAGCACCACGCCGTCAGCGCGTTCATCGCCGCGGCCCAGCTCACGCGAGCGCCAGTCGACGGTGCGTGCTTCGAGTTGTTCGAGCCACAGCCGGGGATACACGTGCCAGCGGGGTTCGCCTTCGAGTTCCCGGCGATCGACGCGAAAGAAAGCCGCGCCTCCGAGAAGGAATCCGATGACGGTGGCCCACAGAAACGCCACTCCGAACTTCTGGACGAAGCGCATTCCTGCGCTCTGGAGAGGGTTGGTCGCCACGTTCGAGGGACTATGCTGCGCGGCACATGAACACGTCACCCACAATCACCCGCCTGGCCTTCGCGGCGCTCGTTCTCCTCGCCGGGTCGGCGTGCGACCTGCAGAAGATCGGCAACCAGGCGGCGGCCAAGACGGTGGCGGTGTCCACGCTGCTCACCACCCCGGCCGTCGAGGTGAAGGGCGCAGCCATCGCCGGCAATGGGTTCGACGCAGGGCTGCCGGCCCTCGACGCGGGGCTCTTGTTGGACGCGGGGGTCTTTCTCGACGACGCGGGCTTCACCATTCCGGCGCAGAACCTCGCCTTCGTCTTCTTCGGTAAGCGCCAGGGCGAAAGCCCCGATTCAGCGCCGGTGGGTACGGCGGGCGCGTCGGCGAAGTTGATCGAGGTCGGCGGCCCGACCTTCACGCTCGATGATCAAGGCGGCGGTGCCTACGCGCTCTCACCTGATGCGGGCTTCGTGTACCGGCCCAACGCGACCTACCAGTTCGAGTTCCAGCACGCGGCGCAGACCTACACCGCCGAGGTCGAGCAGGTGCCGGCGAAGGAGACCATTCCCCAGTTCCACCCGGCGGCGGGCTACGTGGAGCTCAATGCGGGCGAGTCGATGTCGTTCATTCGGCCAGATCCGCCGCAGGGCCTGAACCGCAACTTCGGCTTCGTGAACGTGATCCCCATCAGCAACGAAGGTGCTCAGGGCCAGCCCACGTACACCAACATTCCCACCACGCCGCTGGGCTTCCTCAAGCTGCTGGTGGCGCCGACGGATTGGATCGGCACGAACGTGGTGATTCCCGGCACGGCGTTCCCCAACCCCGACTCGAACTACATCGTGGTGCTGCAGAGCGCGAAGGTGGGCGGGCCGAAGACCGACAACCTGTTCAGCGGCTCGGCGATCCTGGCCGGCACGGCCGACGTGGCGATCATCAAGACGCGGAAGTAGTCATTCGCGGACGAGCTCGAGCTCGAGCTTGCCGGCGAGCTTGTGGGAGAGCAGCAGCCCGGTGATCCGCTCCGCTTCCGTGTGCGTCAGCACGTTGCGAAAGCCGTCACCGTCCTGCACCTCGGCCTCGAGCACGGCGCCCCGTGAGATCCAGCGCAGCCAGGATCCATCAGGCAGGGCCATGGGCAACATGCCCTTCACCGGCCACACCTCGTTGAGACCCGAGAGCGTCGCCGAGAGCGCGCTCACCCGGGGCCGCAGCTCGCTGACGCCTTCATCGGCGTAGAGCACCGGAGGCGTGGCCATCGCGTCTTCCGTCGAGTCGTCGAACAGAAACCCATACCGGCTGGGGATCCGCCCGCTCAAGGCGAAGAGCGCGATCACGCTCTCGTCTCCACCCAGTCGATGGGCGTGCAGAATGCGACGTTCACCCGCCAGCACCCGAATCATCAGCTTGAACACCGGCCGCACCGTCGCCGCCTGCCGGGCGATGCGCGCCATCAACTCTTCGCGCACCTTCTTCAGCTCGTTCACGAAGGCCTGCTCGGCCGATCGCGCGCGCTCCTCCAGCTGGAGCTGCGCCGCCGCGAGCTTCTCCTTCGCTTGCGTGAGGAACGCGTCGAGCGCGTGCGTCTTCGCCAGGCCCGCTTCACCGGTGCCCGGCGCGACGCCCGCGGCCTTCACGGCGCCCAGCAACAAGCTGCCCTGCTCCGACAATCGTTTCCGCTCTTCTTCCCACCGGCGACGAGCGGCACGGTGGGCGTCTTGCAACTCGGCCCACGCGCCGTAAGCCACCTCGAGGGTCTCCACCGATCGCGCGCGGAGCAGGGCCTGCGCCCCCAGCACTTCAGGGTCGGGCCCGAGCTCCGCCGCTTCGATCAACGCGCCTGCACCCTGCGCCGGAAAATCAACCGGCGTGTCGCGCGGGAGATCCTGCCTCTTCATCACGCCGTGGTGGTGCGGGCCTCAGGGGCCGACGACCTGGGCTCGGGCGCGCCATTGCTGCCCTTGCCGAGCCGGTCCTTCAGATCTTCACGCAGCTCGCGGCCGGGTTTCGGAGCGAGCATCAGCCCCAGCCCCACGCCCAGCAGCACGCCTGCGCCGAAGAGCGCCAGCGTCGGCACCATCTTCTCGGCCGAAGAGCGGCGCGATTCGAGACCAATCATCTCGAGGAGATCGTCCTTGTCCACGTCGGGGAGGTTGTTCCTGAGTGATCGCCACATGGGTGAGTCTCCGTTTCGGAAAGGGAAGCTGCAGCCTACTTGTTCTTGCTGCTCGCGAGCACGCCGTCGATGGCCGCTTCGGCCACGTCGAGCAATCGGTCTCGCACCTGGGGAATCGCGGCGAGCTTCATGCCCAGGCGAAGCAGGCGGCCCGTCATGGGCGTGAAGAGCCCGCCGCCCACGATGTACCCGACGCCGAGCGCCGCGCCGATCATCGCGTAAGGCGCCTTCTCCACGTTGTCGGTCAGGCCCACGGCGTCCGACAGGCCGTTGAGCGCAGAGTTCGCGTCTTTGGCCAGCTCGGTGACGGTCTCCATCACCTGCGGAGGTATCGTCGTCTCGGAAGGAACGTTTTCGTCGATCATCGGCGTGACGCCCACTTTCCAACCAGGAAGCCGAGCACGGCCGCGCCCAACAGCGTGCTGCCCGGGTTCTTCTTGACGAAGTCCTTCACCCGTTCGTTGACCTGCTGCAGCTGCGCGGTGGCCTGCTCGAACTGCGGCCCCAGGCGCTCCTGCAGGTCGCGGAGTGGATCGGCTGCTTCGGTGTTCTGGCCTTGAGGCGGGGGCTTGGGCATCTCGGGCCTCGGTTGCGTGGCTTCAGTCATTTTCGTCGCCGTCCTTTCATTACTTCCGGGAGAAAAACTTGGAGATTGCGTAGCCGATCAGAAACGCTCCACCGATCGTGGCCACCGGGTGCCGCTTCACGACTTCTTTCCAGTGGGTCACCGGTGAAAGCGCCCGCTGAACGACGTTGAGCTTGTCGATCAGTCGCTCGCGGGCGAGCGCGATCTGGGCCCGCGCATCATCTGCCGGGCTCAGCTTCGTGAGGGCCTGCGGGGGGGCTTTGATGAGCGAACTCATGACCGTTCCTGATTGCGGGGAGGCAGCACCACGGCTCTCGAGGTCTCGAGCTCGAGAACCGTGGCGTTCATCATCTTGCGTTTGGAGAGTTGGTTGGCAGCGATCGCAATTCCGATGCCGCTGACGAGGAGGTTCAACACCCCCACCAGCAAGAACGCCCAACCGTCGCCCAGGAAGCCCCTCAATGAGAGCGCCAGCGCGACGCACAAGAAGCCGTAGCCGACGAGGATCAGGGGCGTGAAGACGGCGATCACCCCCACCCGGATGCCGATGAAGCGTGCGTCTTCTTTCACTTCCAGGCGCGCGAGGCGCACGTGTTGCGCCACCAACTCACTGAAGGCGTCGACCAGCTCTCCGAAGGGATTGACCTGAGCCATGCTGGCTCACCTTACACGTGTGGGCCGGTGCGCATTGGCGATGAAACACGGTACGCGTTCGCGTACTTTCGCCGCCATGATCCCCATCCTCACGACGCTGTGCGTTCTGGCCGCCGCTCCTCCCACGGGGCTGCAGCCGAAGAACCGCCCGTACGACGCGCAGCACTACAAGCTCGAGGTGCGGCAAGGCGAAGGCGGCGTGTTCACCAACACGTTGACCGCCACGCTCAAGGCCACCAAGGCGCTGCCCGAGATCGAGCTCGACGCGTACGACCTGAAGATCCAGTCGGCGAAGGTCGATGGCGAGACCGCCGAGTTCAAGGAGACGTATGCGCCCGAGTCGAAGACCGGCCTGCTCAAGATCAAACCGAAGAAGCCGGTGGCGGCCGGCAAGGACACCCTGGTCGAGATCACCTACCAGGTGACCGCGGGCGTCGCGAACGCGGGCTTCTTCACCGCCACCGAACCCGACGTGGCCAACGCCCTGCCCGGCTTCTTCACGCACCTCGAGCCGAACTACGCGCAGCGTTTCATGCCGGTCAACGACACCCCGGCCGACAAGGCGACCAGCGAGATCCTCGCCATCGTCGACGGCCGCTACACGGTGGTCTCCAATGGGCGGAAGGAGAAGGACGAGACCTTCGCTGAAGACGGCAAGAACCTGCGCCGGGTGTGGTGGAAGCAGGAGCAGGCGCACAGCCCGTACCTGATCGCGCTCGCCATCGCGCAGCTCGAGCCAGTGCTGGTCAACGAAGACATTCCCGCGACGCTCTGGGTGCCGCCGGGCACGAAGGATCGCGCCTTCGTGGCGGCCGACGTGCTCAAGGGGCTCTACAACTTCGAGGTCGGCTTCACTGGCACGAAGTACCCGTTCTCCAAGCTCGATGTGGTGGCCGTGCCCCGCTTCTATTGGGGCGGCATGGAGAACACCTCGGTCATCTTCGAGCGCACGTCATTGCTGCTGGTCGATCACAAGAACGATCAGACCGCGCGTTCGCAGATCGTCGGCCTGCTCGCGCACGAGATGGCGCACCAGTACTTCGGCGACTGGGTGACCTGCGCCTGGTGGGACGAGATCTGGCTCAACGAAGGCTTCGCCACCTATCTGGGGAACGCGGCGACCGACGACTACAACGACAGCGACGAAGTGGAGATCGCCCGCGCCCGCAACCTGGTCGGCCGGTACTTCACCGAAGAAGACGGCCCGCGCTCGCACGCGCTGGTGGTCAAGGGCATCCCCGGTGAAGAAGCGTTCGACGCGACCACCTACACCAAGGGCGCCAACGTGCTGCGCATGCTCGAGCTGTGGATCGGCAAGCCCGAGATGAAGAAGGTGATGAAGGCGTATCTCGAGAAGAACGGCGGCAAGACCGTCACCAGCAACGACTTCTTCAAGGCGGTCTTCGAGGTCACCAAGAAGGAGAAAGAGCTCAAGGCCTTCAAGGAGTCGTGGCTCAACACCCGGGGCTACCCGGTGATCTCCACCGAGTACTCCTTCGGCGGCGGCAAGCTGAACGTGACCATTCGCCAGCAGAACAACCACGCGGGTGAGAAGGGGTCGTTCGTCTTCAAGCTGCCCATCGTGATCCACCGCGAGACCGAGCCGAAGTACACGAAGGAAGAGGTCATCACCGTCGACAAGCCTGAGGTGAAAATCAGCATCGACGTGCCGGCCGCGCCGCAGTGGATCAACTGGAACAAGGATTTTGGGGCGCTGGCGAAGCTGAACCCCACCTCGGTGAGCGAGGACATGTGGGTCGACGCGGCTCGTTACGATCCCGATCCGGTCTGGCGGCTGCTGGCGGCGTGGCAGCTGCTGGGCGAGCTGGGCAACCCGATGATGAAGGCGGAGACCAAGCCGACCGACTCGGCGATGGGCGCGATCCTGGATGTGCTCAACATGGATGCCTCACCGTTCGTGCGTGTGTCCGTGCTGCAGCGCCTGGCAGACACGCGCTTCCGCAAGCTGCCCAGTGAGTTCGCGGCGCCCCTGCTGGCGCTGGCCAAGCGGCCCGAGG
>JANODF010000533.1:0-2342 GCA_031412555.1 Archangium sp. | reverse complement strand
CCGGCGACATGTACGAGTACTTGCCCTTGAGCACGCCCGACTTGGTGACGGTCGCCTGGTCGGCGGCCTTGGCGATGCCGAAGTCGACGATCTTCACCCCGCCCTCGAACGACACCAGGATGTTCTGCGGAGAGATGTCGCGGTGCACGATGTTGAGCGCGCGCCCGCTGCCGTCGAGCTTCTTGTGCGCGTAGTCGAGGCCCGCGCACGACTCGATGATGATGCGGCAGATCAACGCGACGGGAATCGGCTTGCCCACCTTGTCGGCGTGCTTCCACACCCGGCGTACGTCTTCGCCGTGGATGAACTCCATGGCGATGAAGAAGCTGTCGTCTTGTGCACCGAGGTCGAAGATCTGCACCACGTTGGGGTGGTTGAGCCGCGCTGCGATGCGCGCCTCATCCAGGAACATGGTGATGAACTCTTCGTTCTCCGCGAGGTGAGGGAGAATCCGTTTGACCACCAACAGCTTTTCGAAACCCTCAGGCCCCAGCTGACGCGCCAGATAGATCTGGGCCATGCCTCCAGTGGCGAGCTTCTTCAGGAGTTGGTAGCGGCCGTAGGTTTCGAGAGACACGGGGAAGCAGGTCCGATGCTAGGTCCAGCACACGAGTGGCGCAAACACCCGAAATACGGAGTGAAGCGTCACCGGCGTGTGACGCGTCGTCTCGTCTCACGCGTCTCGCGCATCAACTGTTCCAACGCGTCGAGCTTCCGCTGCAATACGGGGAACAACAACCGGTTGTCGTCGACCATGTCGAACAAGCGCAGAATCTCGTCGACCTCCTGCTCGATGACCTCGGCCCGCTCCGGGCTGATGCGCCGCAGCAGCAGGTCAGCGCCCGCCTCCATCAGCACCCGGGCCACCGCATCGCGGGAGGCGAGCGGCTCCTGCTTCTTCTGCCCCAGGCCCTGAATGACCCGGAGCTTCGGTGCTTCGGCCAGAGAGAATTCGAGCTGTCGGTCGTCGCGCTTCACCATGAAGGAGCACCATACGAGCCCGGACTGACAGGGGAATTTTGTGACCGTTTCCCTGCGACCACCCTGTAGCGGGACACGCTTTCGAGGCCGATTCTCCGTTGAACGTCGTACACTCCGCGCCGCATGACGTCCCGCAGCACTCTTGGTTTGGTGACCCTTCTCCTGGCTGGCTGCAGCCCTGCGCTGGGCCGGGTGTTGGTGACGGTGGTCTTCGAGAACGAGACGCGAACGCAGTGCATCAAGGCCTCGGCCCGCGCAAGTGGGTCCTCGGTCAATGCCGACCCGGCCTCCCTGTCCCGGGGAGGGAAAGACACCCTGCGCATCGGCCTCGGAGAAACGGCCGACCTGGTGGGGGAAGTGAGGGTGACCATCGCCCGCTTCAGCACGCCCGACTGCTCGGGCACCGCCTTCGAGACCGCGAGCAAGACCACTGAATTGGTGCGCGGCGCTTCGTTGGCGGCCCTCGAGTTCCGCTTCGTGGGCCAGGGCGGAACGGACGGCGGTACCGACGGTGGCTCCGACGGCGGGTTGGATGCCGGCTGCGACACCTCGGCCTGCGGCAATACACCCGGCGAGTGTGAGCTGCCTCAGGCCACCGGCTGCCAGGGTGACGGCGGGTGTCGTTTCACGTTCAAGGCTTCGCAGACCGCCTGCGGCGATGCGGGGGTGTGCAACACCATGGGCGTGTGCATCAGCGACGTCTGTTCGGTCTCGCCCAACGGCACGGCCTGCAACGACGGCTTCCCCTGCACGCCCACCTCGAGCTGTCAGAACGGCCAGTGCGTGGGGGCCTGCGCTGCGCCGCCCTCCTGCAACGCGCCGGTCACCCCGCTCACCTGCGATCTGGCCACCCCCACCTCGTGCGCCATTCGCCCCACCAACGAAGGCGGCAGCTGCGGCGCGGTGGGCAACCTCTGCCTCGATGGTGGTTGCCTGCCCTGGCTCCAGCTCACCCCGCTCAACTTCCCCACCCGGCTCGCTGACGTGGCCTACCCCACGGCCAGTTGGGTGCTGGCCAGCCCCGATGGCGGCGTCTGCGACACGGTGATCTCCACCAGCGGCGCGGCGGCGACCGTGATGCAGGGCGATTGTGGCTCGCCTTCGATCACCTCGGTGGTGAACGACGCCGGCGTCTCGGTGATCACCACGTTGGGTCTCGAGGTGGCCCCCGGAGCGCGGCTGCACTTCGTCGGCGCGCGGCCCGTGCAGCTGGTGGTGGTGGGCGACGCTTCGATTCGCGGCGTGGTGAGCGTGGCCGCGCTGATCGCCGGCGTTCAGCCCGCGGGAAGCCCGGCTGCGAGCTGCTCCCTGGCCTTGCCCGGCGCGGGCAATCAACAAGGGGGTGGTGGTGGCGGCTTCGG
>JANODF010000532.1:0-21348 GCA_031412555.1 Archangium sp. | reverse complement strand
GGTCGAGGGCATCGTGCTCGACGGCGGCATGACCTCGGACTCGGGTGTGGACGCGGGGCGCTTCGCCGCGGGTCCCGAGGAGCCCCTGCTCGCCAGCAGCCTGCTCTATCGCGATGACTTCGAGGCCTACGCGGATCTGATGGCCCTCAAGTCGAGCTACCCGCTCTTCAGGGAACAGGGCGGTCTCATCGCGCTGGAGTCGAAGTCGTTGCGGGTCGACTACGCGAGTGACGGGGGTTGTGCCGATGCGGAGGTCTTCGTCGGCAAGCAGGTGGCGGGCGATCTCCCCGAGGTGATTGCGTCGTGGCGCTTCAGAATCGAAGCCGGCTTTCTCTACGTGCAGCCAGCCTGCGGCACGGCCACCGGCTCGACGGAGTTGGCCATCACCCGGCCAGGTGAACCTTCAGGTCGCGTCACGGTCGAGGTGAGCGAAGAGCCGGAGAACCCGGTGCGGTCTGCTCCGGGTGGGGTGAGCTGGAGAGTGGGCGTGAACGATGCGTTCGCCACGGCGCCCCGGCGCGCGGTGTATGCGCAACACTCGCGCCTCGATACGCACGGGCCGCTCGCGCTCAGCCGCGAGCAATGGCACCGAATGACGCTCGCCGTGCGACGGGAGACTTCGGTGGGCGACGGTGACGGGCTCATTCAACTGTGGGTCGACGGGGTGATCGTCATCGACGTGGGCAATGCGTCGAGTGGCACGGCTCCGTTTTCTTCCATTCGGTATCCGACGTTGCTGCGCGGTGCTTCGCGTGCGCAGTCGCGCTGGTTCGACGATGTCGTCTTGTTTGCCCGGTGAGCCCCTTCGTGAAGCTGATCTTCAAATGCCTGGTCGTCACGCACACCAGTGATGCGTGTGCAGTGCCCCGCTCTTCAGTTCGTGTTCAGCGTGCCCTGCAGCTCGAGACGCCCCGGCGAGAGGTCGAGCTCGAAGTCGACGCCCGATACGCCCGTGGGAAACGTGCTCGAGCTGACCTGGAACGACGCGCGGGTGCCCGGGGGAAACTCACCGGTGACGATGCCCGTCCTGCCGAGCTCTTCGCCGCGCAACGTCGAGCGCACCACGGAATACACCGCCACCGTCTTCTTCCCCGTTCTGCCCCCGAAATCGATCGTGGCCTGCGCAGTGATGCGCACGTCCTGCTGGGGCAGCGAGTAGGCGAGACCCAGCGGGCGCGTGGTGCGGCCCACCGTCTCGAACTTCACCTTGTCGAGGCGCACGTGCGGCGTGGTGCGTGAGAGGGCGGGGTCGTACGAGCGCACGCGAGAGAGAAGATCGTACGGCGGGTCGATCTTCCAACGCGGGTCGAACAGGCCCGGTATGCCGAAGAGCCCGGTCTCCTTCGCCATGCAGTTCGCCTTGGCCATCACGAACTGATTGAGCACCGACTCTTCTTCACCCTGCGTCATCGGCGCCGGAGCAATCACCTCGACGCCACGTGCCCCACCGGAGGTGCGCGCGATGATGGTGCCCGTGTACGGCGCTGCGACGAAGGCCGCGGTCGGGTACAGCGAGACCACTCGCTCCCACGGCGCCGTGCTGACCAGGTTGAGGTCTTGCGAGAAGAACACGTGCTCCGGGTCGTCGCGGAACGCCATCGGCTTGCAGACCGCGCCGAAGCCAGAGGCGATGAAGCGCCCTTCGGTGCCGACGTGCAGCGAGCTGCAGTTGCCCTGCACGCCGTGACGCAGCGTGACGGGCGTCTGAATCGCCACCAGCGGCGCGTAGGTGAGCGGCCCGCGCTGCGCCGTGGTGCCGCCGATGACGAGGTTGGTTCCCTGGCGCACCAGCGAGGTGGCCTTGAGGTCGAGATGGAGCAACGACTGACCACCGGCATCGAGCGAGGGCAGCACCAGCGGGAAGCTGCAGCTGAACGCGTCGTCACCGGTGCTGTGGCACTCGGAGGGCAGATCGTCGCCCGAAATTCCCTGGCCCGCGGCGACGCCGGCGATCACGCCCTCGACGATGGGAAAGAGGTAGGCCCCCAGCAGCGCGACGACACCCGCGAAAGGCGCGCCGCAGAGCAGCACATCGGAGTCGACGAGATCGGTCGACGTCTGCCCCGCGAGCTTCACCGAGGTGCCGCCTTCACCCAGCGAGAACATCATCCAGGTGCTGACCGGCTCGGCACCGATGGTGTTGAAGCAGGAGTCGGTCTCGACGTCGGCGTCGAACCACAGCGTCAGCGCAGGCAGCCCTGCCAACCACGCGGTCTTCACGCCTGAAGTCAGGGTGACTGGAGGCCCGATGTTGTCGGCGAAACGCTGGCGCAACACGCGGGCGAACAACTCGGTGTCGAAGCCGATGGCGAAGTCGTCACCGGTGCGGCCCAGCGCGCTGAGCGCCCCTTCGTGGAAGTTCCGCCAGGCGGTCGCGTCGCCCACCGGATTCCCGAACTCCAGACGGAACGCGAGGGTCGAGAAATCGGTGCTCGCACTGAGCCCACGCCCGGAGACCTGGGTTCTGCCGTCGAGCAGGTCGTCGAAGCCGTCGAGCTGCAGCGGGAAACACTGCGTGCCGAGGCTGTCTTTCAGTGACTGCAACATGCCCTCGCCACCGGGCAGCACAGGCTCGATCGCCATCAACTCGGCACAGAGCCGCTCGCTCTGACTGCCGCTCCGCAAGGACAGCTCGAAGACCAGTGAGCTGGTCGGCGTCAGATCGTATTGGTTCTGCGCAGCGCTCCGATTCTCGAGCGTGGTCTCCTTCTTCAGGAAGGTCTTCACCGGCAACAGCACCTGCACCGGGTGCCCTGAGAACGAGGTGAGCTCGTTGACGGCGATGGTGCGCGTGGTGGCGCTGCGGCGAATCGACGGCGTGCCGGGAAACTCGACGTGATCGACGAAGTACCTGTCGGCGCCTGAGGTGAAGGGCGCCAGACAGGTGACGCTCGCGCGCGCGCGGTCAGCCAGCAGCGGCATCACCTGGTGAGTGGGAACTTGAAGCTCGATGGTATCGGTGACCGCGTACGCCACCGACCCCACGAGGGCCAACCAGCACGAGAGGAGTCTTGTCATGCTCCGTCAACGTGCTGGCCGGCGCCGATTCCCGGCTATCGGTAGAAGTGGTTGAACGCCTCTGCCCAGCGATCGGTGCCACTGGGGCCAGGCCCCCTGGGCGTGCCGATCTGCCCCTGGCCACCGCTGCCGATGTACAGGGGGTTGTTCTGCGGCACGAGCCGCAGCGACATACCGACGTCATTCTCGAAGATCGCGTAGTCGAGCGTGTTGCCGCGCACGTGGAAGAGGCACTCGCGGTTCACCACGTCGAAGCCCCAGGCGTAGAACTCCCTGGGGTTGGTGTCGCTGCCGTACGTGATGGTGTACGCGCTCGAGATCGTCTTCGGGTACAGCTGCATGCCCGGCCTGTAGACGGCGGGCGTCGCCGGCACGAAGGGCGCCGGGAGCAGCGACCTGAGCTCCTGACGCTGGCTGACCGCCGGGCCCTCAGCGGGTGCGACCTCTTCGACGCCACAGCCACTCACCAGCGCCAGCACCAAGAACCCCAGACTCCATCTTCCCATGACGTCCTCCTTCTCTTTGGCCGTGAACTGACCACCACGCGCTGGCCTTGCTGCGCGGTGAGTTATTCGAAAACCAGCACCTCACGAACCCAGACGGCGCCCTCTTCACGCAGCCACCGGGTTCGCTCGTCGCGCAGCGCAGTGGCCGGTGACTCGCCGCGCAGCAGCCGCTCGGTCAACCGGCCAAAGAAGCGTCGCGCCTCGCCATCGGGGAGGTCGACCGGCGCCGCGACGATCGCGCGCGCGCCGGCCTGGGCGAAGGCGCGCGGCAGGCTCCAGGCCTCGTGCATGTACGGCGCTGCGGTCGCGGCGCGGCAGGCTCCGAGCAGCACCACCGGGTGCTTGCCGAGTGTCGCGCCCGAGACCGTCGCCGCGGTCAAGGCATGCCCGTGCGCGCCGGGCGCCAGCACCAGCGCGGCGGTGTCGTCAGAGCCGGTGTTGACGAGCCCGTGCACGTCGAACTCCACGAAGGCCGCGTCGCTCAGGGCAGCGAGCACGCGCTCGGGGGTCGCCTGCGCACCGGTGATGCGATCGTCGATCTGTGCACGCGTCGACCAACTGCTGAGCGGCTTGAGCCCCAGCTCGGCCGGCGTCTCGACGTCGCTCACCACCACCGTGCGGCCGGGCAACGCGGGGCGCTTCGCAAGGCCCGTCGCGTAGCTCCACGCGAGTTCGTCGGGCAGCCAGCCACCAAGGCCGTGCAGCGGGTAGCCGGCGTACACGAGCAGTTCGCAGCCCTCACCTGCACGCAGCGCGACGGGCGCGACGACGCGGGCGATCTCAGCGGGCTCGAGCCCTTCGCGGTGGTGACCTGAGGGTGCGACCCGCGCGAAGGCGCCTGTCACCGCACCGAGGGAATCGCGCCCGGCCACGGCGACGCGGTCATCCTGCACCTCGACGATGAGCGCGCACCCCGGCGGGAGCGGGTGACCCAGCTCGTCGGCGGTGTGCGTGAAGAGCGCCGGAAAATCGTCGCGGCGCGCCGCGTCGCTGCGCAGCAACCCGTAGCTGTAGGCGTGCAGCTTGCGGCCCATCGCGTCTGCGGGCCCCAGGGTCTTCGCGCCGGCGATGGCCTCGCGCAGCAACGCCTCTGCGCCCGCGCGATCGACGTCGAGCCGCGCGCGGCCCTCGATGTGGTCGACCACCAGGCGCTGGCGCTCATCGGCCTCGGCGCGCAGCAAGGTCAGCATCGCCATCAGCTTCGGGAGATCGCCGTCACGCGGGTCGAGGCGCATCACGTCGGCGAAGGAGAACGCGCCCACGGGTGAGAGCGGCTCGCCACACGACGCGGCCCGCTCCAGCGCCAGGCGTGCACGCGCGGGCTCGAGCATCATCACCTCGAGCGCGGCCGCGGACTCCTCGAGAGAGCGGCGTGGCTCACACAACTCGGGCTGCCAGAGGGCTCGCTCCTCGAGCGCGGCGGCCGAGAGGCCCCGAAGATTGCGGAACCGCGCGGCATCACCCAGCGTCGCCAGCAGCCGGAGCTGGGCGGCCACATCGCCCTGCTCGCGCGCCAGGGTCAGCGCCGCGGTGGCTTCGTGCTGGGCTTCGGCCGCCCGATGCTCCTCGTTGTAGAGCAACGCCAGACGCTCATGCGCTTGCAGCGCGCGAAACGGTGCGGTCGTGGTCGCGGTCCGGGCCACCTCGAGCCAGGCACGCTCGGCTTCGCCTGCACGACGGGCAGCGAGCTCCCGCTTGCCCTGCTCGAGTTGCAGCGCGAAGCGGAACCAGGGATCTCCCGTGGCCGTCGCGGCGGCGGAGAAGGCCTCGAAGTGCGCGCGCACTTCGCTGGCCAGCAGCAGCACCAGCACCACGTCTTCGGCCGTGCCCTCTTTGAGAACGCGGGCGACGAAGGCGGGGGTGCCTTCACCCAGCCCGGCCTCGGTGGCGGTGATGCGCGGCGCCAGGCCCCACGCCGGCAGGCTGCGCAGGAAGTCGACGAAGAACGCGCGCCGCTGCGGGCGCAACGCGGCGCGGGCTTTCAGGTCAGCCGCGGCGGCACGCTGCACGGTGGCTCGCACCGCGTCACCACCGGTGAGCGCATCGAGGGCAGCGGCGGTGGACGACAAGGCCTCGACGGCCGCGCGATCGCCTGCCAGACGCAGCGCGTACGTCAGGTACACGCGAGCAGGCCCGGGGGCGGCGCGCACCAGCTCATCAGGCATCGGCTTGCCGTCGAGCACCATCACGGCCGCGGCATCGAGCGCGCGCTGGTGCACCTCGAACGCGCGCTGCCAGGTGGCGTCGAGCGCCTGCTGCTGACCGCGGGCCTCGTCTGCCCACCCCGCCTCACCGAGCGCGGCCACGGCGCCGAAGGTCTTGGCGGCGAGCGCGTTGAAGCCCAGCGCCCGCGCAGCCAGCGCCTTGTTCCAGAGCGCACGGGCGTGTTTCGGGGAGAGATCGAGCGCGTCTTGCGCGAGCTCGAGCGCTTCGGCGAAGTGTCCCTGCGCGAGCGCTGCTGCCGAGAGATCCGCGCTGCGGTCGGCCGAGTCGGCCAGCCCCTCGAGAAGAGCTCGCGCGCGATCGGGTGCACCGCTGACGATCAACGCACCCGCGAGCGCGGCCTGGTCACCGCGTTGCTCCAGCTCGGCCAGCACCGTCAACGGCACCGCGTCTGCGGATCCCCCGCCTCGCACGGCCTCGTACGGACGCCAGCGGTCGGCCGGGCCCCAGCCGACGCGCGCATCGAGGTGCCGCGGCCCCGTGAGCTGGGCCACGACGCGCGGCGGCTGAGAGGTCGCATCACGCGTCGCGAAGAACACGCCGAGCACTGCCGCCGCGGCGATCGCGAGACCCGACGCCACCCAGGGCCACCGTTTCGGCCGTTGGGTCTCGGCGGCCTCGACGAACGCGTCGAGCTGCATCAGCCCATGCAAGGTGCGCTGACACGACGCGCAGTCAGCGAGGTGAAGCCGCACGGCATCGGCGTCAGGCGCTGAGAGCTCCTGATCGACGAAGGCTTGCAGATCGGGGTGCGGTGCGTTCATGCGTCGTTCTCATCCTCGCCGAAGAGCAACACCCGGAGCTTCTTGCGAGCTCTCATCAGCCGTGTTCCCACGGTCATACGGGGAATACCGAGGCTGCGGGAGATCTCACCATTGCCGTGCCCCTGCGCGTGAAGGCGGTACACCTCGCGGAACGGCGGGTCGAGTTTGTCGAGCGCGGTGGTGACCTGGGCCTGGGTGACGAGGGCCCAGCGCGGCTCGACTTCGGGCTCGGGCGAAGGCAGCTCCTGCGCGTGCGCGGCGCTCACAGGGCTGCCCTGCTGCTTCTGACGCCGGCAGCTGTCGATGAACACGTTGTGAAGAATCGACAGGAGCCACCCACGTGTATTGGTGCCGGGCTGCAGGGTTGCCCACGAAGCCAGGGCGCGGGTCAGCGTGTCCTGCACGAGATCATCGGCGTCGCTGGGGGTCCTGCACAGCCGCAGCGCATACCGGCGCAAGACGTCGCCGTGGTCGCGGTGAAGGGTCGCCTGCTCGCGCCCCACGATGTGGAGTCCCCCTCGCACCAGGGGCTCTTGCCGGTGAATGCCCGGTGAGTCAACGAAGCCCAGAGCCGTCATGCCGCGGTGAACGCAGGGCGTCCCGCTGATTCCCGCAGCCCCTGAAAAAATTCTTCGTTCGCGTCGATGAACGGAATGATTCAGCACGAATTCCCCGGTGCGGGAATGTTCGCCCGTCGCGCCGTTCGCAGCCTCGAGGCATGGCGCCTCCATCAACTGGGCCGGCAACTATGGAAACGGCAGCCAGAGGTCCAGGCGGGCGCGGGCTTCATGGGCACCGGCTCCTTCGTGCGGCTGGAGCGCGAGCACATCTATTGGAACGGCTCTGACTGGGACAGCTGGACGCTGGGCGGCAACCTGACGCGCGAGCAGGACAACACCGCTGGCGGCAGCGCAGCGGCCGTGTGCCTCGAGATCTGGAACGACGTCGGGTACTACAGCTACAGCCGCTCAGGCGCAGGGGGCACCTCAGACCCCATCGCCTCGATGTCGACGCACGCGTGCGGCATCACCAAGCTGGTGGGCCGGTTCGGCAACGACTCGAATGCTACTCGAGCCCCTGACGTCCGTTTCTCCCTCTCCCTGAAGCGTGCGAAGCGGGGAGAGGGGTCGGGGCCACTAGCGGATGAAGTTCACGAGCTGATCGATCTTGATCGGCACGGCCTGACCACCCGACTGCACCGTCGCGTTGAAGGTGACCTGCGCGTTGCCACCCCGCACCGCGTTCGCCGCCGCACCCGCTGCGCTGAGAAAGTTGATGTTCAGGGGGATCGCCACCTGCCGCGTGCCCTTGCCATCCATCGCGCCCAGGTTGCCCGTCGACAGCGTGCCGATGTTGCTGCCGGCGATCGCCACGTTTCCCGCCACGCCCGCGATGGGCAGCGAGTAGGTGTTCTTGTTGGTGACGGTGAGCGGGAACTCCACCGTCGCGCCCGAGAAGGTGACGTTGGTGACGCGCGGGTTGCCGAACACGATCGCCGGGAGCTTTGGCACCTCGAACATGCCCTCCTTCACGATGGGCAGCCGAATCACGCCGATGGGCGTCGAGACACCCAACGCGCCTTCTGCCTTCCAGCTCGCGTTGTCCTTGGTGAGGAAGGTCTCCACCACGCCCACCACGTCGGTGAACTTGATGTTCGCGGGGAAGTGCAGCTCGCTCGAGCCGTTCGCGGCGATCTGCAGACCGTTTTGGGGGTGACCTGCCACCACCTGCTTGTTCTCGATGAAGAGGGCGTAATCCACCGACGCCAACGAGATGCTCACCGGGTTGGGGTTGCCCAGATCCCACACGGTGTCGAGGTTGAGCCCCGCGAGGGACACGTCGTTGAGCACCATGTTGCGGAAGCTGAACGTGGGCTCCCGGCCCGACGTCTTGAGGAACTGCTGCAGGTACGCGCAGCCAGAGAGAGCAGCGAGGCAGAGGGCGGTGACGATGATTCGTTTCATGCGAGTCCCGGCAGGATGCATCAAATCGCAGCGATGCGGCACGGCCATCACACGGAGCCGGAGTCCCCGTATTCAGTGAAGGAGGGCCGAGGCCGTGGGCGCCAGGTGAAAGAGTCGTGGCTTGCTGCCCTTTCGAGCATCCGCGCCAGGTTCGCGCGGGCGATGTCTGCCACGGAACGCGAGTGTGAGTAGGCGCGCAGGGTGAGCAGCCGCTGGCCGGGGCGCAGCGTGACCACGTCGTCCTCGAGGTGGCGCGTACGGACGAGCACCGTCGACAGGTCGAGGTTGCGGGGCGAGCGGGAGTTGTTGCCGATGGCGAGCCAGAGCTCGGCTGGCTCTTCAGGTTCCACGCCGAGGAGCCAGAGCGCAGTGGGCCCCCAGAACACGGCTTTCGGTACGCGGACCTGCATGAGTTCGTAGCGGGTGGGGACGTAGGCGCGATGGCTCCAGACTCCGCAGCGATGGCGCGTGACGAGGCCCATCATGCGGGCCTCGTGCAGCCAGTTGTGGGAGAGATCGTGCTTCGTCAGGTCGCGCTCCCGGAAGACTCCCTTTTTCGCGAGCTCTTCGATCACGTCCATCGCTGGCCCGCTCCGCCTCGTTTTCGCATCAGCTCCCTCTCCTTGTGAGGGCTGGAGCATGCAGGGAGGCACTGACATGGGGCTCGAGGCCGACGATGGTTCGGGTTGGGCTCGCTCCTGAGCTTCGGGACGAGCTGGCCTCTCAGCTCGAAGCATTTTCGAGCCCAGTGGTTCATGGCTTCGAGACGGTGCTCTCCGGCAGCGCTTCTCGTGCCACTATGCGCTTTTGTCGGGCAGGGCCGGTGACCGACAAAAGCGCATAGTGCCGATGAAACGTCGAAGCCTGGCTCACTGCGAGAACGAAAGTCCCGGTGCCGAGAGGCCTGCTCGTCTCGAGCACGCAAGTGCACCTCGACTCACCACCGTCCTCGAGGTGGCTTCTCCTGACTGCATCACGCGCCAGGCGCATCACCTCCGACTCGCGGTCGCTGTCCTCGGGTTGGTCATGGTGACGGGCTGTCGCTGTTCTCCCGGCGTCATTCAGGTGACCCCGGGGCAACTCATCGCGGATCCGCCGTCTCTCGCCCTCCCCGCGACCTTCGTCGGTCAGCAGTCCACCGCCGAGGTCACCCTCACCAACGTGGGCGGCTCACGGGCGGAGGTCGAGCTCACCATCGACGCTCCGTTCACGCTCGACCTCGCGCGGTTGGAGCTCGAACGCGGCGTGTCGCAGCAGCTCGTCGTTCGCTTCGCGCCCGAACAACCCGGTTCGTTCAATGGTCGCCTCTACGCGGGGTCGCTCGAGATTCCCATCACCGGCGAAGCGCTCGCGACCCCTGCATGCACCGCCAACGGCGTCTGCCTCGAGGCGCACTTCGACTTCGAAGCGCAACAGTGCGTGGCGACGCGAAGGCCCGAAGGCATCGCCTGCGAATCCCTCTGCGCCACGGGCACGTGCGTGACCGGAACCTGCGTGGGTCAGCTCAAGAACTGCGACGACTCCGATGCGTGCACCATCGACGCCTGCGGAGAAGCGCAAGGCTGCCTTCACACGCCACGTGTCTGCACGCAGCCGAGCTCGCGTGGGACTCGGTCAGAAACCGGGTGGTGGTGTACGCCAATGGAACTGCGACCTGGGATGGCAGCGAGTGGAGCGCGCAGAACGTGACGTCTCCGCCGGTGCGTTCGCGCGGAACGATGGCTTTCGATGCCGATCGCCAACACGCGGTGCTCTACGGGGGGAGTTTCATGACCGATACGTGGACCTGGGATGGCACGAGCTGGCAGCAGCTCAGGCCCGTCACCTCGCCGCCGAATCGGTTGAGCTCGGCGATGGTCTACGACGCGACCCGCAGGCGAATGACGCTGTTCGATGGCGTCGGCACGTGGGTGTTTCTGCCGCCCTGAGTTGGGAGCTTCGACGGCAGGGCGAGGGAGAACTACGGCAAGAAGCCTTCGACCGAGAGGTAGCGCTCGCCCGTGTCGTAGCAGAACGTGAGGATCCGGCTGCCCGCGGGCAACTCGCTGAGCTTCTGCTTCACAGCCTGCAGCGACGCACCCGAGGAAGCGCCGATGAACAGGCCTTCTTCTTTCGCCGCCCGGCGCGCCATCTCGAACGCGTCGGTGTGCTCGACCTGGATCACCCCGTCGAGCAGCTCCTTCTTCAGGTTCTTCGGAATGAAGCCGGCACCGATGCCCTGAATCGGGTGCGGGCCCGGAGCACCACCGGAGATCACCGGCGACTTCACCGGCTCGACCGCGAACACCTGCAGCTTCGGCCACTTCGGCTTGAGCACCTCGGCCAGCGCGGTGATGTGACCGCCCGTGCCCACGCCCGTGATGATGGCGTCGAGGCCTTCGGGGAAGTCCTTCAGAATCTCCTGCGAGGTGGTGCGGCGGTGCACCTCGATGTTCGCTTCGTTCTCGAACTGCTGCGGCATCCACGCGTTGGGCGTCGAGGCGACCAGCTCCTGCGCGCGCGCGATGGCGCCCTTCATGCCCTTCTCACGCGGCGTGAGATCGAACTTCGCGCCGTACGCGGCCATCACCCGGCGGCGCTCCAGCGACATCGACTCGGGCATCACCAGCAGCAGCTGGTAGCCCTTCACCGCGGCCACCATCGCCAGCCCAATGCCCGTGTTGCCCGAGGTCGGCTCGATGATGACCGAGTCTTTCGTGAGCAGGCCCTTCGCTTCGGCGTCTTCGATCATCGAGAGCGCGATGCGATCTTTGATGCTCGCACCGGGGTTCGCCCGCTCCAGCTTGATCCACACTTCATGGGTCGAACCGAAGAGCCGGTTCACCTTCACGTGGGGCGTGTTGCCGATGGTCTCGAGAATCGAATTCGCGCGCATGGAGAAGTCCTCGTCCGTTTGGGTGGATGGAAATCCGTTGTAATGGATGCCCGCCGCTTCGGCAACAACCTGCTTTTCGATGAGGGTCAAATCACCCAGTCGTACTCCTCGAACATCGGCCCCGCCTGCCGCTGCCTGACTTCGCTGCGCCGGCTCACCACAGAATTCGGAGGAACCGACTGGGTGAGCCACGCATTGCCGGCGACCAGCGAGTGATGGCCCACCACGGTGGTGCCACCCAGGATGGTGGCGCCCGCATAGATGACCACCTCGTCCTCGATGGTGGGGTGGCGTTTGCTGTCGGCCAGCGCCTTCTCCACCGTGAGCGCGCCGAGGGTGACGCCCTGGTACAGCTTGACGCCGTTGCCGATGTGCGTGGTCTCGCCCACCACCACGCCGGTGCCGTGATCGATGCAGAAGCGCCGGCCGATGGTGGCGCCCGGGTGAATGTCGATGCCCGTCTTCTCGTGCGCGAACTCGGTGAGCAGGCGCGGCAACAGCGGCAGCCCCAACGTGTGGAGCAGGTGCGCCACCCGGTACATCGCGATGGCGTAGAAGCCCGGGTAGGTGAGCACCACCTCGTCGTAGCTGCGCGCCGCGGGGTCCCCTTCGAGAATGGCGGCCGCGTCGGCCTCGAGCGTGGTCAGCACTTCAGGAAGGCCGAGAAGAAAACGCTCCACCAGCTTCTCGGGCATCTTCTCGTGCAGCGTGCCGATGGCGCGCTCCAGGTGACCCAACGCTTCGGCCACCCGCAACACGTCGTTTTCCACCGCGTCTTCGCTGCACACCACCGCGCCCGAGAAGTGCGGGAACAACACGCCCAGCACCTGCGGCCCGAAGGCCAGCGCCATCGGGCGGAGCTGCGCGGGCAGCGAATATTTGCGGCGGGTGAGGAGCAGTTGCTCCAACAGGGCTGAAGGTACGGACGCCATGGCGGGCTGACTCACCACCTGTGCGCGGCGCTGACAACAGCGGAAGGTGTGATTGCGCTCGCCCATCGGATTGGGCAGCGT
Source organism: Archangium sp. (assembly GCA_031412555.1). Classification (GTDB taxonomy): domain Bacteria; phylum Myxococcota; class Myxococcia; order Myxococcales; family Myxococcaceae; genus Archangium_A. The sequence continues at coordinate 8,985 of JANODF010000532.1, read as the reverse complement.
GACCCGTCGAATGAAACCGGCAGAGCTCATGCAGCGTTCGCTGGAAGGGTTGTCGGTGGGCGACGCGTTCGGGGAGCGCTTCTTTCAGCCGCCCGACGTCCTCGAAGCGGCGCTGCGGGATCGCCGGGTGCCGGTCAAACCGCCCTGGGCGTGGACGGACGACACCGCGATGGCCTTGAGCGTGGTGGAGACCCTCACGGCCCGCGGCACCATCGACCCCGATGAGCTGGGTCAGCGTTTCGGCCGCCGCTACACCGCCGAACCCTCCCGCGGGTACGGCAGCGGTGCGCACGACGTGCTCGCCCAGTTGTCGATCGGCGTGCCGTGGTCGAAGGCGGCCCGCTCCCTGTTTCAAGGTCAGGGTTCGATGGGCAACGGAGCGGAGATGCGGGTGGCGCCGCTGGGCGCATTCTTCGCGCAGGCTTCCTTGTCCACCGTCGTCGAAGAAGCGCATCGTTCAGCCGCGGTGACGCACGCGCACCCCGACGCGCAAGCGGGCGCGGTGGCCGTGGCGCTGGCAGCGGCGTGCCTTTCGCGCAAAGAAAAGCGCGCGGTGGTGTGGACGCAGATCCTCACCCGCACGCCCCCCGGCCTGACCCGCGATGGGCTGGAGCGCGCCTCGCGGTTGGGCTTCGACGTCCCGGTGGCACACGCGGTGGAGCAGCTGGGCAGCGGGAAGAAGGTGCTCAGCCACGACACCGTGCCCTTCGCTGTGTGGTGCGCGCTCAAACACCACGACGACTTCACCGAAGCGATGTGGACCACCGTGTCGGGGCTGGGCGATCGCGACACCACCTGCGCCATCGTCGGCGGGCTGGTGGCTTTGAACGATCCACCACCGCGCGCCTGGGTTGAAGCGCGTGAACCGTTACCACTGTAAGGAGCGGTCACACCTCGCCATTGGTCTGGCGCTGGCATTAGCTTCGCTGACATCCATCGGGTTGGGGGCTCACCATGCAAAAGCTGCTCGTCGCGGTCGTCGTGTCCGTCGTCGCCGTGAGTTGTGCGGAGCAGCAGCCCGGTGCTCCGGGCACGCCGGGAAATGGTTCGACGCCCCAAAGCACCGCGCAGCCGCTGATGCCCTTCCGCCCGGTGGTCGGCGGCCACCTGCTGGTCACCGCCGACAAACAGCGCGTGGTGATGGCCGACGTGGAAGGCGATCGGTTGCGCGTGTTCGACGCGAATCGTGCGGCCCTCGACTACGATGTGGCGCTGCCTGAGAAGAGCTGGCCCACCCGCGTGGTCGAGGGAAAGAATGGCGAGCTGTTCGTGCTCCTGCGCGGCGCTGGGGCGATCGCCACCGTCAAGCAGCAGGTGGTCACCGTGCTGCAGGTCTGCGCCGAGCCGCGCGCGCTGGCCCTCGACGCGGCCACCAATGAACTCAACGTCGGTTGCGCGGGTGGTGAAGTGGTGCGCGTGTCGGCCGAGGGCGCGATTGTCGAGACCGCCCAGACCGCCGTGGAGTGGCGCGATCTCGCGGTGACGCCCACCGGCCTGACGGGCACCTCGTTCCGCGCGGCCGAGCTGATCTCGTTGGGCGACACCCGGCAGGTCGCCACGCGGCTCAAGTCGCCTGCGCAGGCGCTCGACCCCAGCCCCGTCAAAGCCGAGCTGCACCAGAGCCAGGTGGCCTGGCGCATGGTGAACGCCGGCGCGCGCACGTTGATCATTCACCAGCTTCACGCTGAGCAGCTGACCGTCGAAGGCACGCCTGACGCGGGCTTCAACAACCCGTCGGGCAGCAACAACCCCTACGGCGGCGGCGGCGCGAGCATCCCCGGGCAGATGGTGGGCTGCACCAACTCGGCGGTCGTCACGGCGATCTCCACCGTTCAGAACGGCATGGTGACCAGCGTGCAGCGCACCAACGACGTGTTGCCCGTCGACGCGGCGCTCTCGCCCGACGGCACCCAGCTCGCGGTGGTCGGCGCCGGCGGCACGGGTTTGAGCATCTACCCGTTGGTCGCCTTCAACAGCACCACCTCCTGCCTGTTCGCCACCGCCGGGCTCACCGGCCTCGCGCTCAACAGCGTCGCCTGGCTCTCGCCGACGAAGTTGGTGGTGGTGGAGTCGCTGCGCGGTTCGCCCATGACCTTCGACCTAGCCACCACCTTCTCGCGCACCTTCAGCAATGACTCGAGCCGGGGCTCGACGGCCCACTCGTTGTTCCACGAAGCGCCGCGGGGTGGGGCTCAGCTCGCCTGCGCGTCATGTCACCCCGAAGGCGGCGAAGACGGTCACACGTGGATCATCGACGGCAAGGCGCGCCGCACGCAGACGCTCGCGGGTGGGGTGATGAACCGCGCACCGTTCCACTGGCAGGGTGACCTCACTGACCTGAGCAACCTGATGACCGACACCTTCACCAAGCGCATGGGCGGAACGCCGGTGCCCACGGAGCAGATCGTTTCGCTCGGCGCGTGGCTCGACACCATTCCGGCACCCAGGCCGTCGCGGGTGCTCTCGGCCGAGCTGCGCCAGGCGGGGCTCGACGCTTTCCAGAAGGGCCAGTGCGCCAACTGCCACCCGGCGGCGGGTCACCAGGAAGGTCCGGCCAGCGACATCGGCACCGGGGAGAGCGTGCGAGCGCCCAGTCTGCTCGGCGTGGCGGCGCGGGCGCCGTACCTGCACACCGGAGAGGTTCCCACCCTGCGTGCGCGTGTGAATGGCGGGCTGCACCCGAACCACGGCAACCTGGGTGCGCTGAACCCGGCAGAGCGCGAAGACCTGATTGGGTACCTCGAGTCGCTCTGAAGCACTGGGAGCGAAGTGCTCCCTCGACTCCGCTCGGGAGGAACGTTGCACTTGAACCGGTGAGGGCGCAGAGGTCAGCTGCGCCCATGCGCCCTGTCCTCCTCGCTGGTTCTTCGCACCCCGCTCTGGCCAGGAACGTCGCGGCCGCCCTGCAGCTCCCGCTGGGGCGTTGCGGTCTCGAACGGTTCCCCGACGGCGAGCTCGACGTGCAGCTCGAAGAGAATGTGCGCGGCGCGGAGGTCTTCATCATTCAAGCGTTGAACGCGCCCGTGGGTGAACACCTGCTCGAGCTCGCCTTGATGAGCGACGCCTGTCAGCGCCTGGGCGCCCGCTCGGTCACCGCCGTCATCCCCTACCTCGGCTACGCGCGCCACGATCGCCGGGTCTCGGGCGTCGAGCCGCTGGGTGCTCGCGTGGTGGCTGAGCTCATCGCCGCGGGCCGGGTGGATCGCGTCATCTGCCTCGACCTGCACAGCCGCGCGGTCGAAGGCTGTTTTCCCCGCCCGGTGGAACACGCCGACGCCCTGCCGCTGCTGATCGCGCACCTGCGCTCGACGCTCACCTTGCCCGCGGTGGTCGTCTCGCCCGACCTGGGCGCGGTGAAACGTGCCGAAGCGTTCGCCCAGCCGCTCGGTCTCCCCGTCGCGGTGGTGCACAAGCAGCGCATCTCGGGCTCCGAGGTGAAGGCGATGGGCGTGGTGGGCGACGTGAAGGGCCGGCACGTGATCGTGGTCGACGACATGATCGCCACCGGCGGAACCCTGGCGGCGGCGGTGCAGACGGTGATCGAACACGGCGCGCTCTCGCCCGTGACGGTGGTCGCCTCGCACGGCCTCTTCGTGGGCCCGGCGCAGGACAGGCTCTCGGTGCTTCCGCTCTCGCGCGTGGTGGTGACCGACAGCGTGCCCTTCGTGGGCACCGCCCGTTTTCCTCTCGAGGTGATCGGCGCTGCGCCTGCGTTGGCCGACGTGATTCGCCGTTTGGTCGCCCCGCCGAACGCTGCCTGGAGTTCCGGGCCATGACCATCAAAGGTGTCGAAGGCCTCACCGTCGGCGACGTGCAGGAGCAGGTCCGCCAGGGCGCGAAGTTCGTGGTCTTCGGCTACAGATCATGGCGAGTTTCGGGGCCGGTCAGCCTCCGCAAGGCCTACCGCCCGTGCAGGTGAGCTGAGGCAAATACTTTCCCCTGTTGGAGGGGCTGATCCGTACTCTCGGGTCATGCGAATCCGAACCTTCGTCGTCGCTGCTTCCGTGCTCGCCCTGCCTGCGTTCGCGCAGGTGCAGATCAGCGTTCAGCTGCCCACCGTCACCTTCAACGCGCCACCGCCGCTGGTGGTGGTGGAGCCCGGCGTTCAGGTCGTGGAGGACTATGACGAAGAGGTCTACTTCGTCAGCGACTACTACTGGGTGCGCCGCGGGCCGCGTTGGTACCGCACCAAGGATCACCGCGGTGGCTGGGTGGTCGTCGACGGCCCCGGTGTGCCGGCTTCAATCGTGCGCGTGCCCGAGGGCAAGTACCGCCGCTACCGCCGCGGCAAGACGGTGATCATCGACACCCCCGGCCCGGGCAAGGTGAAGGTCAAGAAGCACAAGGGGAAGGGCCGAGACCGCGACGGCGACGACGACTGAAGCCGGCTCACTGAAGCGGGCGGGGCGCGGCGATCTCCAATGTCGGCCGCTCCGTCGCTTTGTTGCCCGCGGCATCGAACAGCTCGAGCGTGAGCTTGTACGCACGCCCGTCGTCGAAGCCGAAGTTTCCGCTGCACGCGTCGTGGCCGATGGTGAACGTGTCACCTTCGACCGCGACCGGGTACTGCTGGCGCGCCGAACCACCCCGCGCGCGCTGCATGCTCACCAGGAACCACGCAGGGCTGGTCTCGTCGATCAACGTGCGCAGCCGGAGCTTGCGCGTGAGGCCGCCCGCTTTGTCCTGCTCGTAGAAACCCTCCGACGACGAAGGCCGCTCCTTGAAGCGCGGCGACTTCTTGTCGGGGCCTGCACCCGCCAGCCAGCGCAACGAGCCGTCGCCGAGTTGATCGTTGAGCAGGGCCACGCCGGCCATCTCCGCTGGCAACGCCAACGAGTACTCCACGTTGGGCTCGAGCGGCTTGAGCGGCCGCAGGCGAATGGCCACGCGGGAGACCTGCGAGACGAAACCCTTCTCGGCTTTGACCTGAATGGCGTCTTTGCCCTGGGCGACCAGCGCGATGGCGTTGTTCGCGAGCAGCGCCTGCACCTTCGCCTGCGCCGCACCGCTGCCCTGAATGATGAACTGCACGTTGGTGGGCACCACGGCGCCCGGTGAAGGAAAGAGCAGGAGCCCATCCTTCACGCAGGGCTCGGCAGCCCACGCTCTCAGCGCCACGAGAATCAGCAGGGCGAAAGAGCGTGCGCGCATTCAGTGCACCGGTGTGCCGGGATCCGTCACTTCGATGGGCCCGAACTTCTGCTCGAACTTGGCCACATTGTCCTGCATCGCCAGCATCAGCCGCTTCATGTGCTTGGGGTTGGTGATGATGCGCGAGAGCACCTTCGCGCGGGGCTGCTGCGGCTGCACGTAGATGAAGTCCAGGGTGAACTCCGTCTCGGTGTGGTTGACGAGGGCCATGTTCACGTACTGGCCATTGGCGATGGCGTCATCGAGCTGAATCTGGAGCTGCACCTCGGGCGGCTTCGGGTCGGACATGGCTCTCTGCCTATTCCCCTCGGTGGCGTTCGTCGAGCGATGTTGAGTTGGTTCTGAGCATCACAGCACTATGGTTCGGGTCCGATGTCGCAGCGACTCGACGAGGTGAAGACCGCGCCATTCACGCTGGGCCCCCCCGTGGGGGAGGCCGAGGTGGCGGTGCTGCTGCTCCATGGCTTCACCGGCAGCCCCTGGGAGCTGCGCCCGGTCGGTGAATCCCTGGCCGCGCGCGGCGTGCATGTGCTCTGCCCTCGCCTGCCCGGCCACGGCACCACGCCCGAGGCGATGTTGTTCGCCGGTCTGACGCAGTGGCTCGACGCCGCCACCGAAGCGCTGGGTTCCCTCAGTGGAGCGAAGAAGGTGATGCTGGTCGGCCTCTCCATGGGCGGGCTGCTCGCGATGGTGCTGGCGGCGCGAAATCCGCGCGTGAGGGGGCTGGTGTTGTTGGCGCCCGCGCTCGAGTTGAAGGCGTTCGGGCCCCGGTTGTTGCGCCGCCTTCGCCACCTGCCCGGCCTCGACGTGCGCGAGCAGTGGATTGTGAAGAAGGGCACGGACATCGAGTCGGCCGAGGTGAAGGCGGGAGCGCCGGTGTTGGCCCGCTACCCGATGGCGCGGGCGATCGATCTCTTCGCCCTGGCGGATCTCGCGCGCGAAGCCGAGAAGCGCATCACCTGCCCTTCGCTCATCATCGGCGCGGTGAATGACCACGTGGTCGACACCGACGCGGTGATGGCGCTGCAAGAGCGGCTGCCCTTCTCTCGGCGCGTGTTGTTGCAGCGGGGCTTTCACATCATTCCGCGCGACACCGATCGCGCCGTGGCGCTCACCGAGATCGCCCACTTCATCGAGGCACTGCAGTGACACCGTTCGCATCGAGCCCAGTGGAGTTGCCACCTCTCCCTCGTGTGGCGACCGACCCCTCGACTTCGCTCGGCTGTTCCACACGAGAGAAGGCCCGCTCATGACTCCCTTCGCGGGCCGGTACACCCTGCTGCAGAAGCTCGCTTCGGGCGGCATGGCCGAGGTGTTCCTCGCGCGCCAGGCCGGCATCGACGGCTTCGAGAAGCTGGTGGTGATGAAGCGCATCCTCCCGCATCAGTCGGACAACCCCGACTTCGTGCGCATGTTCCTCGACGAGGCGCGCATCGCGGCCGACTTGAGTCACCCGAACGTGGTGAACATCTACGACGCGGGCCAGGCCGACGGCCTCTACTTCATCACCATGGAGTACCTGCGCGGCCGCGACATCGCCGCGGTGTTCCACGAGATCGCCAAACGCGGAGAGCTGCTCCCGCTGCCGGTCGCGCTGCACTGCCTCATCGACGCCGCCCGCGGGTTGCACGCTGCGCACACCAAGACGGACTTCACCGGCCGCGCGTTGCACATCGTGCATCGCGACATCTCACCGCCGAACCTCTTCGTCACCTGGGACGGCATCACCAAGGTGCTCGACTTCGGCATCGCGCACGCCGCGACCCGCAGCACCAAGACCGAAGTGGGCGTGGTGAAGGGCAAGCTCGCCTATCTCTCCCCCGAGCAGTTGGAGGCGCAGGAGCTCGATGGCCGCTCCGACCAGTTCGCGCTGGGCATCGTCGCGTGGGAGCTGCTCACCGGGCATCGGCTCTTCTTGAAGCCCTCCGACGCCGAGGCGCTGCGGGCGATCCTCGAGCACCGCATTCCTTTGCCGAGCACGCTCGTGCCCACGCTGCCCACAGGCGTGGAAGACGTGGTGATGCGCATGCTGGAGGCCGATCGTTCGGCCCGTTTCCCCGACTGCGCTGCCGCGGCCGATGCCTTCGAAGCGCACCTCGACGAGACGCGCAGCGCACACTCCGCGCACCGGGTGGCAGGCGCGCTCAAGGCGCTCTTCCCCGAGCCCACCACCGTTCCGCAGAACGGACCGGCGTTGATCCCCACCCGGGAGACCATCGCGGTCAAACGCGCCGAGCCGACCACCAAGCCGGGCCGCAAACGCGCGCCGCTCCCGCAGGAGGATCAGTTCCTCGCCGCGGTCTCCGAGTTCCTCAACGAACACCCCGGGCGCACCAACCTCTTGCCGCCCAACGGACCCTTCGTGGGCCGCGAAGCCGAGCTCAACGCGCTGACCACGGCGTTCGAAGAAGGCGCGCGGCTGGTGACGGTGGTGGGTTTTGGCGGCGTGGGCAAGACGCGGCTCGCCCGTGAAGCGGCGTGGCGGCAACGTGAACGGTGGGCGAAGAACGGCGGCACCTGGTTCGTCGACCTGGCCCAGGCCCGCAGCGCGGAAGACGTGTGCAAGGCCGTCGCGCGCGCGCTCACCGTCGACCTTCCGTTGGATGCGGGCAACGACTCCGTCACGCAGACCGGGCGCACCTTGCGCAGCCTCGGGCCCGCGTTGGTGGTGTTGGACAACTTCGAGCAGGTGGTGGTGCACGCAGAGCGCACCCTGGCCCAGTGGATGGAGTTCGCACCCGAGACGCACTTCCTCGTCACCAGCCGCGAGTCGCTGCGGCTGCCGGGTGAAGCGGTGCAGCCACTCAAGGCGCTGACCACCACCGGGGGCACCGCTTCGGAAGCCGTGCAGCTCTTCATCGCGCGCGCGCAGCTGGTGGGCGCACGGCCGGCGGCGAACGACCTCCCCATCCTCGTGCAGATCTGCGAGCGGCTCGAAGGCCACGCGCTGGCGATCGAGCTGGCAGCCGCGCAGCTTCAACACGACAGCCCGCAGTCGCTGCTCGATCGACTGTCCGCGCGGTTCGAGGTGCTCGGTGGTCAGGCGCCCGGTCAGGGCCGGCACGAGACGTTGTGGAACACCATCGACTGGTCGTGGCAGCTGCTGACCGCGGTGGAGAAGTCGGCGTTGGCCCAGCTCTCGGTCTTCCGCGGCGGCTTCACGCCCGACAGCGCGGTGGAGGTGCTCGATCTCACCTCGTTTCAGGTGGCGCCCCTGCGGCTCGAGGTGGTGGCCGCGCTTCACCGCAAGTCGTTGCTGACGCACTCGGTGGCGCCCGAGCTGCCCAACACGCTGCGCCTCGGAATGCTGGAGAGCGTGCACGAGTTCGCAGGCCAGCAACTCGAGGCCATGCAGGGCGTCGCCGCCGCGCGCACCCGTCATGCCGCGCACATTCTGGAGCTGGGCCAGGAGTCGCTCGACAAGCTCGGCACCGAACGCACCGAAGAGGGCATGAACGAGCTCTTCGTCGAACGGCAGAACCTGACCGAGGTCTTCGAACGCGCGCTCTCGACGCTGCCGCCTTCGAAAGAAAGCGCGAACGCCGCGCTGCGTGCGCTCACGGTGCTCGAGCCCGTCATCGTGCGCACCGGGCCGTACGCGTCGCACCTGGCGTTGCTCGACGACGCGATTCGGGTGGGCCGATCGGTGGGCATCGACGCGAAGACCCTGGCGATCGGACTGCGCCAGCGCGGCAATGCGTGGCGGGTGCGTGGCCGGTTGACACAGGCGGTGGAAGAGCTGACGCAGGCGCTCACGCTCGCGCGCACCACCGACGACCAGTCACTGCTCGCGCGGGTGCTCACGGATCTCGCGGTGGCCCGCTTCGTCTCGGG